>JBJEIW010000224.1:0-6491 GCA_051877435.1 Candidatus Ornithomonoglobus sp.
CTCCGAAAACAGTCTTAAAAAGGTATTCGGGATAGTATGTGTACTGGTATGTGTGAACATAGTATTTCAGCCGCTTTCAAAATGTTTTGCGGTTATATCGGCGGCTGTAAACGGCTGTGCATTATTTATGAATGCGTTCATACCTATATTTGCAGGAATATCCGCTGTCAGCGGAAACGCCCTCTCCATTTCTGCTTATACTCTCACTATAATAGGTGTAAGCTCCTTTTCAATACAGATTTGCAATATGATTTTAATGCCTATGCTTAGTATGTGTACAGCAATGTCAGCCGCTGACGCCGTATGCACTTCCCTCAAACTCGGCGAAATAATAAAGGCTCTCAAAAAAGCTGTTAATATAATCTTAGGTTTTTTTATGACAACCTTTACTGGTCTTCTCACCATACAGAGTATTATCGGGAAATCCGCTGAGGGTGTTACTGCCAAAACCGCAAAGTTTCTGATGTCAAATTCCGTGCCCGTTGTAGGAAACGCCGTTTCGGACGCTTATACGACCGTGAGGGCAAGTCTCGGACTTCTCAAAGGCGGTACCGGTACTTTCGGCATTGTCACACTCTGTTCTGCATTTCGCAGTGCTATGCCGGTGAAACCGGCTCCGGAAAGACCACTATTATGGCTGATATAATGTCAAACTATCCGAACAACAAGCGCCTGATCACGCTCGAAAAATCTGTGAGAGAATTTGACCTTGTAAAGCGTGATGAGAACGGTAATGTTATCAACGACGTTCTCCACCTCGTCACAAAGGAAACCGATGACCCGGCACGGGACGTAACATTAGCAAAGCTGCTTACTATGTGCCTTACCATGCACCCTAACTCAATTTGCGTTGCTGAAATGAAAAACGAGGAAGCGTGGCAGGCGCAGGAGGCAGCCCGGACAGGACACACCGTTCTT
Source organism: Candidatus Ornithomonoglobus sp. (assembly GCA_051877435.1). Lineage (GTDB taxonomy): Bacteria > Bacillota > Clostridia > UBA1381 > UBA1381 > Ornithomonoglobus. The sequence continues at coordinate 919 of JBJEIW010000224.1, forward strand.
ACGACCACACACGCGTCCTCCACACACCAGATATACACCCGCCTTGCGACGCTCTGCCTGCAGGCGCACTCTCTGCCGCTTGATACTATCCTCTCGCTTGTAACAGAGGCATTCCCTATCGGAATTTACCTCAAGCAGCTTGATGATGGATCGCGTCACATCATGGAAATAGCGGAATGTATTCAGGGTGAGAAAGGAAAGTACGAAACCCGCACCCTTTATCGTTATGATATTATTGACGAGGTGCGTAACCCGGACGGAACGGCGAGAATAATCGGCAAGCACGTCAAGGTCAATCCGCCCACCGAAAACTTTATGAAACGCCTGCGTGACAACGGCGTACCGAAGGACAAACTTGAAATATACGGGAGGGTATAACTATGAAGATAATTTATCTGCTTGCTGCGCTGCTGCTCTCTGCTGCCGTAGTCATTCTTCTCGGACTTTCTCCGCAGAGGATAACAGATGATATTATGTCGCTGCTCCACCGTGACCGCAGCCTTAAATACAAGGTACTTGTGGCGCAGGGCAAGATAAAAAAGTCGCGTATGCAGCGCATGATCGACAACATCACGAACGCTCTTGCGGCAACGCACTCCGAAAACAAGTTTTCTCTGCTTATCACTGCGGCGGTTGTCGGCGGTGTTGTTGGAGTGCTGCTTGGTGCGTTGTTCAACAATCTTCTCATTTCAGTAGTGCTTATTGCCGCAGCTTTTGTAATACCGTATGTGTATGTTAAGCTGCTCCTTTCCAGCTACAAGGCTCATATCGCAGAGGAGCTGGAAACAGCGTTGTCCATCATCACAACAAATTACATATCAAACGGCGATATAGCCTATGCGGTAAGACAATCCATCGACCACATCAACCCTCCTGTACAGTACGCTTTCATCAACTTTCTCACCCGTGTGGATATGATTTCCTCCAATGTCAAACTTGCTATCGAGCAGCTCAAGGACGAGATTGACAACGAGATTTTCCACGAATGGTGCGATACGCTGATAGAGTGCCAGGATAATTCCGAACAGAAATTCTCACTCCAGCCTTTGGCGGCGCGTCTTTCAGATATTCGCATAGTTAATGCGGAACTGAAAAACATGATAATGCAGCCGCGCAAAGAGGTGTTCACGATGATAGGGCTTGTCCTTGCGAATTATCCGCTGATTTTTTTCCTCAATGCGGACTGGTTTGCCGTTCTCACAGAAACGCTTGCCGGGCAGATAGTGAATTGTGTAGTAGCTGTTACGGTCATTATCGTTATTGCACTCACATATAAGTACACCCAGCCCATTGAATATAAGAGGTGATCTGATTGAGCTTAATTGACATTTCTCTGAAAGCTATGGTGCTTGCCGCCTGCCTGCTTTTTGCAGGAGGTGCGTATTCATTCGCACTTGTTCTGCTGAAAGTGCCCTCCTCAAAGACAACGGCGGCGATAAGAGCGATTGGACCCCGCAACCGTCCCGCACCGGACGGGCTTTCGCAAATGTACAACAACGCGGCTCTGTTTGTGTCAAAGCTGCTGCCAATGTCGGATATACGGCAAAAGCAGTTAGAGGCTAATCTGAAAATAGCGCACATATCCATGTCGCCGCAGCTTTACGAGGCAAGAGCTATCGTCAAGGCAGGCGCATACGCTCTGCTCGGAATACCCGTTTATATCCTCGGCGCACTTGTCGCGTCAATGATAGACAATCAGTATGTACAGGCTGTTCCGGTGATATTTGCTCTGCTCATGGTTGTTCTCGGCGTGTTACAGTATACAAACGCGCAGGAAAAAATCTCCGAGGCTATCAAAATGAAACGAGAACAGATAGACACCGATCTTCCGCGCTTTGTCGGTGCAATAGCGCAGGAGATAAAAACCGACCACAATGTCCTCTCCATTCTTGAAAAGCACAAGGACACATTCTCACCGTATTTCCGCGAGGAATTAGAGATAACCATAGCCGATATGCGTTCTTCAAATTGGGAGGCTGCTATTACCAGATTTGAGGGCAGAATAGGCTCTACGCAGCTTTCCGAGGTAACAAGAGGACTTATCGAAATGGCGCGTGGCTCGGATACGCACGTTTACTGGGAAACGCTCATATATCGTTTTTCCGAATACCAAAAGCAGATACTCCGCAACTTTGCGCTGAAGATACCGCCGAAAATCAACAGGCTGTCTATGGTGCTGCTGATGGTTATGCTGCTCCTTTATGTTGTCGTACTCGGAACAACCATGTTCGACAGCTTTGGTACGCTGTTCAGCTTTTAAGGAGGTGCGTATGCGTAAGTACATAAATCGGCTTGCTGAAAAGAAAGGAAGCACTTATGTCGGCGTTACGATTTTCGTGATGATAATGGTAATGATGCTAATGTTCATCATCACCGTTGCCCCCGTTTTCCTTACGAAAATGACTCTGAACAATTACGCGAACGAGCTTTGCCGTGAGGCAGAGATCGCCGGCAGAGTAGGCAGCGAAACCACCGCTCGGCTTGAAAGGCTAAACGAAACCAGCGGAATTACCCCAACCGTTGTATGGTCGAAAAACGGTAAGATACAGATAGGCGATACATTCACCGTCACAGTATCCACACAAGTGGACTTATCATTCTTTGTTTTTACCGGCCACCCGATCACAATTTCATCCAGCGCAAACGGTATCTCGGAGGTGTACTGGAAAAATGCTTAAAAGGTTACGCTCCAACAAGGGCTTTTCTACGGTCATGACCTCGGTTATTGTTATCGTTGTAATGCTGCTTGCCTTTGGTATTTTTGAGGTTATCCGCATAAATATCGAGGCGGCAGCAATTCGCGACAAGTATGAGGACGCTATCATTCATGTTTCCGTGTCAAATTACGCGAAACTATATCAGAATGTGCGCGAGGGACAGGCAGCAAGCTATTCTAACACAGGCGGCTATGTGTGGCGTGAATCACATACCGCGACTAAGGCGCAAATCATGCAGTATATGAATAATGCCATGTCCAACGGCGAAATTGCACAATGCACGATAAAGAACATTACCTTTTCAGTAACCCCGGCTCCCCGTGCTCCAAGCGACACAAGCACAGCCGAGAAATTTTCCGTTGAGGGAACGATAGAGGTTGAGATACCCTATGATTTTGCATGGTCAAGCCTTGCTCCAATGCACTATACGCTTGAGGTAAAGTCGGAATGGAAAGCAAAGTTTTAAGGCAACACCGCACAATTAACGGCTAACGCCTTTACCGTCCACTTGCTTGCATATTTTCCGCCATATTGCACAAAGACTCCTTGACGGGCGTCAGCCCGCCTGCGTCGCCTTTATGCAATCTGACGAAAAATCTGACGGCGCAATTGAACGGTAATAATTATGCGGTGTTGCCTTAATGAATAAGAAACCGCCCCGAATACTCGGAGCGGAGAGCCTTATCTGCAATAGAGGTTGAATTTTTCGGGGATAGTCGGGTCAGTTTTCAGCATATAAAGCATTCTTCTAGCTGTTCCGGACGGAGTGTTTGTGCCGCTTTCCCAAGCCTCTACAGTCTTTACGGAAACGCCCATGACAGCAGCAAAAATAACCTGCGTCATGTTTAGGGAGTTTCTTATGCTCTTTACCTCGTCGGAATCAATGTCGGGAATAGGAGCAACGGAAATCGTTGCAGTACGAGCCTTGACATTGCCTTTTTCGTACTCAACAGCTTCATTAAGACCCTGCATAATGCTTTCATAAACACTCATGGATCATTCTCCTTTCAACTGTTTGTCCAGGAACTCAATCACTCGTTTGATATTGTTCCTTTCGGCTTGTGATAGATTTTCCTTTTCGTTCTTTTGATAAACGGTTATTAGGTAGATTTTCTCATAGACAACAAAATCAACATAGGCAACTCGTGCGCTGCCGCTTTTTCCTCTGTTTTCGAAGGCAAAGCGCAGCTTTCGCAGCCCACCGGTACCTTGAATTACATCGCCTTTTTGTGGGTTTTCAAGCAATTCAAGCTGCAATCTGTTTAAATCCTTGTCTGTAAGCCCAAGATTTGCCCATTGCTTATCAAATTCGGGGAGCATAACAAATGTTCTTGTCAATAGCATTCCCTCCTTTGATATTATTATACCCTATTTAATAGGGTTTGTCAAGAGGTTCTAAAATAATTATATGGAGGTGCAGAGCCAATGGTGAATAAATTTCACCTAATACATATCAAGCCTTTAGTTGCTGTTATCGGAATTGAGAAGGAGAACACCAATGAGCCTAAATAAACCAACCCTTATATCACTGAATGTTGCAGACCGAACGGAATACATAGTCTGCCCGCCTTCAATCTCACCGGAAAATGTGGTGCGGCTAATCGACGAATACAGTAAGCTGGAGAGCTTTTGCGAAGCGGAGCAGCTCTTTCTCATGGATATTGAGAAGATGGGCGCACACACATCGTATGATGACTACACCGCCGCCAAGAACGCTGAAAACTACCTTGCTTTCGAGGTTGATTTTCTGTTCCGTAGAATTACTGCCGCCGATAGCACACCTAACGAGATACAGACGCACTCATTTTCGTTCAATTACATTGATTTGTTTATCCGCACGAATATGGGCAGAGAAACAACGCCCGACGGCGCAAGCATGGGCAGCATAATGCTTTTTAACGAACCCGAACTTGAATACCGAGAGGTTTTCTTTATCGACTATGAAAAGGACGAGGTACGCTGGATGTACTACAATCCCGACAGCACCTCAAACGGTCAGATAGTGACTAATCATCTGAATTTTGAGGATATTGTGGATATTGCTAAGACCTATTCAAGAGATTATGATTTTTTCAATCACCTTCAGAGCAGCTGCCGCCAATACCTTGCTGATCGCGGAACAGAATGTTTTGAGGCGGCGGTAAATGATTTTCTCAAACCCGCCGCCGTGTGCGTTGCAGACGAATATGCGATGAAACTGCTCACAAAAGCAGCCCAGCGCGGACTCGGACTTGATAAAACCACCTGGGACTTTACCAATGACCGCCGCATAATGAGAGATTTTCTGCGTAAAGACCGCAAGGAATTTCTTCAGCTGCACTCTTATCTCAACGAACAGGACTACACCGCGGCACTGGTAAACACTCTAAATATTACCCATCCCATCACATTCACACGCCTTGAATTGTCACAGGGGAATGAAACAGAGGTATTCTTTGAGGGCAGCTATTGCAACTGTGAGGAATATCTCAAAAACAGCGACAGCGCTGATGAATTCATCTACTGCCACAATCAGAGCGACACGGTTGACGTGGAGTATGAATACTACCATTTTGCTCCGACCGGTATCACGGGCGAAACCGAAAATGCCACCGCAGAGCAGCTTGAACATATTCCTCATTTCTGGGACGAGATAGAGAAGGTGGGCGAGCTTACTCCGCTTGAAAGCGGCAGTTTTTCTGTTGAACGCTCCTTATTTCTCGGTTTAGACGACGAAAGCTACTGCGGTGATGAAGATGATTACGATTGGGAGGACAACGAATTACTATGACATACAGCGTTTCTAAGGTGATTTCTCTCATAAATCGCATGATTGCCGAAAAAGGAACGAAAGATTTTCCTGCGGAGTTTTACGAA
>JBJEIW010000225.1:0-6447 GCA_051877435.1 Candidatus Ornithomonoglobus sp.
ATACAAAAAGAAAGCTCCGGACGGTGCATAACACCGTCCACAGCCATAACCCGTCCGATACGGGTCACACTTTCTCTTTGAGCGATCAGATCTTCTCCTTAACCTTTGCAGCCTTACCCACTCTGTCACGGAGATAGAAGAGCTTAGCACGTCTAACCTTACCGTGTCTTACAACCTCAATCTTCTCAACGTTCGGTGAGTTTACCGGCCATGTCTTCTCAACGCCTACGCCGTATGATATACGTCTTGCCGTGAAGGTCTTGCCGATACCGCCGCCCTGAATCTTGATGATAGTACCCTCGAACATCTGAGTTCTTGTTCTGTTACCCTCAACAATCTTCTGGTAAACCTTTACTGTGTCACCAACCTGGATTTCCGGAAGGTCTGTTCTAATCTGGTCTTTTGCGATTGAATCAAGAATTTCTTTTGTGTTCATGATTAAATCCTCCTTTATTTCTGAGACATTCATGCCGACCACAGGCAGAGGACTGTCCGTAATTCGTTGCTATTATATCACAATAAGTTATTTATTGCAAGTATTTTTTTCTTTGAAACCATCAAAATTTTTGACAGTCCGGCATATTTTATTGGTAATTCTGACGATTGTAAACCTCTTTATTTTTGTAAGGTTGACATAAGTCTTCATTTATGATACAATAAGTACAGCTTTCAAAGAGAAAGGATTCAAAAAATGATTAACAAATTAAAAAACAAGATAATTAGCGGAACAGATATAACAAAAGCGGAAGCGATGTCACTCATTGACGCGCCGCTTGACAAGCTTTGTACTGCCGCCGATGAAATACGTGAGTATTTCTGCGGTAACAGCTTTGACCTCTGCTCCATAATCAATGCAAAAAGCGGTAAATGTCCTGAGAACTGCCGTTACTGCGCGCAATCAGCCCATTACGATACAGGCTGCGAGGTTTCCCCTCTTGTAAGTATTGATGAGGCAGCAGCAACGGCAAGGCTGAACGAGGCATCCGGTATTCTCCGTTTTTCACTCGTAACCTCCGGCAAAAAGCTTACCGATGATGAGGTTGATAAGTGTTGTGACATAATCCGCAAGATCAAAAAAGAAACTGATATTTCAATATGCGGCTCCTTCGGTCTCCTTGATGAAGAACAATACCGACGCTTAAAGGCAGCCGGTCTCACAAGAGTACATAATAATCTTGAAGCCTCAAAGAACTTCTTCCCGAAGGTGTGCACAACCCACACCCACGAGGATAAGCTTGCTGCTATTCACGCAGCGGAAGCCGCAGGGCTTAAAATATGCAGCGGCGGAATAATGGGACTTGGCGAAACAATGGAGGACAGAATTGATATGGCGCTTGAGCTGCGGGAGCTGGGCGTTCTCTCAATCCCGGTGAACATGCTTAACCCCATAAAAGGCACACCAATGGAAAGCAACGAGATTCTTACGGATGATGAAATGCGCAGAATATGCGCAATATACCGCTTTATAAACCCCAGAGCATCAATCCGTCTTGCCGGAGGACGCGGGCTTATGAGCGATATGGGTGAAGGCTGCTTCAGATCGGGCGCAAACGCCGCAATCACAATGAACATGCTTACAACCTCAGGCATAACCGTAAAGGATGATTTACGGATGCTTGATAAGCTTGGCTATAAGCCGCAGCTGCAGAATTAAAAACGAGGCTGTATCAAAAACAGTGATACAGCCTCCCGGCAATGTTTTTTTTTAATTTGACAGTCTTATCATTTCATCAATACATTTTCTCGCCTTAACGATGGTGTCTTCATCCAGGATAATTTCTTCGCCGCCATTACCCTTGACGCAGTTGTATACGTCCATAAGTGTCGTGAGCTTCATGTTCTTGCAGACAAGTCCCGAAGTGAGAGGATAGAATTTTTTATCCGGACACTCATACTGAAGGTGCTCGGCGATGCTCAGCTCCGTTCCTATGATGAACTCCTTTTCAGCCGAATTTCTGGCATAGTCCATAATACCCGATGTTGAGCCGACATAATCGGCAAGCTCCACAACCTCCGGCTGACATTCGGGATGAACGAGAAGCTTTACCCCAGGATGCTTCTCACGCGCAAGCTTAACATCGCGCGGAGTTACCGCCGCATGAATCGGACAGCCTCCGTTTAAAAGCTTTATATTCTTATCAGGACACTGCGCGGCAACATACGCTCCTAAGTTGCAGTCCGGGATAAATAGAATGTTCTTATTTTCAATATTATTTACTATCTTTACAGCAGAGGATGAGGTTACACACACATCGCATATAGTTTTCAGCTCCGCAGTTGTGTTTATGTATGCAACAATCGTATACCCTTCATAGTGTGGCTTAACCGCCTCGATAAGCTCCTTGTCCATCATATCCGCCATAGCGCATCCTGCCTCCTCGTTGGCGAGGAAAACATGCTTTTCCGGCGAGAGCATTTTACAGGTCTCCGCCATAAAACGTACACCACACATGATAACGTTCTTATGAGGAACCCCCGCCGCCTTAACGCTGAGCGCGTACGAATCTCCGGTAAAATCGGCAATTTCGAGAATCTCATGCGCAACATAGCTGTGAGCGAGAATGCAGATATCCTTCTCTTTTTTCAGCCTTAAAATTTCTTCCTGTATATCCTTAATCATAGTGATCTCCTTCGCGATGTTTGCTATATATATGCTATATATTAAAACTCAGTATATCACCATCTGACTGTTTTGTCAAGCGCAGCCACGGCGATTTCTTCTGTGAGCTTCTGAACCTCCGAAAAAATATCCCGCCGCCGAAGCAACGGGACATTATCCTCTGTTTTAATTCTTATTCTTTGTATAGTTGAGCAAGCCGCCCGCATAGAGCATTTCCTTCTGTCTGTCCGAGAAGCTTACGGCGCAGTCAAAGTCAAAGCCCTTTGTCACATTTGTAACCTTGATCGTGTCACCCGTGGCAATCTGTCCGGCAATGTTCTCGATTCTGAGTTCATCCTCTTGATTGATTCTGTCATAGTCAGCCTCATCTGCAAAGGTCATCGGAACGATACCGGCGTTTATAAGGTTAGCCATATGGATTCTTGCGAATGACTTTGTTATAACAGCCTTAACACCCAGATACAGCGGAGCAAGCGCGGCATGCTCTCTTGACGAACCCTGTCCATAGTTCGATCCGCCGATTATGACGCTCTTTCCCATTTCAAGCGCTCTGTCGTGGAAGCTTTCGTCACATACGGCAAAGCAATACTTTGAAATCTCCGGAATATTCGAACGCAGCGGAAGAATCTTTGCACCCGCCGGCATAATATGGTCGGTTGTGATGTTATCACCCACCTTAAGGCTTACCTTTGCGTCAATATTCTCAGGCATCGGCTCTGATGTCGGGAACGGCTTGATGTTCGGTCCGCGCAGAACCTCAATGCTGTCCATTTCCTCCTCAGACGCCGGCTCGACAACCATGTTGTCGTTTACAAGGAAGTGCTCGGGGAGCTTAAATTCAGGCATTTCTCCCAGTGTTCTCGGGTCAGTAAGCACACCCGTGAGAGCTGAAGCAGCCGCAAGCTCCGGTGATACAAGATAAATCTGACCGTCCTTTGTGCCTGAACGTCCCTCAAAGTTTCTGTTAAAGGTTCTGAGGGAGATACCGCCCGAATTTGGCGACTGTCCCATACCGATACACGGACCGCACGCGCTTTCAAGCACTCTTGCGCCCGCCGCCAGAATGTCAGCAAGCGCGCCGTTCTCGGCAAGCATCGTAAGAACCTGCTTTGAGCCAGGAGCGATTGAAAGCTGAACGCTCGGAGCAACAGTCTTGCCCTTTAATATATATGCAACTTTCATCATATCCATAAAGGATGAGTTTGTACATGAACCGATACAAACCTGATCTATCTTCATCGGACCGATTTCCTCGACGGTCTTGACTGCGTCCGGTGAATGCGGACAAGCCGCCATTGGAACGAGGTCGCTTAAGTTGATTTCAACAATTTCATCATATACAGCGTCAGGATCGGCCGAAAGCGGAGTATACGCGTCCTCTCTGCCCTGCGCCTTAAGGAACTCAAGCGTGATTTCGTCCGACGGGAATATTGAGGTTGTGGCACCCAGCTCCGCGCCCATGTTAGTGATTGTTGCGCGCTCCGGAACCGACAGTGTCTTTACGCCCTCGCCGCAATACTCTATAACCTTGCCGACGCCGCCCTTAACAGAAAGACGTCTTAATACCTCAAGAATTACATCCTTTGCCGCTACCCACGGCTGCAGTCTGCCTGTAAGCTCTACCTTAACAACCTTCGGGCATGTGATATAATATGTGCCGCCGCCCATCGCTACAGCAACGTCCATACCGCCCGCGCCGATCGCGATCATACCGATACCGCCGCCTGTCGGTGTGTGAGAGTCCGAACCGATAAGCGTTTTGCCCGGAACGCCAAAGCGTTCAAGATGCACCTGATGGCAGATACCGTTGCCCGGACGTGAGAACCAGATACCGTGCTTCTTTGCTACAGAGCCGATGAAACGGTGGTCATCCATATTCATAAAGCCGTTCTGAAGTGTGTTATGGTCAATATATGCAACCGAACGCTCCGTCTTAACACGCGGAACCCCCATTGCCTCAAATTCAAGATAAGCCATTGTGCCTGTGGCATCCTGAGTAAGTGTCTGGTCAATTCTGATACCGATTTCCGTACCCTTAACCATTTCACCCTCAACAAGATGAGCCGACAGGATTTTTTCAGTTAAAGTTAATCCCATTGATGTTTCCTCCTTTTATATAACCATGCCCTCGGCATAAATTTATTATCTCTATTTTAAACCTTTTAGACGCATTTGTCAAGCTATTTCCTACCGGCTAACTCACCTTTTATTGCTTGTGAGCATATTATACAACAAGTTCATGAGTAAAGGGGTGTTATTATGGCAATTTTTGTGTACTCGTATGTTATATTTGTAATACTGTGCGGACTGGTTCATTTGATAAAATGCGTTTATGCCGACTTTAAGCTGTATAAAAAGAATAAGACTGTAATTAAGGCTGAAACAGACTTGACTTATGACTGAATTTATTTTATAATTTAATCAAATCTAATGATTAGGAGCAATTTACTATGCTTAACAGATTATATGCAATAACGGACAGAGGTCTGATACAGAAATCCTTGGGCGAGGATATAGAAGCGGCTGTCAAGGGAGGCGCGGGACTTATACAGCTTCGCGAAAAGAATATTCCCGATGAGAAGTATCTTGAATACGCAGAGGAAGCTCTTGCGGTGTGCAGAAAATACAATGTGCCGCTCATTATAAATGACAATATAGACGTATGCCTTAAATCGGGCGCGGACGGTGTGCATCTCGGTCAGGGGGACGCCTCGCCTGCCGATGCGCGCAGAATATTGGGCAGCGGCGCGATAATCGGTGTAACAGCCAAAACAGCCCGACAGGCGCAGAAGGCATATTCAGACGGTGCGGATTATATAGGCTCCGGCGCGGTTTTCGGAACCGCAACCAAAGGGGACGCTAAAAAGATGTCCATTGACACATTAAAGGAAATAACGTCAGTCTCAATGCTCCCTGTTTACGCAATAGGCGGAATTAGCATTGATAACGTAGAGGAGCTTAAAGGCTCAGGCATCTATGGGATCGCCGTTGTTTCCGGTATCTTTAAGGGAGATATAGAGGAAAACTCCCAAAGACTTAAAGAGGCGGTGAAGATGCTGTGAAAACTTTTTTAACGATTGCAGGCTCTGACCCCTCCGGCGGCGCGGGTATACAGGCGGATATGAAAACGGCTGCCGCCTTTGGGCTTTACTCAATGAGCGTGCCGACAGCTCTCACAATCCAGAACACTCTCGGTATAAGCGGAGTATACGAATTACCGGCTGATATTGTAAAGCCGCAGCTTGAAGCTGTTTTCAGCGACATTTTTCCCGACTGTGTAAAAATCGGTATGTGCGTAAATAAAGAAATTGTGTCGGTCATTGCCGAAACGCTTGAAAAATTCAGACCGGATAATGTTGTGCTTGATACGATTCTTATTTCATCAAGCGGCAGACAGCTCCTCCCGACCGATGCTGCGGAGCTTATGAAGGAAAGACTGTTTCCGTTATCAGATGTAATCACTCCTAACGCGCCGGAGGCTGAATATCTTACAGGCTGTAAAATATGCTCGGAGTCCGATATGGAAAAAGCCGCCGCAATTTTATATGATAAGTACGGCTGCGCCGTTATGCTTAAGGGCGGCCACCTTAACGGCTGTGATATATTTTATGACGGAGCCGTATCCGCCTTTCCGCATCAGCTCATAAACAACCCGAATACGCACGGTACCGGCTGCACGCTGTCCTCCGCCCTTGCCTGCTCTCTCGCTATCGGAAAAACAGTTCGGGATGCGGCAAAGGCGGCGTCTGAATATGTGGTCGGCGCGATTGCGGACGGAATGGATTTAGGTTACGGCGCCGGACCGCTTAATCATCTGTACCGGCTGT
>JBJEIW010000226.1:0-6412 GCA_051877435.1 Candidatus Ornithomonoglobus sp.
TTGCATTTAAAACAAGCGGATGAAGGACATGCAATTCATCGGTTTTAGGATCTCTGTATAACTTTTCAATTGCCTCTATTACAAGAATCCGCTTATCAACCTCATTCAAAACAGAGGCAATATCATTAACATCCCATGTTGATAAAAGATCAGATAAAGTGTCTATTTTCTCGGCGTTCAACTGACTAAGCTGACTCAATAGTGTTGCGCCATTTTTCGTCTTTTCTGTTATGATTAATGCATCTACTGCAGCTTTAAGAAATTCTTGACTTATAATAGGATTTCGTTCAGTAACATTTTCAAGAAAATTAGAAATGTCTCTTTTCCCAGTAAGCGACAACTCTTCCAAATCATCCAAAGAATCATTTATAACATCTTGTCTGAGTTCCCGAATTTGGTCAACCATAATAGATTTCATAAACTCGTCAACTTCATTCTTAACAGCACTATACACAGATGACATTAAATGAGATGCAATGAATCCTGTCCAATCAGGCAGTACTTCATTTATTAAATCATCAGATTGAATGATAACTGTATACCTTTTTGCTGGTTTTAAGCGTCCATCCAAAAAAGTTGTGTTTCCATAAGACCACGATGGTTTTCCTACTAGACGCCCCGCAACCCAAAATGCTACGCCATGTTGTTGAGATTTTGAAGCCGTTTGAGTTGAATCGACAATCATCAATTTGGCTTTTACAGAATGTGCGAGCTGAATATCTTTATTCAATACCTATCCTTTGTGTTGAGACAATTCAATTTTTTGCTTGTTAATCATTACATTAAAATTAGGATCGTATAAAAATCTTGCTGAAAGAACATCTGTCATTTGATCTATATTCGGCAAGTGACGTTCAACAAAGACACTGATTTTTGTTCCATGTCCGTTTTGGTCAACGGGTTTCTGTGAGGTGATTTCAAATGGAGCATTTCCATTTGAAACAGTAATTTCATAGGTGTTCTTTATGCCATCCTTCCATGTTTCGACCTTATAACTGTCTGCAAAACATAACATTCCATGACGACCAACACCATTTCTACCATATGCTATTCTTTTGGTTTTATCCCCATCGGGAAACACTACCCATTTTCCTTGCCGCTTTTGACGATCATAATTAAGAGTCATCCATCTTGATTTAAATTCATCGTCAGACATTCCTGTCCCATCATCTTCAATAATTATTTGACCATTTACCTTGTTAGGAATAGTTATAAAAACATTGTGAGCGCCAGCATCCCAAGCATTTGCCACAGACTCAGTCAAAGCAATATCTTCATTACTTGTTATGGAACGATTGTTTCGAAAAATATAATTCTCTTCAAATGTAATCATATCATTCCCTCACTTTATTTTAATATTATCTATTAGCCTCTAATTTATATTATACAATGAATTAAAGCTAGTGTCAACCATCTAAAAATTATATTAAAAATCCCGCACGCAGTCAATACAACCGTTTGCGGGATAATGGTGCAGGTGACGGGACTTGAACCCACACGACCTTGCGATCACTAGCACCTGAAGCTAGCGCGTCTGCCAATTCCGCCACACCTGCGTATTAAATCCAATGGTTTCCCACTGAACATAAAATATTATATCACAATGCTCGCGGTTTGTCAAGTAGTTTTTCCAAAAAAGCCGTATAAATTTTGAGATAAGTGTTCATATAGGTTCTTGCATTTTTCTCAATTCGGTGTTATAATGAAACATAACAAGCGAAAAAGGGGGAATTGCTATGATATCAGCGGCGCTTGCTATTCTGGAAAGCGAAGAACAGCGAAATGAACTATCCGAGTTTTACGAGGAGAACAAAAGCAGGCTGTATTCTATCGCATTTGAGCGCCTGCATAATCGGCAAGACGCGGAGGACGCTTTACAGGAAACTTTTCTCGGAATTGCGGAAAAACCAGATAAATTTTTCTCGCTAACCAAAAACGAGAAAATTTATCACGCGGCTGCTATTGTAAGAAATATATCGGTTGATATATACAAAAAGAGAGCCAAGCACCAAACAGACGAAATTTCGGAGGATATTGTTTATCAATCCGATGAGCAATTACTTGAAAACTCTCTTCTTGAAAAGATTTCGCACGATGAACTGCTTGATTTTATCAACAATTTGCCGGTGCTTCAGAGAAACGTGCTGATGCTGACCTGCTTGTCGGAGCTTTCAATATTGGAAACCGCCGATGTTCTTAAAATCTCAAAAAATGCAGTCAACCAGCGGCTTTATTTAGCCAGAAAATCCATCAGAACTTTTATTGAGGGAAGAAACTATGAGTGAAAGTATTTTGAAATCTATTCTTGAGGAATCGGCAAGGCTTGAGTGGGACAAGTATGAAAATGTTTCCGAACATAAGTTTTCGCTTAAACACAGGCTTGCAATGAAACGGATTTTCAAGTTATACGAAAAGAACACAAGGGCAATTCGTTCGACAGCAGTATCAAAGCAGAAGAAACGTAGATTAACACGAAAAACAGTATTAGCAGCGATTGTAATTGTATTTTTGGCGGCGCTTGCAGGCTGCACAGCGGCATATTTCGTCTCACAGAGCTTTCGCGGTGACGTCCACAGAGAATATACCCGAATTTTTCCGATAAATACGGAAAACTGCCCGACAACAATAGAAGAAAAATACTATTTGTCTGAAGTACCCGAGGGATTTGAGGTTTTGGAAACGGATTCAACTTCGCGTATTGTTTATACAAGTTATATAAATTCTTCAACCGGTGAAACTATAACGCTTCGACAATTTGTTAAAACAGATTTTTCTCCTATTCATTTCAATACCGAAAAATGTGATTTCCAAGAAGTTGACATAAATGGTCATTGCGCTTTGTTGCTAGATTATAGCAGTGTTGGTGAAAAATTTTCAGGTGTTATATGGGATAATGGGGATTATGTAATAGAATTGTGCGGCAATTTATACAAAAATCAAATAATTGATTTGGCCAAAATTGCCAAAGTTTATAAAAATTGATAATTTGGCATAGTAAATCGCCTTCCAAAACAGATTTATTATATAGAGGGTGAAAAAATCCTCGAATAATCTGGAAGGAGGTGTTTCCGATGTGGCTTAAGAAAATTTCGGTAATTGCATGCTTGTTAGTTGGTCTGTGTACGAGTTTAAATGTTCGGACATCAGCAGAAAGCGCATATTATTTAATGGATAGTTCAGTTTCTCCATACTATGAAAATGCGCATGACCCTGTCAGCGATTTGGAAATAAGCGGCACGACTGCTTCTTGTACAAGTTCAACAACCGGAGTTAACACGGTTAAGATAACCGTTGAGCAGACTCTTGAAAAGTACAGCGGCTGGTTTTGGATATGGAACAGTGTTGACGGCGCGAGTTGGACAAAAACGGTAAATACCAACAGCATATCGATGTCCAACACAAAATCCGGTCTGTCAAGCGGTACATATCGTCTGAAGTCTGTTTTCACGCTGACAAGCTCAAGCGGCAAGACAGAAACTATCACGATTTACAGCGCAGAAAAATCAATTTAAGGCAAAAAGTTTAGCAGAAGTGCCAAAAGCTGCTCTATAAATTTGTACAATTCAACAAATTTTCAAAAAACACCTCACAAAATGCGTTTTAATTCGGTCATATAATATAGAGGGCATTTGGGCAGACGAAATTATGGGATAAATATCCCACAACAATTCAGGAGGAATTATAATGTCAAAGGTACTTAAGAAAATCACAGCAGTTGCTTTATCGGCAGTTATTGCATCATGTGCTCTCGGAGTTGGAGCAAGTGCATACGAAGCCGTGGGAGACTGGAACATCAATTTTATGAATCACGCTCCGGCAAATCAGCCAGGATTAACTCCATCATGTCAGAGTGAGATTCCCGTGTACGGTGGGGGCTATCAAACTTATTGTGCATCTATATCCGGCAGCAATGACAGATATGTAAAAGTTACTGCTGAGGGCATTTCCGATTTTAGAATAACAACAACCGGATATTCCAATGTCGTTAGATGCGTGCCATCAGGATATACAATTACATTTAACTTTTACGGTATTGGCGGAACCTCCTGCGTTGCAAACGGGACAGTCGGCTACAATAAATAATAATATTTTGCTGACAGTTGAATTATCGGCTGTCAGCTGATGTGTTTTTACTTCGGAGGAACTGCAAATGAAAAAAACGCTGTCTATAATATGCATCGCCGCAGTTGCGATAATGCTTTGCGGGTGTGAAAAGCGCGACTCCTTGACCGCGGGAGGTGATTTTTCTTCGGAAAATGTAGAGAGTGTGCAATTGCCTAGCGATGATGAGAATATCGGTTCGTTTGAATTGATGAAGCTTTCAACGCTCAAAAAGGAGCTTTTGACTCAGATTGAAACCGTGAAAAAAACCGAGTTCCCCAACATAACCGTTACTGATGATTTCACAGCAACAGTACCGAATGTCGATAGAATGTATAACCTTACTCTTACAATAAAAAATCTTTCTTTTGAAGAAAAATACGCAAAGTTCAATGCAATTTTTGATGACGCGTTTGCGGGAATTTACAGTGCTTCCGATAAAGACTCTCTTATTCACGTTTCATCTGCGGACAAGAATTTGGGCGATTATCTGAGCGAGAGTTCGCTTATAAAAAATCATCTTGACGAGCTGAAAAACGGAAATATCGGCTTTTCTGAGCTTTATGTGGACGCACCCGAAGGGTATCTCTCGATGCTTGGGGTTGGCGGTGGGATAAACGGGCTTAATCTGGGCGGCGTTATTAAGCGCGCTCAGCCTGAAAAAAGCCACAATTCCGTAGCAATGACCTTTGCAACAAAATATTTTGATGTTAAGTCGAATTATCTTGACATTCAATCTGCCGATACCTACGCGCTGCTTGATAAGGAGATTTCTGTTAAAGACGCGGCTCGGACGGTCAAGGAAATGATTTCGGATAAGGGTTACAGCTGGGGCGGAGCACTGACTTCCGAGGTTTGTCAGGTGAAAGTACTGGATATCGGCGATGAAAAATTCGGATATTCTTTTACAATGACGCCCGCATACAAAGGAGTAACATTTGACGCGTATGAAATGCTGTCCGATGATGTAATGTCCACTTATTCAAAGAAATTCGACCATAATTACAAGCTGTATCCGATGAATGTATTTATGATGGAAAGCGATAAAATCGACCAGCTTTGTGGTGGCAGAGGTGAATATGATGTCCGGGAGAATGCTGAATACGAGAGCGTTATTCCTCTGAACATTGCCGTGAAAATCCTCTCCGATTGCTTCAGCGAGGAAATTAAGTTTTCGCTGAGCAGAGCGGATTTGCTTTACGCAAAATACAGCTTGGACGAACAGGATAATTCCGAGGAAAATCTGGCTTCCGTGCCGGTTTGGAAGTTCAGATGTCATAATTCTGTTGATAATCTGAAATATGTGGTTTATGTAAATGCTGTTGACGGCAATGTAAGCTATTACACCTGCGATTGGTGGGAAATATAATATGTATATTTTAACCGGCATAAAAAAATTGTTTAGTTCACCGGCGTTTTGGGCGGCTGTTTTGGGAACAGCGATGATTTGTATGTTCTCGGAGATTTATTATGACACGCAATCGCAAAGTGTAAAAACTGTGATTGAGGTGTATCTGCAATACACAAGAAACGCGCTGCTTGGCAATACTGAACTTTGCTCATATTCGGTATTCACAAAGGGTTTCGGCAGTTGGATTGCAATGTTTGTGCCGGTAATCGTATCGATTTCCTCAATCGGTATACTAATTGACGAGAAAAAATGCGGTATGTGGCGGTTCTCTCTCCATCGCGTCGGAAAAATTCGTTACAGCATAAGCGGGTGCTTGTTTATTCTGCTGGCAGGAGGACTCACGCTTGTTTTGGGCTATGGACTGTTTGGCATTCTTTCGGCAATAATGTTTCCTTCATTATCGGAGTATCCCGCAGAGACCGCTGCACAGTTCTCTGAAATGACATTCCGACAGGGAAGCGCAATGTCGGGTATTTACAGCATGGGCGGATTTCCGCTTTGTATAGCGGCACAGCTTGCTCAAACGTTCTTTTACGGCGCGGTTTGTTCGGCAGCAGCAATGCTGCTTTCCGCTGTGAGCGAAAACAAGTATGTAATAATCTGCACTCCGTTTTTCCTGAAATACGCGCTCGGTCAACTATCGCTTGCGCTGGGTTATAAAGCGGCTGAAAACCCGATGAATTTCAATGAAAAACTGTCGAAATTTGCAAACATTATTCACCCCGATGCAGCAAATTCTTTTTTGTACAGCGCCGAAAATGCACTCGGAATTATAATTTTAAACTTGTCGTTTTTGTTAGTTTCGGCAGTACTTTACTGCATACTCCGCGTTTGGAGGTTAAAGAATGAAACGTAAAAACATTTTTTTTTCAATTGCACTGACGGAGCTGCGACGTATCT
>JBJEIW010000227.1:0-6343 GCA_051877435.1 Candidatus Ornithomonoglobus sp.
GATAAACTCCGTTACGTCAAGGTCCTTGATCTCGCCGGCGATCTGCGTCTTAAAGTCTGTTGTATCAAAGGCTGTCACCTTATCAATACCGCATACACCGTTCTTTATATTCTGCCAGAAAGTTTTAGCATCATTACCGATCGGCGTTACCGCGCCTACTCCGGTTACTACGACTCTTTTCATTAGTCTTCCTCCTGTTCTTTATTTTTATTTATATATAATTATGGGTCTTTGATTACCCTCTATTCTCAGATATTAATACGGGAGGACACGAATATGCTCCGCAGTCCTCCCGCGTCAGGCTACATCAATTATTCATGAGCCTTAATATACTCTACAGCGTCACCTACTGTCTGAATCTTCTCAGCTTCCTCATCCGGGATTTCGATATCAAATTCTGTCTCCAATCCCATAATAAGCTCAACAAGATCCAATGAATCAGCGCCGAGATCATCAACGAATGATGACTCCAATGTTATGTCGCTTTCCTCTGCCTTTAATAAGTCAACAATGACTGATTTTACCTTCTCGAATTCATCCATTTTGTTCGCACCTCCTTTCGCTTTGTGTGCGGAAGGATATTCCTTCCAATGTATATATACCTTTCCTGCAGGAAAATTATATATCGATATTATTACATTACAAGTCCGCCGTCTACGCAGATAACCTGACCTGTTATGTATGATGACATATCCGATGCAAGGAATGCAACGGTATCTGCGATATTCTCCACCGTACCGAAGCGGCCGAGCGGTATCGCGTCATAATACTTCTGCTTTACATCGTCTGAAAGCTGGTCTGTCATTGCCGACTGAATGAAGCCCGGCGCTACAGCGTTGCAGCGGATTCCCTTTGCGGAGAATTCCTTTGCGGTCGTCTTTGTAAGAGCGATAAGTCCGCCCTTTGACGCTGAATAGTTCGCCTGACCCGCGTTACCCATAACGCCTACTACAGATGCCATGTTGATGATTGAACCGCCCTTGTTCTTCATCATCGGACGCGCAACCGTCTTGATACAGTTGAATGCGCCCTTGAGGTTGATGTTCATAACAAGGTCCCAGTCCTCCTCCTTCATTCTGAGCATGAGACCGTCTCTTGTGATGCCCGCGTTGTTTACAAATATATCAACTGTGCCGAACTCCTTGACCGCGCCGTCTACGAGAGCCTTAACGTCGTCAATCTTTGTTACGTCTCCCTTTATGCAGATACAGCCGACGCCCATCGCTTTGATTTCCTCACATGTTTCATCAGCGTATGTTGATGACGGAATATCGTTTATAACTATGTTTGCGCCGTATGATGCAAGCTTTATCGCTACTGCCTTGCCTATGCCTCTGCCTGAGCCGGTGATTATAGCTGTTTTTCCTTTAAGCATTATTTTATTCCTTTCTTACTCTGTTATACCAAGACCTGCGAGAGTCTTTTCAAGTGATGCCATGTCCTCTACATTGTAGCAGGTCATGCCTCTGTCTATCTTTTTCATGAAGCCCGAAAGCGCCTTGCCCGGACCGATTTCAATAAAGGTATCAACACCGTCTGCGATCATTCTTCTGATTGTGTCCTCCCAGAGAACCGAGTTTGAAACCTGATCCTTTAAGAGCTGCTTGATTTCGCTCTTATCCTTAATATAGTCACCGGTTACGTTAGTTATAACCGGAACATCCATGTCGTAAACCTCAACATTCTCCATTTCCTTCGCAAGCTTTTCACCCGCGCCTGTGAGGAGCGCGCAGTGGAACGGCGCCGAAACTGCAAGCTTAACGGCTCTCTTTGCGCCCATTTCCTTTGCTATCTCACAGCACTTGTCTACCGCTGCGACCTCACCGGAAACTACTATCTGACCGGGGCAGTTGAAGTTTGCGCCTGTGCAGACACCGACCTCTGACGCTTTCTGTGCAGCCTCTCTTACCTGGTCGGCTGTAAGTCCGAGGATTGCCGCCATTGCACCGACACCTACAGGAACCTCCTCCTGCATATACTTTCCGCGCTTTCTTACAAGCTTAACGGCGTCGGCAAATTTCAGCGAGCCCGCCGCAACGTGAGCTGTGTACTCACCAAGGCTGAGACCGGCAACAACGTCCGGCTTAACGCCCTTTTCCTGTAATACTCTCAGCGCCGCAACGCTCATTGTAACGATTGTCGGCTGTGTGTTCTCGGTAATCATGAGTGTTTCCTGATCACCGTTAAATATCATGTCCTTTATATCAAAGCCTAATGCCTCGCTTGCCTCGTCAAATGCCGCGTTTGCGCACTCAAAATTTTCGGCAAGCTCCTTGCCCATGCCGGGCGCCTGACTGCCCTGACCTGCAAATAAAAATGCTATCTTTCCCATTCTATGACCTCATTATTCCTTTTTATATTGACATATTGTTTTTAACCGTTTCAAGAATTTTGTCTATTTCCTCAAAATAGCTCTTGACGATGTCCGCGCACGGCTCGATCTTGTTTACCATTGCCGCGCTCTGTCCCGCCATGAGCGAGCCTGTCTTGACATCTCCCTCCTGGAATGCGCGTCTTAAACCGCCCACACCGAGAGCCTCGATTTCCTCAAACGGAGCGTTTGACTTTTCAAGTCTTTCATATTCCTTTGTAAGACCGTTCTTCAGCGCTCTTACCGGCGCGCCTGTGCTGCGGCCTGTTACAACCGCGTCACGGTCCTTAGCCTTGAGCACCGCCTGCTTGTAGTTATCATGCGCAATACATTCATCTGAACAGATAAAGCGTGTGCCTACCTGTATACCCTCAGCGCCGAGAGCGAATGCCGCAACCGCCGCTCTTGCGTCAGCGATACCGCCCGCGCATACGACCGGAACGTCTACCGCGTCAACAATCTGCGGTGTAAGACACATTGTCGTAATTTCGCCGATGTGTCCTCCTGCCTCGGTACCCTCCGCGATAATCGCGTCAGCTCCGAGCTTTTCCATCTTCTTTGCCATTGCCACGCTTGCGATAACCGGAAGAACCTTTATTCCCGCTGCCTTAAGTCCCTCCATGTACTTTGCCGGATTGCCCGCGCCTGTCGCTACAACAGCCGGCTTCTCCTCCATAAGCATATTCATTATATCGTCCGCAAACGGATTCATAAGCATTACATTTACGCCGAAGGGCTTGTCTGTAAGCTCACGGCACTTATGTATCTGCTCTCTTACAATGTCTGCCGGAGCGCCGCCCGCAGCGATAAGTCCTAGGCCGCCGCCGTTTGATACAGCCGCCGCCAGCTCCGCAGTTGCAACCCATGCCATACCGCCCTGAATTACAGGGTACTTTGTTCCGAGTATTTCACATAATCTGTTCATTGTCTGACTCTCTCCTTTATATTATTCCATTAATATTCAATCAATGTTGCTCCCCATGTAAGACCTCCGCCGAAGCCTACAAGAATCAGCTTGTCGCCGCGCTCTATAAGTCCCTGCTCGGCAGCCTCCGCAAGCGCGACCGGAATACATGACGCCGATGTGTTGCCGAACTTTTCGAGGTGAAGGAATACCTTTTCCTTGTCAATTCCCATTCTTCTTATCGCGCTGTCAACTATTCTGTAGTTTGCCTGATGCGGGATTACAAGCTTTATATCGTCATAGGTAAGTCCCGCCTTTGCAAGAACCATGTCCGACGCGTCAGCCATTGCCTTGACCGCAAACTTCATAACAGCCTGACCTGCCATGAAAATAGTTTCCTTTCGTCCGCCCAGTCTCTTTTCAAGCTCCTCAGAATCGTTTCTGAAGGCAAGACTTGTTATCGCCTTGTTTCCTGTGCCGTCCGCTCCTGTTACGGTCGCAATAACCCCCTGACGCTCCTCATCAGCCGTAACTATCGCCGCGCCCGCAGCATCGCCGAAAAGCACACAGGTCGCTCTGTCCTTGTAGTCTGTCGCCTTTGTAAGAGTATCGGCGCAGATAATAAGAATCTTTTTATAGGTTCCCGCCTTTATGAAGCTGTCTGCAATCTGAATACCGAACACAAAGCTTGAACAAGCCGCGTTATAGTCAAATGCAGACGCGTTCACCGCTCCGATATTGTTCTGAACAACACACGCGCATGACGGGCAGAAATAATCAGGTGTCACCGTTGCAAAAATTATGAGGTCAAGCTCCTCCGCCGTCATTTTAGCATTCTCAAGCGCTCTTTTTGCCGCGATTGTCGCCATATCGGTTGTATATTCATCGTCAGCCGATACATGACGCTCCTTGATACCCGTTCTTCTTGTTATCCATTCGTCATTCGTGTCGACAATACTTTCCATATACGCATTGTCATAAACCTTTTCAGGTATATAGAAGCCTGTTCCCGCTATTACTGTATTAGGCATTATTCACATTTCCTTTCATTCTGTTATATTGTTTACAATGCTGTTTGTTATTCCGCTTATAACGTCCGTTTCAACAAACGCTTTAGCCTGTCTTATCGCGCTGAACACCGCCAGAGCGTCCGAGGAGCCGTGCCCCTTGATTACAGGCTTTTTACAGCCCAGAAGCAGGGCGCCGCCGTATTCACGGTAATCCATCATCTTCTTGAACTCGTTAACACCGTCCATAACAAACAGCGCGGCAATTTTTGATTTCAGATTTTTCATAAACAGGTTCTTGACCTGCTGACCGATCACATGACCCATGCCCTCGACCGTTTTAAGCACCACGTTTCCGACAAAGCCGTCGCAGACCATAACGTCCGCGGTTCCCTCCATAACGTCGCGTCCCTCAATGTTGCCGATAAAGTTGACCGGCGCCTCCTTAAGCTTTGAGAAGGTTTTCTTTGTAAGCTCGTCGCCCTTGCCTTCCTCCTCGCCTATTGACATAAGTCCGACCTTCGGGCTGTTTATGCCGAGAACATTTTTCATGTAGACGCTGCCCATAATGCCGAACTGAACCAGATTTTCCGGCTTGCAGTTTGTGTTTGCTCCGGCGTCTATAAGAAGCTTGGGACCCTTTGCCGACGGAAGCACAGTGCCTATCGCCGGACGCAGTATCCCCTTTATTCTTCCCACAATGAGCAGTCCCACCGCAAGCAGAGCGCCTGTATTGCCCATCGAAAGCATTGCATCGCCCTCGCCGCTTTTGAGCATATTTGCCGCTACGACAACCGACGCGCCCTTCTTTGTGCGCACAGCCTTTGCCGGCTCCTCATGGTTTGAAATAACCTCAGGAGCGTTCGCGATCGTTATTTTCTCCTGCGGATATTCGTATTTGCTCAGTTCATTTCTGATTACGGCGGTGTTGCCGACAAGAACTATATCAACATCAAGCTCCTTTACCGCCCGCACAGCCGCCTCAACAGGCGCCTGAGGCGCGTGATCTCCGCCCATTGCATCAACCAAAATCTTCATATGTTAACTACCTCTAAATTGAACTTCCCTCTGAAAACCTCATTCATTTCGGCGCTTATGAATACATGGACAATATATTCATTATCTCTGCCGCGGACAACCGTGGACCTTGCAACAAGCTTCGCGCCCGAATGAACCTCTGAAATATATTTGACATTCGCAACCTTCACCAACGCCGCCTTTGCGTTAATAACGCTTAATGCAAGATTTTCAGCAAAAGCATATATGCACTGGCTCTTTACTACATTTGTATTCTTGAAAAGCATTGTGCCGTCTGTTTCCAGCACCGACAGACCGTTTTCGTAAAGCTTCAGATCAAGCAGCTCAGCCTTTGCGCCGGAGCCGTTCATCTCGCTCTCCGCCGCGGACTTTATCCGCTCCCTGTATTCCGCAATTCCAAGCTCGGCGCGGTCATTGCGTATTGTCGATATGCTGACATTACAGCGCTTTGCAAGCTCTTCATCCTTCAGGAACGGATTTTCGGCTATCATTTCAAGCAAAAAATCATGGCGCTGTTTTTTTGTCATAGTCATGCTCGTTCCCTCCCGGAATCAGATTTGTTAATTGGTATTAAGACTTGGTACCAATCCGTATGTCTTTATTATATACTAAAGCACAGCATAATTCAAGATTTTCTTATGATTTTCTGTAAATATCGTTAATTCACACAAATTATACTTATTTTTTTGGCAAAATTGACGGTAATATATACAATATAATGTGCATATGGCAATATAAGGGCACACTATATCGGATAAAGGCATACAAAAACACGCATACCGTACCGTTTACATAACGGTTACAATATGCGTGCCTGACTATGTTAAAACAAATCTGAATGTGTTCCTGTTCGTGATGCCGCAGGAATTTCGGTAAAAAACATTATACCAGATCACTGTAAAGGTCTGCCTTATACTCACCGCTCTCAATAAGCTTCTTAAAGCTCTCGATAACAAGCGGCTTGTCCTCGGCATATGTAACTCCGAACCATGTGTCCGTGGTTTCAAGCATTTTTAAACTTAC
>JBJEIW010000228.1:0-6290 GCA_051877435.1 Candidatus Ornithomonoglobus sp.
AATAGTGTCTGCGGTCAAAGCGCCCTGAGGTATCAAAACCGACATACTGGTTAAGCTTGATGTATGTATCAGTCAACTCCTTCCAAATCTTGCCGCGCCGTTCCAGCGCAGCCTTTACATTATCGCTTGTGCTGCCCTGAAGCTCTGCCACTATAGCATTGACCTCACCCGGTTTAATGCCGTTGGGCAGAAGTATCTCGCTGTAGCCCTTTTTCTGCTGCATCTGCGCTTCTTCCTGCAAATCCTGATAATATACAAGCTGACTGAAGGTCTTGAAATCCGCCGGACTGAGCCCGTCCGTCATTTTGTTAAGGTTATCCTGCGCAACAAAGGACGCTGTTGTTGGGAGCGCTCTGAACTGCACCATATTCTTGCGGAACTCTGCAAAGAATGTTCCTCTCTCGCCTCTCTCGGGTATTTCCGGGAACACTCTTGCGCCGCTGTGAGCAATATCAGCCGCAGAGGTCTTTATCCTGCCCTTCAGCTCCTGCATTGCTTCAACTGCGGTCTTTTTCTGCGCGCCCATGTTGTCACGGTCATAGGTTGCAAAGATTTCTTTTTTACGTTCCGGTGTAAGCTCTGCCACATCATCATCAAGTGTGTCAAGCGCATATCGTAAATCGGCTTCATTATCAACAAACTTGCGTCTTACCTCATCACGATAGTTGGGGCTAAGGGGAATAATTTCGCCAAGTGTGACTTTCCCTCGCGCTGTACCTATTCTGTTGAATTTTTGCCCCGTAACAGTGACATCCGTCACTTTTTTTGTGCGATACTTACCGCGTGAGGGATAGACGTCTTTTACAACAATAGCAACCTTTTCTATGCCTGCATCACGGAGCATTGCCATTCGGTGCCTGCCTTCGTGTGCCGTAACAACTCCGTCATCAAAATCAACTTCCAAGAACGGGGTTTGAGTGTTGCCGGATAACCTGTCAATATCAAGCTTGCCGTTTCCGTATTTTTCGTTGGTTTTAGTATCATCTACAATTTTCTGTTCATTTACGGTCGTAAGACTTAGGAAATCACTCGGTGATATATACGTCACATATCCCTTTGCATAGTCACGATTTTCCTGACCGCCAACAGGTATAGAAAACTCCTTGATTAAATCATTAAAGCGCTTTTCTGTGAAAGATGCTACACCGTTTGTAATAGCTATACCGTTTCGTTCAAATACGGAATTGGGATAGTATACAGTGTTATTTGTGTTAAAAGCTTCTGTCTGTTGGATGTTGTCCTGTTTGGCTTTTGTATAAAACTCTGTCCTAAAACCTTCAAGCTTATTCTGCGCTCGTGTCGCTGCCTGCTCTGCTGTTAACCCTGATGATGTAAGTGTTTCGGCAGAAACTCCGCTTCTGTGAATTCTTCTTGTGTGGGGTGTATCTGATTTTTGCGATTGTATCTGTCCCACACTGCCCATTCGTGCAGGTCCGGTACTTTCACTTTCACTTGTATTTTTGAGCCGTCCCAATTCCTCGCTTGCATTTTTCTGTCCGTATCCATATAATTCACCGCTTTCAGACAATCTGTAATCATTACCGAAACCTATATTGTCAAGAACCTCGCCGTTCCCTCCAGCATCTATACTCTCAGTATACTCCGAAACTTTGAAATTGTCAAGTGCCGTTTCATCGCCGCTCCAGTAGGCTTTTACGACAGGCTTATATACTTCGGTATATTCGTTCATTCCCGCGAGGGTATTTGCGACAAATTCCTCAAACACCGCATTTTCGTTATTGTTTATAATTCCGTTGTAATCCTTCGCAAGCTTCCTTAATATGCCCTTTCTTTCCGTGACTGACAGACTGTTCAGAATAATATTCCTGACCTTTTTCGTCTTGCCTGTATTATATTCGGAATGTACAACCTCATGAAGATTAATCTGCTCCGGTGAAAAGTCAGAGTGGTCATATCGAATGATTACCGTGTTGGTTTTATAGTCAAACACACCGCGCGCCTTTCTGCCGCCCGAAAATGCTATTGTGAGGTCTCCTACAACAAATTCTGTATTCAAGCCCCTGCTTTCATTTTCTTGCGCTATAGCCGACATCTCGTCGTTATAGGCTTCAGGCTTTATAAAATCACCGCGTACATTTGCGATTACTCTTTGTTCGGTATTCCCAGCAGCTTTGAGAGTTTCTCCAAGCTTTCTTCGCTCAGCTGCGGTTCTTCTCCCCTCTTTATAGCTTCCTGCCCTTCTGTCCACTCCTTCAGCTTCGATGCCGGAACTCTTACCGTTCTGCCGCTCGCCGCTTCCATTTGATAATATGTCTCCTTCTTCATTTTCTGCCTCCATTGAATATGAATTGTCGTCTGATTCTATTCTCCCCGCAAGAGGAGAAATCTTAAACACCTTTTTGATTACGTCGTTTGCTTTTGCGCCTGTGGGTATAAAATACCTTGTATTATAGCTTATACGTTCCGTAAATACACCGACTTTTTCAAGGCTTGCTGTATCATAATATGACGGACCTGATATTTCAATTCGGTTTTCGCCCGACACTCTGCGCTGTGAGATACGCCATCCGTTTTCAAGCAGTATCGTATCGCCCTGTGCGACCATACTTATTACATCGGAAACAGATACCTTGCGCTTTGTCCTTGATGAGCCGAGCTGCCTTAATGTGCTGTCAATACTCTCATCAGGAATAACTCTGCCGAGAAGAATATCTCCGTCATCTGTAAGCATACGATAAACACGCACATTTTCTGTAGGCATCTTGTTCCATATTGAAAGCAGATTGCCTGTCATGAGATGTACCGGATTTGTTTTGTACTCCGGTACCGTTTTAAGCTCCTCGCCCCACAGCTTTTCCGCTCCGCTGCGGTCTATCATGGTCCAGTTGCGTTGTAATCTTTCCTCTGGCATATATGCGTGTCCTGCAGGTCCGAACGCCTTATAGTTCTGAGTGACTTTACCCTCTCTGTCGGTAGTTGTACTGCTCCTGAATATTGCGCGTATTTTGTTCTGACTGTTGTAGTAAAAACCGACAAAGTTCTGTGTGCCTGTGTCAAGATTTTCTATCTTAATAGGCTTCAGCTTGTGCCTTGCTTCAAGATTATAATATGTAGTCTCCGCGCCGGTGCTGCTGTCTGTATGGACTACCTTGCGTTCTTTGATAGTCAGACCGTCCGCCTTGTAGTTTTCAAGACCTCTGTCAAGAGTTCCGTTCTGTCTTGCGATCTCATTTGCCGCCTGCAAGCGTTCGTTGAAACCGTCAAACACCGCATTCTGTTCTTTAGGCTCAAGAACAAGTATACGGTTAAGGAATTTCTTGACATCGCGCCATGCGTCGCTTGACTCCTTAAAGGCCCCGTATTGGTCAAGCAGATAATCCTTTAAGCCTAACTTTTCGATTATCTCCATACCGTTTTTAACTCCGACAACATTATCGCGCATTAAGTCCCTATAGTAATTGGCGAGCGTATCGCTTGCGATAGGACCCTCAAGATCGTCATCAGCCGTAAACATACCCTGATTTCCGGCTTTTGCCGAGCCTTTTGTGAGAGCGCCGAGCTGACTTAATCTTTTTGCGATAGTGGAAATAAACCTGTTCTCTCCTTTAATGTCTGTGCTGACAAGCTTGAATATTGGTGTTGTTGCCTGATTGCTTCTGTGCGACCGTCCAAAGCCTTGCACAGCCTTGTTTGCCACCCAGCCGGGTTCAAGCAGATAATGCACTCTCTGCTGCTGATTTTTTGCGTTGCGGTCTGCGTGATAGCTCTTTCCGGTTGCTCCGGCGCCGGAGAATATAAGAATACGCTTGTTGCCGTTCTGAAAAGCGTCAACATCTGCCGCATTCGTGCTCTTGCTGCGCTGCTCCTCGACCATTTTGCCGTCTTTTCTGATAATTCTCTTTGAACGCCCTGTAACCTCCGCGACAAGCTCGGTTCCGAAATGTTCAACAATCATATCTATCGGTGACGACGGTACTTTAAGGCTTCCGAGCCTTGTAAGCAGCTCATCCCGCTGTTTTACCGCATCCGCATTAAGTACGGGATTTCCCTGACTGTCAAATACCTGCTTAACGCGCTTGTTGCCGTCCTCGTCAATATAGGTTTCATATTGCTCAACCGGAAACACATTTTCCACATATGACATAAGCATCTGCTTCGGCGTGAGGTCGAAATCCTCAAGGTCAAGTCCCTCGTCCGCTATTCTTGAGCTTTCGCGCTTCTGCGCAGCCTCATTGGTGGTTACAAGCTGTATGACAGCTGAACGCCCCTGTTCGAGCTGTTTTTCAATGTCTTTTATAACTGTCGGCACTTTCATTGCCGTAAGCACCTGATTAAAAAACCGCTGCTGCCCTGACCAAAAGGCGGAGTTCTGACGCCCGCGAGCCATTCCGTCATGCTTCTGATTTGTAACCTCAAGAGCTTTGTTCATATTCTGAAAAACGATCTGCCACCCTCGCGCAAGCTCTCCGTATATTTCAAGCTGCTGCTTATTAAGCTTGTGTGTCAGTCTGTCATACTTAACTCCGTCATAGCTTATATTTCGCGAAAGATAGACGCCGTTTTCTTTCATATTGCTTGCGACAAGCTCCATTGCCGCAACGCCGCCGGCATTGATTTTCTGTGCAAAATCTTCTGCATTAGAAAACGCGGTACCCGCTCCCCACAGACCTAAGCGGTCTGCATATTGGAGATTACTGACCTCCGTTGCGCCTGTTGCCGAAAGGTAAACAATTCTTGCGTTCGGGAAAGCCTCTTGAAGCGCCTTTCCCATTAGATATGCAGAGCTGGGCTTAATTCTTCCCCTGCTGCCATTCCCGCCGGAATTTGCCATATTGTGCGCCTCGTCAAACGCTATAACTCCGTCAAAGTCCTTTCCGAGCCATTTCACAAGCTTTTCATAATTTGAACCCGGCTTGTCATAGCCTTTTGAGAGTGTAGGATATGCGGCAAAAAGAATACCGTCGTCAAAATCAAGCGACCTATCGGCTTTCTTTCCGCCCTCAAACTGATGAACAAGCTTTTCATCACCGATTACCGCGCCCACATCACGTTGTGCGTCACTGTAAAGGTTCGGGCGTTCACTTATCCATACCGCTTTCTTTCTGCCGCGATTTCGGTTGTCAAGCATTATTCCTGCGACAATTCTGCCTTTTCCGAGACCTGTACCGTCTCCGATGAAAAAACCTTTCCTGCTGCCGTTTTCGAGTGTCTGCTCATGGTTTTGACCTGCGTATGAAATAGCCTCTAACTGCACATCTGAAACAACGCCTTTTTCTATAAGCTCCTGTGATAAATTCGGCGCATATGTAATAGGCGGCTTTGAAACCGACGCCATTGCGGCGCTTTCACTTATCTTTGTTGGGTGCGGCTGCGCATTTTTCACCTTTAGCGGCTGTACCTCGTAATCATCATAGACGCTTTCGGTAAGAACCTTTGCCTTTTTTTTCTTGGGTTTTAATCGTACATCATCAGACTGTTGATATAGTCCTCGTCCGCCTCGTCCATCTCCTCCGTCCTTTGCGCCTGTTCTATCAGATTTTCGTTTATTATCCTCTGAAGCTCTTTCAGGGTTTTTGCTTTGAGCATTGTTTTCTCCATTGCCGCCCTCTCTTTCAGTATCCGTTTTGTATACTGATCCAGAAACTTCTCGTCCTGTTCCAGATACCTGTTCTCCTCCTCTGTCGGCATCGGATACTTCATTATCCACATCAGCTGTTCCAGAGTTGACATTGATTTCAGTTCCTCCACGAGCTCTCTCAGTTCGTTCTCCATGAGAAACGGTGTCTGAAGCTCCTCGTCCGGCAGTTTCAGCAGCGTTTCTGCTGCCTGTGTCAGATACATCCTGTGCGGTACGGTTTTCTCTCCTGCTTTCTGCAGAAGCGCCTTTGCGCGCTTCTGCACTTCTGTTTCGTTCTCTTCGGCTATCTGCTCCCTCTCGTTTTGCAGATATTCCATCATACTCCACATCTGGTCTTGCATTTCTTATACCTCCTAAAATATCCTGCAATTCAGACAGCGTATCGACCTTTGTTGTTATTGTTCCGTTCGTTGTAGGACCGTTGTTATCAATAACAAGCATCTGTATATCGAATGACGTGCCGTACTTGTTGTAGTTTTTGCCGTTTACGCCAATATTGGCAACAACATTATACTTTGCTTTAATAGCTGTTTGTTTTCGAGCGGCGGTAACTGCCTTCTTTTGAGCTATCCTTGAGGCTTGAGCTTGTTTTGCAAACTTCTTTGCGGTTTTAATGCTTTTTGTTTTTCGTATCGCATCGGTTGTTTTAGCCGAGCCTGTTGTACTCCTCGTTTTAACCGCCTTTTTCTGA
>JBJEIW010000229.1:0-6213 GCA_051877435.1 Candidatus Ornithomonoglobus sp.
ACACCGTCCGCAATGTTTGCCGCAGCTATTCTCGGAATGTGCTGCGCCATAG
This sequence comes from Candidatus Ornithomonoglobus sp., assembly GCA_051877435.1. Lineage (GTDB taxonomy): Bacteria > Bacillota > Clostridia > UBA1381 > UBA1381 > Ornithomonoglobus. The sequence goes on from JBJEIW010000229.1 coordinate 53, forward strand.
TTTCCTCGCTGTTTCCGTATTGGTTTGTAGATGTGTTTCCACCCGTTTCCGTGTTCCAAATATCTATATCAGCCTTTTCGGGGCAGTAATCCATGATATCCTGTCTCAATTCCTCAATCTGACTGCGCATATGCTCCTCAACGGAGTGATCGGCAAATCTGTTGGGGCCGTAATCGTGTGTAATTACAACATCGCTGTATTTGAGCGATCCCAAAGCAAATACGTTTCTTCTCCATGTCTGATCCTGCCATGAATTGAAACCTACACAATATGAAAGAATTGCATCGGGATATTCTTTCTTTATCGTTTCGTATGTTTCCTTCAGCAGCGGAATATAATATTCCGGCTGTCCCTTTACGGGACCGTCACCTCTGTAAAAGCCCCAAAACTCATTATACATTTCCTGTGCCTGATCTTTTCCGTACAGGTCGTAAAATGACTTTGAGTAATTCGCAAAGCCCTTAAGTCCCTCGGCTGTGTACGGCGTTGCGTTATTATCATAGAACTGATTTGTAAATCCCGTTACGATAAGCACGCTCATATCGTATTGATCGGTCAAATCATACAGCTGATTAATAACGCTCTGCATACGGGTGTAGTTGCCCTTTGAGCCTTCAACGCCCGACCATTCGTATCCGTCTCTGATATGCTTTACGCCCATATAATAAGCCTCTTTGAGCAAATCGTATTTCCAGCCCGAGCCGCCTCTGTCACAGTGCATATTTATGCCGAAAGGCGAATCCTCTACTTTACTGAAATCATAATCCTCCAAAAGGCAGAATGATGTTTTTAATATCTCGCTCTTAATACCGTTATTGTCCGATGCGAAAATCGCCGCCTCATAATATCCCGGTTTGATATTCGGAAATTTTAAATCCACCCGTTCATCTGCAACCGATACAGTCTTATGCTCGATAACAGTGTTGCTGAAATCGGTAATCACATACTCAATCGCTCTGTTTCCCGTAACCACCGTAAACCCCGGAGTTTCGTCACCGACAAAAATATTGCCTCTCTGCCACTGCTCTATTCTGTCGCCCTTGCCGGTATCGGGCAAAGCATTGTTTTCCGCCGAAAGAATAACGGCTGCTATGCCCTTTGCGGCTTCTCCTCTTGTAAATTCCGCCCTTGCGCCTATGGTATCAGCGTCCTTAGGCTCTATAAAGCCCATTATGTAAGCCTTATCGATATATGCCTTCGCCCACTTGTCTATGCCGTCATAATCCGAGTACTCCGACGCGGCGCTTGAGGCGAATATTGACGTATTCTTCGCCTTTTCATATACTCTTGTTAATATTGCAGCCGCTTCCTGCTTAGTTATGGGGGCATACGGATTGAAATTTCCTTTATCTTCGCCCGTAATAAATCCCGCAGCCGCCGCATTTGAAACCGCCTTTGCAAAATAGCTGTCAGCGGGAACGTCATCGTATTCATATTTTTCGCTGTATTCCTCACCTGCGGCTCTGTCTATCATCACCGCAAAGTCGGCGCGTGTAACTGTTTTGTCCGGTTCAAAGGTATCTTTTGATGTGCCTTCAATAATACCCATATTTTTCAAAAACATCGCCGAATCATATACACTGTCATTCCTGCTTATGTCTTTAAAATCATCCGCAAGCACCGGTACGGTCAATCCCGTAAGCGCAATATTGAGTGCCAGTACAGCACTTGTAATTTTCTTATAATTCATCTTTTACTTACCTCTTTATCTGTATATTACCGCTAATCCTATTTCCGCACAGTCCGCGCTTATAACCAGCTTTGACGCGCTGTTTCCGGAATTGCGATATGACGCTATCTCACTTGCAGAACCGTCTTCCACCTTTCCCGTCGCGCTGTTGTATATAAATACCTTTACACCGTCAAGGCTGTAGTTTCTGATATAATCAGAATACTCATTATCGCCCAGCTGCAATGCCGCGTCACTCAGTGCAAGCTGTACCGTGCTTCCATCCGTTCTCTTTGCCGTTCCGTATGAAACGTTGTCGCCGTGGAAGCTGCCATCAAAGCCCGCGTCAGGCTGCCATTCACCATGCACCGCATCATATTTCAGATCCGCACCTACAACCTCACCTAAAACATTTGTCTTAAGATATACAAAATCGCCCTTTCCTATCGTATGCGTTCCGTGCTTGTCGGTAATATCATCAAGCTTCTTATCCGCCGCCGTATAGCATGTATACTCGGCATTCTTTCTCGTTGCAACCGTTAGCTCAAAAACCTCATCTCCATCCTTGTTTACCGCCTCGACAACCTTCTTTATAATCGCGTATTCCTCATCGTATACATCCTCCGCAGTTTCGTTGAAGCTCAGTATTACGTCAGGTATAAGCTGATTTATATTTGCGCAATATGCGTTCATAGCGTATGCATATCCGTTTACATAATCCTTTCTGCGGTTGCCGAACACCTTTTCGTTGCCCGCATAATCCTTTGCAGCCGTTATATAACTCGTTCTGCCGTCAGCAATAACCTTATGCTCCCAGTTGTTTGTCGGCTTATATGTAAGCTCTTGAATTACATCACCCGCTGCTGAATATCCCTTATACATAATTCTCAGCGAGTTTTCATTTTCGCCGCATGCACTGTTTAAATATGCCGTATCTAATTCAGATACCTCATTATTGCTGTTGAGCTTGTAACGCACCATCTGACTCACACGTACGTCTTCGTTTCCTCTTATTATAAATGACATAAGCTCATTTTCATTCTTCGGACGTTCGTTATCGATTTTTATTTTATCCGATGTTGTGTATTGCACAAAATTTCCGCTTGTGGTATAGAACTTTACGAAAAAGCTCATTTCCTCATTTTCTTCCGGCACTATTTTACATAAATATCCGTAGCTCCAGCTGTTGTCCGCTGTATCTATGTATGCAATGCGTCCGAATTTATCAAGCAGCACTTTAACGGTGGTTCCGATTGACGGCTGCGAGCCTTTTTCCTTATACTCTTTTGTCAGTCTGTAGCTGTCATTATCTATCTTATAATATACCGCATTTTCCTCTTCGTTTACGGCGCTCATGGTTCCGTTCACTGTCGCGCTTGATCTGTATATTGTAACAACGCTTTCATCTTTATTCTTAAGAACAGTCAAGACTTCGCCGATAACTATATCGTCAAATTGACATTCTTTTCCCAATTCGTCATAGACCTTAAGCATTTGGGCATTTTGGACGTCAAGCTCCCTGTCGTAACGGCCGTAAACGGTCAAAATATCCTGACGAACACCGGTAACAACATATGTTTCATATGAAGAAATCATAACAATATGTTCTATGTTATCGGAGTTTACCGTATTTATTGTTATCTCTCCGTCACAGTTAAGCAATGCGTCTTCCCTGTCCGCAGCCGCCACTGCCTGTCCGTTCAGGCTTACCTCGTCTTTTTTTGATATGCTCACTCTTTTTCTTGCAGTGTTTTCATAATATGTAAGCACACCGTTTTCATACGAAATCACGTCATCACTGTTTATAACGGTAATATTGTTTTTTGACGGAATAGCTGCCGCTGCGGCAACTCTGCTGTCTTTATCGCTTTTACTGCTGTAGTAGTATACCTCACAATACATTCCAAGCAAATACGAGATATCGGTATCTCCTGCAGATAGCTCTGTTTGTCCGACAGTAACTCCGTTTACTCCCGTAGTATCGGTTGTAACCGCTGCAGTGCCCACAGTCTTTATAATGCCCTTTACCATTTCGATATTAAGCCATTCGCTCATCGGGGTTTTATCGCTCACAGACGTCATCTGATATTTATCGGCATTTATAAATTCCACCTCGCATAAGGCTACATCCAACGCGTTATATATCATCCTGCACGCCTGTTTCTTTGTTATCGGTGAATCCGCGCTCACTTTGATTCCCTCGTCAAGCTTAACCGATGAAGCCGCGGCTATGTATCCTGTCTGCCAGCCGCCGCTCATGCGCGCCTGTTCTTCATATCCGAGCATCGTCACAAGTATTTTTGCAGCCTCGGCATATGTTATATCCCTCTCCCCTCTGAAGTTGGAGTCGGAATATCCGTCCAATGCGCCTATCGACACAAGATACGATATACTTCCCGATGCGTAATGCTCCTTATGGATATCCGCAAAATAGCTCTCATTTACATTTTCACCGTTATATCCGTGCAGTCTCGCCGCAAGAACAGCAAAATCCATACGGCTTATATTATCATCCGCATTTTCTATAATCTGATCCGGTGCAATACCTAACTGTCTTATTATTTCCATGCGATAGTCCGGTTCCTCCGACGCTGCGGTTATATGCAGCGGAAGCATTCCGAAAATCAAGGAAATAACTGCAATTAAACCAATCACTCTTTTATTCATTTGATTGTCCCACTCCTTCTCTGTTCCTTTTTATTGTATAACACCCAGAAACCTGTCAAGCATTACAGCCGTTTCTGCTCTGGTCGCATTCTTCTTCGGCTCAAACATTCCGTTGTCATTTCCTGTTACAATCCCTTTTGAATACAGCGCCCTTACGCTCTCGGCTGCATAGTCCGCAATTTTATCGTCATCAATGAACGCGCTGCCGCCGGCTGTTTCAAACTTCATTCCCTTAAGCAGTGCCGCTCTGTACAGCATAAGTGACATATCCTCTCTTGATATGTTTGCGCCTGTTCCGAAAATACGTTCATTAAAGCCCTGTATAAGTCCCGCTTTGACTCCTGATGCAACATATCCGTAAAACCACTCATCAGAATCGGTATCATCAAATGCACAGACTGCATTTTCTTCGTAAATATCAAGTGCCGATACGAGCATTTTTGCAAATTCCTCTCTCGTTACATATGAGGTAGGATCAAATTTATTGTCGCCCCTTCCCGAAATAATTCCATTTGCGGCAAGCCTGTCAATACTCTCTTTTGCCCAGTCTACACCGTTCAAATCCGTAAACCTCGGCACAGACATACCTTGCCCGCTTGTTCCGTCAGATGAAATCTGCACTTCGTTGACGGTATTATTTACAATAATTGTCGGCTTGACCGATGAGGCGCCGCCGCCACCGCCGCCTCCGCCGCCGGAGGATGAGCCGGAGCCGGATGTGCTTTCTTTTTTCTTCTCATCCGCAACATATGTGTTAAACGCGGCAGCCACCGCCTGCGCAGACGCGAACAAGCTCTCGTTCATCTTTTTATCCACATTTGATTTATACTTTAAGCTTTCATAATCGGAAAAATCTATATTAAGAATATGATTGTTATCTTTGAGTATCGGATAAACACCGTCGTATCCCTCTGTGGCATATAAGGAATATATGACTGTTTTATCCTCAAAGCTGTTCTGTATACCCTCAATGCTGCTGTACGGTCCCGCATTGGACACTGCCTGCATTATATCATTTTTTGTTACATCCTTTTGATTGACAAAGGTTGCATATGATGTAAGCTCGGACAGTCTCAGAACTTCATCGTAACGCGTCATTATATCAAGAGCCTTATTACCGTGATTTACCAGTTGTATAACAAGTGCTTCTCTGAATGTGCTTACAAATGCAGAGGTATCATATCCGCTGCCCCTGCCGCTTATTACAGCGTCGGCAATCAAAGCTTTTTCCGATTCGGTCAGCGTATTGTAATCCGATATGTCTATACCGAAATATTTCGCATTGCGCTCTATCGCATCCGCCATTTCTGCCGCATTTGCCGCGCTGTTTACCTCATTCAACGCATTTTTGAAATCAGTCTGAGATATATATACGAAGGTGCTGTCATTCATTTTACCTCCCCAGCTTACCGCAGCAACATATGTATCACTTCCCATGTCATCGGACAAAGGGAAATTAAATATGAAATCCCCGTTCTCGTCGCTTGTCACCTGGTCATATCTCGAAACTACTTCATCCGCGTCTTCAGCCCTTAAATTTTCAAGATTCTCCACTGTTTTTCCTGCTTTTAAAATCTGAAGTGTTACATTGCACAAAGGTGTCTCGGTATTCCCCTTAACGGTAACCTTTGCAGTTTCCAAATCGTATGACACATCATACACACCCTCGGCATATACCGAAGCCGGTCCCGCAATACATCCGACTAAAAAAACAGCCACTGCCTTTTTGATAAAATTCATGACTTCTAACTCCTTTTCTTTTCTGTTATGGGTATATTATATCATTTTATAAAAAAAACATCAATTCTACAAAAAAATCCTTTGT
>JBJEIW010000230.1:0-6164 GCA_051877435.1 Candidatus Ornithomonoglobus sp.
CTTTATATTATAAATTATTTTTGAATCAAATTAAATATGCTTAAAAATAATTAATATAGTGATTAATAACGAAAAACATTATTTTTTACTTGACCAACATTGTACTTTGTGGTATACTAAAGAGGTAAAGATGTCTTTCAATTTATGTATTTGTCGAAAATATTTATAAGAGGGGAATTGCTTATATAATGAAAATAGGATTGGTTCTGGCGGGCGGAGGAGGAAAAGGCGCGTATCAGATTGGCATGTGGAAGGCGCTTGAGGAAGCAGAGATATGTTGATGCGTTATCTGATTTATTTGACAGCATCAGAAAATATATCAGGAATAATTATAAGGCTAAATTGCTTATTCACAAGAATCAGCAACAGTGTGAAGCTATATTAAAAACAATACCGACCGAAGATATGAAGATTGAATATTATAACAAATTGAACAATTCAAAACGTAATTTTGACGAGTTTGGAAAATTCATTATCTCATATTATCATTTATTTGGTGATTTGGCTTTTGATATAACAGTGAATAAGATTTTATGGGAGCTTTATAATAGAGCATTGACGGAGCTTAATATTGAAAAGTTAGACTTATCAAAAGAATTGTCCGCAAAGTTAAAAAAGCCAAGAGGCTTTGTAAAATTCATTTTCAGAAGCAAACTGGTTTTTGCTGAATTTGTTGATCTGGCACTGACGGGAATTTTAAACGCAACAGATGCCGATGGTATTAAGAAAAAACTTTATAAGACATTTAATGACGTAAATATTGATATAAGAAAAAAAGCAGCGCGTGGTGAGCGGGTATAAGCGGCAGTGCGGTTATATTTGCAGAAGAGCGGAGGGCGCATGCCCTCCGTCTGTTATATTGTGAATCTATCTAAACAGCCAGGATCGGCTGGATTTGTCTGCCGTCAAGGGCTGAGGAAAGGGTATCGTTAAGCTTTGAAAAATCGCATACAAGCGAATTTGGCTTATGTATATAATCGTCCTGGGAGAATGGAACAAAGTACAGGTGTTTTCTCGTGAGCAGCCTGCCGATATTCTGCGCCGCGGCTCCGAGGGCGTCGTTGGTTGAAATGCCGATCACTATGGGGCGGTCGTTGCGCAGATGCGCTTTTGCCGCAAGGGTAACGGAGGAATCGGCGATACCGTTTGCAAGCTTTGCCAGTGTATTGCCCGTGCAGGGGAGAATAACAAGGATATCAAGGATGCCCTTAGGGCCTATCGGCTCCGCGTCGCGTATTGTATGGATAATATCGTGACCGGTAAGAGCGCGGAGCGTGCTGCGGAAATATGCGGCTTCGCCGAATCGGGTATCGGTTGAATAGGCGGTTTCGCTCATAAGCGGTATAATATCCGCGCCGGTATGGGCGAGGGCTTCGATAGCGGCAATTGTCTTTTTAAAGGTGCAGAACGATTTATGAACTTGTAAAGTAATACAATTTGAAATAGCGGGTGCAGAGAAAAAGCCTTGATTGCAAGGGGGTCAGAGCTCACTATGTCTGGGCTTCCGCATTTCCCCTATTTTTTTGATTGTCTGAATTCGGAGGGAGTTTGACCTGTTATAAGCTTAAATATGCGTCCAAAATATGAGCTGGACGAAAAACCGCAGCTCATAGCAGTTTCTGTTACGGTCATATCTGTTGTCAAAAGAATATCGCATGCGTGCAGTATACGTATGTTGTTAAGAAACCTCATCGGTGTTGTCTGAAGGTTGTTTTTAAATAAGCTGCATATCCAGGATTTTGATATGTGACAGTTATCTGAAATATTTTCTATTGAAATATCGTATGAGTAATTTTCGGATAGGTATCTTATTATATCTGAAAGTTCTTTGTTGACAGGACTTTTTTTAATATTGGTCTATTAATCTTAGATATATACATCAGAAGATTTGTTATATCCATAAAAAGCATATCGTCTTCGTTATTATAATTATTGTACAGTTTATAGAACATCCTGCACAGCTCTGTAAACTGACTTGCGCTTGGATGTACTGTTCGGGTTTCGAATGCGGATACCAATACTTTTGCCACATCGGGAGTAAAATATTTTTTTAAATATTCATCAGAAAAATTAAGGCATATCCATTCATATGAATTATTGCCCAGTGACTTGTGAGGCTCATTCGGAGAAAAAAGTATGATGTCGCCGGCCTGCAGCTCTTGGTAGCTGTCATTGAGAAGTATAATTTTGCTGCCGTTTACCATGAACATAATTTCGTATGAATTATGTGAATGAAAGGCGTTCATATTTATACCCTTATTCATGAGTTTATATTCAATTGATATTTCACCAAAATCTATGCGCCGTGTTTTATCCATGATTTATCAGCCTCCTCGCTTAGCTTTCCTATATTCTGTAGGACTCATGTGCATTATGCCGGAAAAAACTCTTGCGGCATATTCAGATGAATGAAAACCGCAGTTTTCAGAACATTCGGATATGCTAAGCTTTTTATCTGTGAGAAAATTGCACATATTCTGAATTCTTATAACATTCAGATACTGCACAGCAGTGGTATCCAATTCTTCTCTGAACAGACGGCAGAGATGAAATTTTGTAATATTAAAGGTGTCTGCTATTTCTTCTATAGACCTTATACTTTTTGAATTGTTTTGAATATATTTCAGTATAGCGGTTATTTTGGATTCGCGTCTGATTTTCTGCTCAGGATGCGCAAAAGAAATTTCCGTGAGATATTTTAATATTTTTCCGGCATAAACAAAAAAGTAGGATTTATTATCGGAGTTTGCAGCAGCCTCGGTGCAGAGTAGGGTAAAATCCTCTATTGAGTCATCACCTATTTTCAGAGTTTTTTTGTTGAAGCATCGAAGCAAAAGCTCCTGCGCTTGTTTGGAAAAGTTTTGTGATAAATAATGCTGGGTGAAATAGAATGTTATTTTTTCGCAAATCTCTTTGTCAGATGTTTTATGTATTGCATTGGGAGGTGTGAGCGCAACAGTCCCCGGGGTCAGCTCATAAAAGCCATCTGTACTCATATATGTCTTTTTACCATTTATTATATATAAAATTTCATAGGACTGATGATAATGAAAGCTTCGCATTTTAAAAATATTCTTTTGTTTTCTGTGACGGATAATATAATCCTCATCTAGCTTATATTCGTAGTTACTCATGCAAACACTTCCTTTGTATTTGTTTCGTAAACAATTTTAGCACATTCTCTTTGTGATGTCAATATTGTACATAAAATATCTTCAAATATCTTAAAAATATAAAAGATTCGTATATACAGTGACAATATTTTATAGTATAATATATTATAAAGGCTGATTAGGCATACAGGCAAAGTAATATATTTGGTGCAGACAGATACGGGGCTTTGCCTCGCAGCTGTCTGCAATTATAGGAAAGGACGATGACAATGAAAAAGAAATTAAAAATTATTGCGCTGTGCGTGGCGGCGGCTATTCCTTTTACAGTTGCTGCGGCTCAGCAAGGGATCAGCATACTGATTAACGGAAATAAACTTATTCCTAAGGATGCGAACGGCAATATTGTGGAGCCGTTTTTGCAGGATGGTACAACATATCTTCCGATACGCGCCGTAAGCGAGGCGTTGGGGAAAAATGTGTCATGGGACGGAGATACACAGACAGTTTCGATAACAGATAAAAATATATCATATGAGTACGGAGATTTGATATATGAAAATCCTCTGGCAAGCGAGGAGGATACAAAGAATTTTGTGATGGAAGGCGACGCATCGGTTAGTTTCCCGGAGGGAAAGATGAGATTGGAGAACAACCTTGACCCATCGCTTGGACAGGCATCTAATTATGTGTATTGGTGCGATAAGAAGCTTCCGGATTCCATTATAATAGAGTGGAGCTTTAAACCTTTGAATGACGACGGACTGGCAATAATGTTTTTCAGCGCGGACGGACAGAACGGCAAGGATTTGTTTGATTCATCGCTTGCTAAGCGTGACGGTCAATATAAACTATATCATTCGGGAGATATAAACGCTTTTCACGTTTCATATTACAGACATTCCACCGATGAGGAAAGCTGTTTCCATGTATGCAATCTAAGAAAGAGCGCAGGCTTTCAGATGGTGGCACAGGGAGCAGATCCTCTGCCTCCGGCAGAGGATGTTATTGAGCCGTACAGAATGAAGGTTATAAAAGATAAGGAAATAGTACGTTTTTATATAACCGATTCTGCCACGGGAATAGAACTTATGCCGTTTGAATTTACGGACAATGAGGAGCAGTACGGAAAATATCTTGAGGGCGGCTATATAGGTTTCAGACAGAAAGCACCGCTTATAGGCGAATACTCGGATTTAAAGGTATATAAAGCCGTAAGAAAAGAATCATGATATACGTTATCATTGCAGTAATCTGCTTTGCAGCATCAGCTGTCGGCGCTGCCGTAGGCATAGGCGGAGGTGTCATTATAAAGCCTGTGCTGGATTCGTTTAAAATAATGGATGTAACAGTAATAAGCTTTCTGTCCGGCGTTACAGTGTTATGCATGAGTACATATACCGTTATAAAAGGAAAAATATCGGGTGAGACAAAGATTAATATACCTATGGCAGCGGCCATTTCGGCAGGCGCGGTTGTAGGTGGCATAGTTGGCAAAATGATCTTTTCTCAGGTTATATATATGTTTAAGGATGAGAATGTTGTGGGAGCGGCGCAGTCATTATGCCTTTTTGCGCTTACGGCAATTACACTGACTTATTCACTGTTCAGGAAGCATATACCCAAATTCAAAATACGCAGTTTCCCGGTAGCGGCATTATTGGGATTGATACTTGGTGTTTTTTCCTCATTTCTCGGAATTGGCGGAGGCCCGATAAATATCATGTTTTTATCTGTAATGTTTTCGTTTGGCGTTCAGACTTCAAGAGCATATTCTTTGTTTATTATAATGTGCTCTCAAATATCGTCTGTGTTATGGCAGATAGGGAAAGGAAGCGTTCCGGAGTTCCCTATGCCGCTTATGCTGATTATGGCTTCATGCGGTATTATGGGCGGAGTCGCGGGTCTGCGCATAAAAAAATGCCTTAAACCGGCAAAAATAAACACTTTGTTTAATGCGGTGCAGATGGTTATAATGTGCATATGCATATACAATTTTATTAATTATAATAATTTAATAAGGTAATATGCCTGTAAGCGAAAATAAAGCAGAGGCGTCGTTTGTAAATCTGATATAAACTCAAAACAGATTGAAAAGCTGATGAAATAGCTTTGATACAAGTGAATAAAAAGACAAGTCAGAATGTCCTGTTTTTCGGGTTAAAATCATATAGCCGGAAAACAGGACATATTTCTTTTACAGGGGAGGGGATATAATGACTGAATTGCATCCACTGCAGGAAAAGGATAAAGCAGATTTTAACAGAGAAGCGCAGTATCAGCTGACCATGTCGTATGTAAAACAGCTTAAAAGAAACGGCACGATTACCGAGGAGGAGTACCGCAAAATTGATACAATTATGCTTGAAAAATATCGTCCCGTTTTGGGTACACTATTGTCAGGAAACAGCTTGACTTAACGCCGTTGCAGAGTGATATATAGTAGTAGCAAAATTGAAAAAATGAACGAAGGGAGCATAAAATATGCGTGAAGTAAGTAAAGTCAAGCCGTCCATGCCGGTATTGCACAGAAAGAAACGTGTAGCGGCATACGCGAGGGTTTCAATGGATTCGGAGAGGCTTATGCATTCGCTTTCAGCGCAGGTGAGCTACTACAGCGATTATATTCAAAAAAATCCGCAGTGGATTTATGCGGGTGTGTACGCCGACGAGGGCATCACGGGAACACTGACAGACAAACGCGATGAATTCAAGCGTCTAATGAAGGATTGTGATGACGGCAAGATAGATATTATTCTTGTAAAATCAATTTCGAGATTTGCGAGAAATACTGTTGACCTGCTGAAAACAGTTCGTCATTTAAAGGCGCTTGGAATTGAGGTACGGTTTGAAAAGGAAAATATCAATTCCATGAGCAACGACGGCGAGCTTATGCTGTCAATCCTTGCGTCATTCGCACAGGAAGAGAGCCGCTCCATAAGTGAGAATGTAAAATGGGGAACACGCAAACGGTTTGAACAGGGCATACCGAACGGCAGGGTACGGACTTTCGGTTACCAATGGGAGGGTGACACCTTAGTAATTGTGCCGGAG
>JBJEIW010000231.1:0-27206 GCA_051877435.1 Candidatus Ornithomonoglobus sp.
TCCTCAATTTCATCAATCGACGACTGTACTCCTGTGTCAAGCTTTGCGTCCTCTCCCGGCAAAATTCTGTCCCCGTCGGTTATTATTCCCGCAAACTTTGCTATAAACTCATCAAATTTATCAGCGTCGGTCTTTTCCGTTTCCTGTATCTGCTGATCGGGTTCTTCATTGTATTTTTCAGCCGCGCCTTCGATATGCGGCAGATCAAACGGGTTTATTATCTGCTCATCATCCAGATCGGCGCGGTTTACGATTTTTATATTGTACGGGCTTCCCGTAACCTTGCGGAAGTTCTCTCTTATAGCGTCAATGTGGCTGACAGCCATCTTGAAGGTAAAGCCCTGACGTCCCTCGGGAACAACAATTATCAGACTGTCCGCGTCAAACGTGACCGTACAGTTCGTAAGCGGCATAACATACGCCGCGCCCTTCTGCTTCATTGTTTCAACCGTGCTGCGCCAGTTCCTTGCCAGCTTTGCCGTAGGATAATCAAAATTCAGCTCGTCCTTTGGTATCGGATTATACAATCTGTGGGATACCTTTTTTTTTTCGGGCTGCGGCTTCGGCTGCTCTGCCGGTTCGGCTGCCGCGCCGTTCTGCAAAGCCCTTTCTATCGCACTCAGTCTGTTAAGTATTTCGGAATTATCCGCTCCGGCGCTCTGCGGTATTTCAGTCTGCCGCGGCGCCGCGCCAAGCTCCATTTTCTGCTCAAGCTGCGCCAGCCTATCCATAAGCCCCTGAGGTGTACGGTCAATTTCCGGTTTTGTAAGCTTTATAAATGCAAGCTCATATATGATTCTCGCGGATTTTGCCAGTCTTGCGTCGCTTATAGCTGTCGATATAAGCGTTGACGCATGATTTATCTTTTCAAAGGTCATTCTTCCGCTCTGCGCCTTCAGTCTCACAAGCGACTGAGGATCATAGTCCAGAAGCTTTTCCGGATTGTCCGAAAGCTTGCATATCATAAGAGCGCGGAAGTGCGAAAGCATAGTATTGGCAAGCTGCGTAAGGTCCTTGCCCTCCGCAAGCGTCCTGTCTATACATGCGATAACCGCTGCGCTGTCGCCGTTAATAATCGCGTCCGTCAGCTCAAATACAGAATCCTGTGTTGAAATGCCGAGAGTATTTACAATATCCTCAGCAGACACCGCGCTGCCGCTTGCCGAGATAACACGCTCCATAACGCTGAGACCGTCTCTTAACGAGCCGTCCGCAAGCTGCGCGAGCATCCTGTAGGCATCATCTGTTATATTATACCCGTCCGCTGTTGCGATTTCCTTCATGCGGACAATAATATCCTCGTTCCTTATCCTTCTGAAATCGAACCTCTGACAGCGTGAAAGAATAGTCTGCGGCACCTTATGCGCCTCGGTTGTGGCAAGGATAAATATAACATTTTCCGGCGGCTCCTCAAGAGTTTTCAGCAGAGCGTTGAACGCGCTTGTTGAAAGCATGTGAACCTCGTCTATAATATATACTGTGTACTTGGCATTGGAAGCCACATAGTTAATATCCTCTTTAATATCACGGATATCCTCAACACCGTTGTTTGAAGCGGCGTCCATTTCGGTTACGTCCATGATTGAGCCGTCAATAATCCCGCGGCACACCTCGCACTCATTACACGGATTTCCGTTCACGGGATGAAGGCAGTTTACAGCGCGCGAAAGCACCTTTGCGCAGGTTGTCTTACCTGTTCCTCTTGTTCCGCAGAACAGATAGGCATGTCCCACAGTACCGGACAATATCTGATTTTTCAGCGTTTTGGTAATATGATTCTGACCGACAATATCGTCAAATGTCATCGGACGCCACTTTCGATATATCGCCTGATGCGCCATCCTTGCTCTCCCCTTCCACATAAACAAAAAATGTCCGCATTCCGGCGGACAGCATTTATAGAGTTGACCGAAATACGGTATTCTGTAAATGTTAAAATAGCTCCGGGCGAGCGACCCGTAACACATTCCGCGCTCCGCTTAGTGCTGCTTGGTTCCCCATCTGACACGGTTCACGGTACGAAATCGCACGGACTCGCCCATCGCTCCTTCTATTATACTACATTTCAATCAAAATAGCAAGTATTTTTTTTAATTTTATAAAATTTATTCGGTTTTGTGGTCTGCAGGTTTTCTTTATTACATTACAATCGGAAAAGCTGCTTCGGATTTTATTGCTTTTTTACTGCTTCTGTGTTATAATATATAGAAACTTAGTGAAAAGCATATAGTAAAACAGGAGGAAACATAAATGTGGGCATTTAAAAGCGTATTTTATCAGATATATCCTTTAGGCTTCTGCGGGGCGCCGTTTGAAAATGACGGTATATCTGTAAACAGAATTGAAAAGGTCAAGGAATGGATTCCGCATATAAAGAAAACCGGCTGCAATGCAATTTATTTCTCGCCTGTATTCGAGTCGGACACACACGGCTATAATACAAGGGATTTCTTTAAAATTGATACAAGGCTCGGCACAAATGATGACTTTAAATCTGTTGTAAAGGAGCTTCACGCAAACGGTATAAAGGTAGTCCTTGACGGTGTGTTTAACCATGTAGGACGCGGCTTCTGGGCTTTTGTGGACGTTCTTCAAAAGAGATGGGATTCACCGTACAAGGATTGGTTCAATATAAATTTTGACGGCAACAGCAATTACAATGACGGACTCTGGTACGAGGGCTGGGAGGGCAATTACGACCTCGTCAAGCTCAATCTATATAACGGCGATGTTGTCCGGCATCTGCTTGACGCGGTCAGATTCTGGGTCGATGAATTTGATATAGACGGACTGCGGCTTGATGTTGCATACTGCCTCACACCGGAGTTTCTTAAAACGCTCCGCAGCTTTACAGAGCAGCTGAAGCCGGAATTTGTACTTATCGGCGAGCTTCTCCACGGAGATTATTCACAGAGGGTAAACAGTGAAATGCTCCACTCATGCACAAACTATCAGTGCTATAAGGGTTTGTTTTCCGCCTTCAACTCAATGAATATGTTTGAGATTGTCCACTCGATTCAGCGGTTGTTTGGCAGTGAAAGCTGGTGTATGTGCCGCGGACAGCACCTCTTAAACTTTGTGGATAACCACGATGTTACAAGAATTGCGAGCGTACTTACAAACGAAAAGCATCTTCCGCTTGTATACGGCATGATGTTCGGTATGCCCGGTTTTCCGTGTATATATTACGGCAGCGAGTTCGGGGTTAAGGGTGAAAAGAGCCATGGTGATCCGGCGCTGCGTCCATGCATTGAAAGGCCGGAGGAAACAAAGCTTACCGAGTTTATTTCAAAGCTTTCAAACGCGTTTAAAAACAGCGATGCGCTGCAGAACGGCTCCTTCCGTTCGGTTGTCTTGCAGAACAAGCACTGCATATTTGAAAGAAAAACAGATAATGAGAGGGTTCTTGTTGCAATCAATGCGGACGAAAGTCCGGCAGTGTGTCACTTTGATGCCGGCTGCGGTCTTGCGGTCGACCTTCTTACCGGCAAAACACACGACTTCGGCGGCGGCAGTGAATTGCCGCCTTACAGCGTACAATACTGGGAGATGGAAAAATAATGGACAATAAAACAAGATTAGGCACAGAGCCGGTTGGAAGGCTGATACTTCAGCTTTCCCTCCCGTCAATCGCGGCGCAGCTTGTCAATATGCTATATAATATAGTAGACCGTATGTATGTCGGGCGTATTCCCCAAGAGGGGACGCTCGCGCTCGCGGGGCTTGGAGTCACCTTCCCCATAATAATGCTTATTTCGGCATTCGCCATGCTTGCCGGAATGGGCGCCCCGCGCGCCTCATACGCAATGGGAGAGGGAGATTATAAAAAAGCGGAAAAATATCTTGGCAACAGCGCGGTTCTGCTTATAGTGTTCGCAGTCATTCTTTCCGTTGTGTTCTATATAAGCAAAAATAAAATACTGCTTGCGTTCGGAGCAAGCGAAAACACGCTGCCCTATGCAAATTCATACCTTGAAATATACCTCATAGGAACAATCTTTGTGCAGATGACGCTCGGTCTGAATATGTTCATCACAAATCAGGGCTTTTCAAAAATAAGTATGCTCACAGTGTGCATAGGCGCGGTTATAAATATTATTCTCGACCCGATATTGATTTTCGGAATGAACATGGGAGTACGCGGCGCGGCGCTTGCAACAGTTATTTCGCAGTGCGTTTCCTTTGTATGGGTTCTGAAATTCCTCATCGGCAAAAAAACTCTGATTAAGCTGAAGCTGTCGGGAATGAAGCCTGATAAAACCATAATCAGCTCCATACTTGTACTCGGAGTGTCACCGTTTGTAATGCAGGCAACCGAATGTCTTATTCAGCTCACCTTTAACAAGGGTATGCTCAAATACGGAAACGATTCCTATGTGGCTATTATGTCAATGCTGTTCAGCATTATGCAGTTTATATGGATGCCTCTGACAGGCTTTTCACAGGGCGTGCAGCCGATCACAAGCTATAACTACGGCGCAAAGAAAATTGACCGCGTGAAGAAAGCGTTTAAAATCCAGTTTACCGTCAGTATGCTGTTCTCCGTTGTCAGTGTCGGAGCAGTTGAGCTTTTCCCGAATATTTTTCTGGGTATGTTCTCCGACGATAAAGAAATTATCGCAATGGGGCAAAACGCTCTCCGGCTGTTTATGGCGGGCATGTGGGCAATGGGCGCGCAGTGCGCGTGTCAGCAGACCTTTGTAGCTCTTGGCGAGGCAAAAATATCAATGTTCCTTGCCTGCCTGAGAAAAATCATACTGCTGTTCCCGTTGGCGCTTATTATTCCCGCAGTCACAAGCCTTGGCGTGTGGGGACTTTTCCTTGCAGAGCCTATAAGCGACCTTATCGCGTCATGTATCACAACAGCAATGTTCTTCTTCCGAAGTAAAAAGATATTAAAATAAATTACCATTAACCCCCGCATTCCGGGGGTTTTAAGGTGCAAAAAAAGAGACAATCCCGGACGGAACTGCCTCTTTTAAAATATTCAACAGAATTATTTGTTGCCTGCCATTGCTGCAACCTCAGCTGCGAAATCGTCTTCCTTCTTCTCAAGACCCTCGCCTGTTTCGAAACGAACATAGCTCTTGAGAGTTATCGGAGCGCCGATCTTCTTGCTTACTGCCTCAAGGTACTTTTCAACAGTTTCCTTGTTCTCAGCCTTAACATATGTCTGCTGGAGGAGACATACTTCCGCAAGCTCCTTGTTAAGACGGCCTGTTACCATCTTTTCGATGATGTTGTCCGGCTTTGAAGCGTTCTTCGGATCGTTCTTAGCCTGAGCAACAAGAATTTCCATCTCATGATCCTTGTAGTCCTGCGGAACATCTGTGTTTGAAAGATACTTCGGGTTAAGAGCCGCAACCTGCATTGCAACGTTCTTCAGAGCATCCTTAACCTCGTCATTGTCTGACGGAGCGTCAGCCTCAACAAGAACACCGATCTTGCCTGCCGCATGGATATATGCAACAACAGCGCCCTCTGTAGCAACTCTTGCAAATCTTCTGATGTTCATGTTCTCACCGATCTTAACGATCTTCTCTGTGAGCATATCACCGATTGTTGTACCGTCTACAGCTGTAGCCTTGAGCGCCTCAACATCAGCCGGGTTTGTATCTGCAACAGTTTTTGCAACTGTGCTTACGAACTCCTGGAATTCTGCATTCTTTGCAACGAAGTCTGTCTCTGAGTTAACCTCAACGAGAACACCAACGCCGCCGTTGATATATTCCTTAACTATACCCTCTGCCGCAATTCTTCCTGACTTCTTAGCAGCCTTGGCAAGACCCTTTTCTCTGAGGATCTCAACTGCCTTGTCCATATCGCCGTCAGCCTCTGTAAGAGCCTTCTTACAGTCCATCATGCCGCAGCCTGTCATTTCTCTTAATTCCTTAACATCCTTAGCTGTAAATGCTGCCATGTTATTTTCCTCCTGTTATTGATCCAGATAATTATTGAAATTATTCAGCGTCTTCAGTCTCAGCTGCATCAGCCTCTGCGACTGCATCCTCGCCCTGCTTGCCTTCGATTATAGCGTTTGAAATTGTTGAAGCGATAAGCTTTACTGCGCGGATAGCGTCATCGTTACCCGGGATTACATAGTCAACCTCATCCGGATCACAGTTTGTATCAACGATTGCAACAACCGGGATACCGAGCTTTTTAGCCTCTGAAATAGCTATCTTTTCCTTTCTCGGGTCAACAACGAACATAGCGCCCGGAAGCTCCTTCATTTCCTTGATACCGCCGAGGTTCTTCTCGAGCTTGTCTCTCTGGTTCTTAAGGATTGTAACTTCCTTCTTCGGGAGCACGTCAAATGTACCGTCCTCTTCCATCTTGTTAATCTGAGCAAGTCTTGCGATTCTCTTCTCGATTGTCTGGAAGTTTGTGAGCATACCGCCGAGCCATCTGTTATTTACATAGTACATGCCAACACGCTCTGCCTCTTCCTTGATTGAGTCCTGGGCCTGCTTCTTTGTACCTACGAACAATACGCTCTTGCCTGATGCCGCTACTTCGCGGATGAAGTAATAAGCCTCTTCTACCTTCTTTACTGTCTTCTGAAGATCGATGATGTAGATACCGTTTCTCTCTGTGAAGATGTACTGCTGCATTTTAGGGTTCCATCTTCTTGTCTGATGTCCGAAATGAACACCTGCTTCCAAAAGCTGCTTCATTGAAATTACGTTAGCCATTTTTAAATTCCTCCTGTTTAATTCCTCCGCATAAATCCATTATTACGCCAACCGCGGCTAAACGGCAACGGGCGCATACATTATGCGTGTGTATTGTTCTGACCCATATACATTTTTGCATGACAAACAAATACAAGGTCAATTTCCATACCGGAACATTATATCATCTTCGATATGCCTTGTCAAGTATTTCTTCTAAAAAAAATGATTATTTTTTTGGACTTTTACAATAGAATTATGACATGCCCGTCATACCAAAAAAAAGGGCCGCATCAAAACTAAATTTGATACAGCCTCTTTTCAGATATTCAATTAATATAAAGTCATTGTATATGATGTTCCCGATGTGTTCACGCTACATCCGTCAGCAAGCGTAAAGGCGAGCGTATTCTCATCTATCGTGCCGTAAAGCGATTTTACAGCCGACGCGCCGTTTACAGTAAGCGGCTTGATTGAATATGTGCCGCCCGACACTAAGTCCGGAGATGTAAATGTGATTCTGCCGATTGAGCTCTTCGTTCTCGAGAAGGCGCAGAGCACATTGCCCGACGCGTCAACGATCGCATAATTACCGGCAGTGATTGAACCTCCCGATGTGCTGCCGCCGGGGCCGCCAAAGCCGCCTGAGCTGCTGAAGCCGTAAAGCAGATACTTCTGGGGGTATGAGCCGCTTATTCCGTCCATACCGCCCGAGGTCATTGTGAGCACATATCCGCCGTTCAAGGTTACGCTGCTGTCAAAATCAAGTCCGTCCTCAGACGACATGGTTGCGCCGTCAACAATTGCAATGCCGCCGTTAATCGTTATTGTTCCGTTCGCGTCAATACCATCGCCGTTTGTGTTATTTATATACAGATAACCGCCGTTGATATAAAGCGTGCCATAGCTTCCGCTTGCTCCGCCCGGTCCCTGCTCACCGGTGCCTCCGCCCCAGTTGCCGCCGGGTCCGAAGGTGCTGCTGCCCGTTCCTGCCATGACCGTCATATCACTTGATGAGGTCTGCATCTGAGCGCCCTCCTGATATGAGCCTGCGGCATTCATGCCGTCGTCATACGCTGTTACACTCATCGTACCGCTCCACTGATAAATTACGGAGCCTTCAAGACCCTCATAGCAGCCGTTTATTGTTAAATCAAAGTCATCAAGCGAGCCGTCCTCTGTTCCGAGAGTGAGCAGATAGTCTGCGTGTACGCCGTCATCGCCTGTGGTTAAATCAAATTTTCCGCCGGTTATTGTCACTGCCCAGTTTGAGTGGATCGCATCATCATAGGTGTTTACCGCGATGTCACCGCCGCTTATGTTAAGGTCGGTATTCGCCTTTATACCCTTGCAGCTGAAGGAAACAGTATTTGAATTACCGTCACTGCCTGACCATGATGACGGCGCGCCCGTGTAGGTTCTTATATTAATTGTACCGCCCGAAATATCAACATTTCCGGCAGTGTAGTTGCTCTCTGTTTCAGTGGTTCCGCTGACGGTAACCGTAAGCGCCTTACCGGACTGTATGCCGTCGCAGTAAGCCATAATATCAAGAGTACCGCCGCTCATAACGAAGTTATCATACACCTTGAAGAAGTCGCCCGTTACATCATTTGTGCTTGTGCCGCCCTTCACCGTACCGCCTGTGATATTCACATCGCCCATTGAAACAATCGCGTCATCGGTTGACTTTAAAACAGTAAGTGTACCATCCGAAATATTTATTATGCCCTTGACGTCCACTGTTGTTGTGGTTGTTGTTCCCTCTGTGGTATCGGTGTTCTTTCCCGCCTTGACAGCATCCTGAGCATCACCTGTGACGGTCAGTGTGGTTTCGCCGCCCGTGATGTCAAGCTTCTCTGCCGCGCGTATTGCCTCCTCAGCAGATGTAATATCAAGCGTTCCGCCGCTTATCGCGACTGCGCCGTTTATTACAGTTCCGAGCTCTGCTCCGGCATCATCGACCTCCGGTATGTTGTACTCATTTGCTTTTATACCGTTTGCTCCGGCATTTATTGTTATTGCGCCGCCTGCGATTGTAAGCGTGCTGTCTGCCTGAATGCCGTCATTTCCCGGCGCTGTAAGATCAAGCGTTCCTCCGTTTATTGTAACGGTGCCCTTGCCTGTCTCAATTGAGCTTTCGCCCGTTGTCTTGTCCGTAGAAATCGCATCTGATTTTACAGCGTCCCCGGTCTGGGCTGTTACGGTTATATTGGTCGCCTTCTTTGTTATTTTAACGCTGTTGTCGCCCTTGATACCGTTGTTGTATGCTGTAACGTTTATATCACCTGCGCCGATTTCAAGATCAGCCTTACAGCGGATTCCGTTTCCTGTCTCTGATATGGCGTTAAGCGTACCATCACCCTTTATTGTGAGATCCTTGCTGCTCTCAATCGCACTGCCCGCTGCCGATGTAAAGGTATTTTCGGTACCTGCCGCTGTAGCGATTGTCACAATACCGTTTGATGAGCTCAGCGCATCGGCGGTAGACGATGTAACATTCACACCGGCAAGATTAAGAGTTATCGGATCAATCGCGTTGGTAATAATCTGTCCGTCCGTAAGAGTACCCTCAATTGTGTACTCTCCGCCGCTGCTTATTGTAAGCGTTGTACCGGATACAGCCGCGCCGGCTACACCCTCAGCATCGATTGAGGTTTCATTGAGGTGGATTATTCCGTCACCCGCAGGCTCCTCTGTTTCAGCTGTCTCTGTAGCCTCCGGTTCTTCTGTTTCTGCGGGTACGGCTGTCGGATTTCCGTTTGCCGTGCCGTAAATCTTAATATTATTTACAGCATATTCGCCGCTTGTACCGCCAAGCTCAACCTCTCCGCCTACGGTCGCGGTGCCGACCGGAACAATTCTGATATACAGCGTCTCCGCATCATCTGCATCAGCAAGTGTTACCTTGTCAAATGCCTGATACAGCGTCTTGTTGCCCGCAAGCGTATAGGCTTCACCTGCGTCTGTAAAGATCTCGCCGTTCGTTGAATACTGAAGCTTATATTCTGCCGGTCCCTTCTTTGTAGCGCCGACCGCCGCAGACACAGCCAAATCACTGTAGCCCGCCGCCGACAGCTTAACCTGCACATATGGATTATCGCCCCAGCCCGTAACGGGCGCAAGCACCGCCGCGTATGACAAATCACCCGCCGTTGTAATATAATCCACAGTGTTGAGTGTGAGAACAGTCTCTGCCGTACCGTCCTCGCTTGCCGAAATTTCAGCAGGAGCCGCTCCTGATGTGTTGACTCCGTTTATGCTTGTAACAGTATTGAAATCAAACACAGAAATCGGTTCGTCGGCCTCCGCCTCTGTTTCCTTTGTCTTTACTGTAATTACAATATCGCCCGTAACCTTTGTCACACGGTATATATTATCACCCTGCGCCTTTATCTGGTTAAAATTCTCCGCGGGCGCGGCATCAACCGAAACAATCTCAAAGCCTTCATCAATACAAACCTTAAAGTTTATCTGTCCGCTGCCGCTTGTGTCAATTTCACCTGTTGCGCTGTTTCTTGCTAATGCGGTTTCAACAGTTTCCTCATCGGCTCTCGTATAGTCCTGAGTGTAATATACGTCAACGGAAGCGTGTCCGCCGTCTATTGTAAATTCCGCAGTATACGGTTCTTCAGTTGACTGCTCACCCGCCGGCTCTGTTGTCTGTTCCGCTGCCGGCTCTGTTTCCTGCTCACCCGCCGGCTCTGTTGTCTGTTCCGCTGCCGGCTCTGTTTCCTGCTCACCCGCCGGCTCTGTTGTCTGTTCCGCAGCCGGCTCTGTTTCCTGCTCGCCCGCCGGTTCCGTTGTCTGTTCCGCTGCCGGCTCCGTTGTCTGCTCGGATTCTCCCGGCTTTACGGTTACAGTAACCGGATCACATACCGGAGTCTGATTCCTGTCCCAGACATACACCTTGGCGCCCTCGCTTACGTTTTCAAGGGTAACCGCGCTTTCGCCCGCCGATATGCTTCCTACGGAAACCGCAGTCAGTACACTTCCCTCATAGGACGCAGCATAAACGGTAACATCAGTTTCCAAAGTCCCGGAAAGAGTTATCTCCGCTCTTGCGCCGTCCAGTACCGCGCTTATTTTTATGTCGTCCTCAGCCGACACCGTAAGCGCCGCAAACGTCTGTACCGCCATTGCCATTGCCGAAACGGCAGCAATTACTTTCTTGTTCATCTTAGTTTCTCCTTTTGGCAGATTGTATTCAATACATATAATATTCGCATACTTACACGCAAAAAATAGGGTATTTCTGAAAAAAATTATATGTTGTTCATTGATTTTGCGTAAATCTATTCGTCCTCTTCGCTGTATCTTTCCATGAACATTCCGAAAACAGCCCCCAGAATATCCTGATCCTCAACACCTGAAAGCTCCTCCGTTTCGCCATCAAAGGAGTTTACGCGCAATATTGCCACCTGATTGCTGTCATCATCAAGCGGAAACAGCACCGCATACTCAATACCCTCATACTCGATCAAATCGAGATATTCAAAATGAACCTCTCTGCCCTGATCGTCCTCAAGTACAATCATATCGTCCGGTATTTCTCGCCTTTCGTTATTATTTTTATTGCCCATTATCAATACGCTCCTGTATTCTTTTATTCGGCCGTAATACCGCCGCCATCCGATACTCCGCCTGACGCGCCGGAATCAACCGTACCACCGCCGGACGCTGCTCCGCTGTCAGCCGCCGGAGCACCGCCGCCGGATGCAGCCCCGCTGTCAGGCGCTGCCGCGCCGCTGCCGGATGTTGTGCCTCCGGTATAAGGAGGCGCTGCACCTCCCGATGCCGCTCCGCCTGATGCGCTTCCGCCTCCCGATGCTGCTCCGCTGCCGCCGGATGCTGCTCCGCTGCTGCCGGCATTCGGAACATCTGCCGACGTACCGGCGCTGCCGCCGCCTGCATCACCGCCGCCGCTTGTTTCCGCCTTAGGAGTTGCTTTCTCCGCTTCGGTGTCTGCTCCCTTCTCTGAGGTAGCAGTGCCGTGACCCTCAAATTCTGAGGACTGTTTTATATTATAGTGATTACTGCAATAGGTCTTTGGCTGTGTTCCGGCAACAAAGTATGCGGTAACGGCATCGCAGGTGTTATTTGCCAGTTCGCCGCTTATTGAGCATACCTCCTCCTGAACCACAGATGACGGAACCGTAAGCTGCATATAATCCTGATTTTTACTTATCCTGTCAAACACAAGGTTCCATGCAGTTACACACGGATTTCCGCTTATGCCCGATGCGGAAAGCGATGAAGGAGAATCAAAGCCAAACCAGCACGCGCCTACATAGTAAGGCGTGAAGCCTACGAACCACTTATCAAAGTCATCGTCAGTTGTACCGGTCTTGCCATACGCCGGCATTCCGCAGCTTAATCTTGCGCGCGTTGCGGTACCGTATGAAAGATTTACAGGACCCGAGAGAAGATCGGCTGTGATATATGCCGCGGACTCACTCATTGCCTGGCTTTCATTCATATTATTCTGTAAAATCACATTGCCCGCTCCGTCAAGGACCTGAGTATATGTGTACGGCGTTATATATTTTCCGCTGTTTACAAATACACCGTATGCCGCGGCCATTTCCTTAACAGTTACACCCTGCGTAAGGCCGCCGAGAGCAAGTGATGAATAGTTCTTATCCCCGTCAGTAATAGTTGAGAGATGGAACTTGTTCTGAAGGTATCCGAAGGAGTTTGAAAGACCGACCGTATCCAGAACCTTAACTGCCGGAATATTTGACGATCTCGCAACAGCCTCCTTGATTGTCATATCACCCTTGAAGCCCGAGTATGAGTTCTTAGGCTTCCAGTTGTCATAGCCTATTTCGATAGCCTCGTCCGTTACAATGTCCATTTCTGTAATATCGCCCATATCGATCGCCGGACCGTAAACAGACAGCGGCTTGATTGCCGATCCGGGCTGACGCACAGCCTGAGTAGCGCGGTTAAAGCCTCGTATATCGGTTTTCTCTCCGAGTCCGCCTATCAGACCCTTGACCTGACCGGTGTAAGGATCAATAATAACCATAGCGGATTCTGCTGATGTGCCGTACGGGAAATTTGACGTATTTTCAAACACGTCCTCCATAATATCCTGAATATCGGTATCGATTGTCGCATATATCTTAAGTCCGCCGTTATAGACCTGACTTGTGGCAAAATCCTCCGAATACTGCTTCTGGTTAATGAGATCCTTTATAACATCATTAACAACCTGGTCTTCAAAATATGAGGTGACCTCCTGCTGCTCGTCACGGTAATCGCTGCTGGTCTCAAGCGGAGATGCAGCCGCGGCATTATAATCCGTCTCAGAAATCTTTCCAAGCTCATACATCTTTGAAAGAACGGTGTTTCTCTTTTCAACGTTTTTATCCGGATGCGCAAGCGGGTCATACTCCGACGGGTACTGCGTAATACCCGCAATTGACGCCGCCTCCTGCAGATTCAGCTCGCTTGCCGACTTGTTAAAGTAGGTTCTCGCTGCCGCCTCAACGCCGTTACAGTTATTCGCGAAGTATACGATGTTGCAATACATCGTAAGTATTTCGTCCTTTGTGAGCTGTCTTTCAAGAGCAATGGCGCGCATCATTTCCTTTATTTTACGCGTTGCCTTGAAATCATCCTCCTTTGTTATATTCTTTATAACCTGCTGAGTAATTGTCGAGCCGCCGTAATTTGACTCGCCTATACCGATTTTTGCAGCTACATATTTAACGGTAGCGCCGATAGTACGCTTCAGGTCGACACCGTTGTGCTTATAAAAACGCTCGTCCTCGATTGAAACGATAGCGTCCTTGAAGGTCTGGGAAATAGCATCTGAATCCACCCATATACGGTTCTGGTCAGAATGAATCTTTGTAAGCTCCTGTTCATTACCGTATCGGTCATAATAGTATATTGTTGATGTATAGTTAAGCGCAAGATTTTCTATATTCATATCCCTTATCTCACGCGAAACAGCGGCATACATTCCAACAAACATACCCGAGCATATTACAATACAGACCAGAAGAGCAACGATAATAACCGTTCTCACGCGCTTTCTGAACATGATCTGCTTTTCGGTAAGCTTCTTCTTTCTTTTCTTTTTTCTCGCGCCCGAGGGCTGGTTTCCGCCGTACGAGCCGCTTCCTGATGCGCGCTGCCCGTTCACCCTGCGCGCGCCGGCATCGCCTGCAGCTCTGCGTGCCGCGGGCTGATTTCTCGATGTACCGCTTTCGGTACGTCTGCGGCGTATAGGCTCCTCCGAACGATATTCGCCTGCGTCCCTTGAGGTCTGCCGGTCAAATGCATCCCAATCAAAATCATCTATATCATTATTGCGGTTATCCGATAAGCCGCGATTTCTTCTGCTATAATCTGCCATTCACTTATCCTCCTGTCAGATAGTTATATACAATCACAAATATTATATAATAAAATCGTATTTTTTTCAATAGTTTTAGTATGATTTTTTTATTTAAAGGTAAAAATTTATTTAAATGCCAAATAATTTCATAGGAGGAAATTAATATGAAACAACTGTTTACAAATCCGAGGAATATCCTTGCAATAGCCGCATATGTATGTTTAACGGCGGCAATTTTTGCTGTCGGAATAGGTATAGGCTATCAAAACGGAAAAGGGCTTATGACAACGCAGGCGTCTGTAACGGCGACAGGAATACCTGCGGAAGCCCTTCTGCCAATGACCACGGAGGCTCCGCCGCGGTACAGGGTGATATTAGAAGACGGCGAGCTGCGCCTTTATCTTGATGAGAACGGAACCAGCCGTCTTATCTCAAACGATGAAATAAGCGAAGCGTCCTTTCCCGCGTCCGACATTGCGGAGTTAAAGGAGGGCTTTCACTTTGACACCCTGTCCGACGCGCTCGCCCTCATGGAAAACTTTTTATCATAAGTTATATTTATGAACTAAATGTTAATATTCATAAAAAGGGTCAGACTATGAAAACAAAAGAAAATTAAAGTAAATTTAAGAATTTTTGATAAATATTTATTTTTCTTGATAATTTCACAGCTTGAAAAAAGTCAGTAAAAAGACGATAATATACATTGTTAGCACTCAAAGACGTTGAGTGCTAACAAATTGAAAGCAAACGAAAGGCATCTGCCTTTTAATTACTATATAACACAGGAGGTAATTTATCATGACAATCAAACCATTAGCAGACAGAGTTGTTATTAAGGCGCTCGAGGCTGAGGAAACAACAAAGAGCGGTCTTATCCTCTCATCAAAATCACAGGAGAAGCCGCAGGTAGCGGAGGTAATCGCTGTAGGACCCGGCGCGGTAGTAGACGGCAAGACAGTTCCCATGGAGGTAGCTGTAGGTGACAAGATTCTCACAGCGCGCTATGCCGGAACAGAGGTCAAGGTTGACGGTGAGGAATACAAGATAGTCAGCCAGAGCGACATTCTCGCAAAGGTTGTAGACTGATTTAGGAAAGGAAGAAGATAATTATGGCAAAGGAAATCAAATACGGACAGGACGCAAGACATTCACTTGAAGCAGGTATCAACCAGCTTGCAGATACGGTAAAAATCACACTCGGACCTAAGGGCAGAAACGTTGTCCTCGGCAAGAAGTTCGGCGCTCCGCTCATCACAAACGACGGCGTAACAATCGCAAAGGAAATTGAGCTTGAGGACGCGTTCGAGAACATGGGCGCGCAGCTTGTTAAGGAGGTTGCGACAAAGACAAACGATGTTGCGGGCGACGGTACTACAACAGCTACGCTTCTCGCTCAGGCGCTCGTAAGAGAAGGACTCAAAAATGTAGCGTCAGGCGCTAACCCGATGATCGTAAGAAAGGGTATCCAGAAGGCAGTAGATGTTGCTGTTGAGAATCTTCTTGCATCGGCAAAGAAGGTATCGGGCAAGAACGATATAGCAAGAGTTGCGGCAGTTTCGGCGGCTAACGAGGAAGTCGGCGAATTAATAGCTGAGGCAATGGAAAAGGTTACATCAGACGGCGTTATCACTGTTGAGGAATCAAAGACAGCCGAAACATATTCGGAGATAGTTGAAGGTATGCAGTTTGACCGCGGCTACATCACACCGTACATGGTAACGGACACAGATAAGATGGAAGCGGTTCTTGACGACCCGTACATTCTTATTACAGACAAGAAAATTTCAAACATTCAGGAAATTCTTCCGCTGCTTGAACAGGTAGTTCAGGCGGGCAAGAAGATGGTAATCATCGCAGAGGACGTTGAGGGCGAGGCGCTTTCAACACTTATTCTCAACAAGCTCCGCGGCACCTTCACATGTGTTCCGGTTAAGGCTCCGGGCTTCGGCGACAGAAGAAAGGCAATGCTTCAGGATATAGCGATCCTCACAGGCGGTCAGGTTATCACAGAGGAAATCGGCTTAGAGCTTAAGGATGCAGACATATCAATGCTCGGCCGCGCAAAGCAGGTAAAGATTTCAAAGGAGCTTACGATCATCGTTGACGGCGCGGGCGACCCGGCGGCAATCGCGGACAGAGTTAAGGTAATCAAGGGTGAGATTGAAAATTCAACCTCAGACTTCGACCGTGAAAAGCTTCAGGAAAGACTTGCAAAGCTCGCAGGCGGTGTTGCGGTAATCAGAGTAGGAGCTGCAACAGAGACAGAAATGAAGGAAATGAAGCTCAGAATTGAGGACGCACTCGCAGCTACAAAGGCAGCGGTTGAGGAAGGCATCATTGCCGGCGGCGGTACATCATATCTTGATATACTCCCGAAGGTTGCAGCTCTCCTTGACGAAACAGAGGGCGACGAAAAGACAGGTGTTCAGATAGTATTGAAGGCTCTCGAGGAGCCGGCATGGCAGATCGCAAAGAATGCGGGTCTTGAGGGCGCGGTAATCGTTGACAAGGTTAAGTCACTCCCTGTCGGTGAGGGCTACAACGCGCTTACAAACGTATACGGCAACATGATTGAAATGGGTATCGTTGACCCGGTTAAGGTAACAAGAAGCGCGCTCCAGAACGCGGCATCGGTTGCGGCAATGGTTCTTACAACAGAGAGCCTCGTTGCAGATAAGCCTGAGCCTGCTCCGGCAGCTCCGGCAATGGATCCGTCAATGGGAGGTATGTATTAAGCAGAACTTTAGTTCTGCTACCGGAGACAGCCTTGCTGTCGGAGGTAATAAAGCGCCGCTTCGCTTTGCTCAGCGGCTAAGTGAATAATGAATAGTGAATAGAGAATAGTGAATAGTGTTCCCATGCGGCGCTTTTACTATTCACTATTCACTTTTCACTTTTCACTCTTCACTAAAGCTCAAATTCAAGCACTGAAAGGATTAACCCACTATGTCACAAAGCGTTATATTACCAAAAACACTAAAATTTGCCGCCCGCATTGTAAAGCTGCACAAATACCTTACCAAAGAAAGGCATGAAAGCATAATATCAAAGCAGATCATACGCAGCGGCACTTCAATCGGGGCAAACGCAAATGAGGCGGCATATGGGGTATCAAAGGCTGACTTTATTTCAAAGCTGCAAATTTCCTTAAAAGAAACCGCCGAAACGGAATATTGGTTAAAACTTCTGATTATGACGGAATACATCTCTGAAAAAGACGGAAATTCTCTGTTAAATGACTGTCTTGAAATAAAGCGGCTTCTTATTGCATCTCTCAATACAGCGAAAAGCGCCGCTTCGCTCAGCGGCTAAGTGAATAATGAATAGTGAATAGCGAATAGTGAATAGTGAATAGTGTTCCCATGCGGCGCTTTTACTATTCACTATTCACTTTTTTGTATGTACAATATTACTTCCGTTCTTTAACAAGCGCATCGCGGATCTCCTCAAGCAGCTTAATATCCGCCGGTTTTTCCGCAGGCGCCGCAGCTTCTTCCTTTGTCTTTTCCATCTTTGCGCGCATAGTGTTTATACCTTTGACAATACAGAAAATCACGAACGCGAGAATGAGAAAGCTGATAATCGACTGAATGAAATTACCGATATTGATCTCGGTGCCCGGTATGATCCAGTTTGACATATTAAGCAGCTTATCCGCCGCATCCTCAGCGCCGACTCCACCCGCAACAGCCTCTGTTCCCTTTTGGAAAAGCTTTGTGATAAGCGCTATTGACGGGGTGATAATATCTCCGACAAGCGAATTTACTATTGAAGTAAACGCGCCGCCTACAACAATACCTACAGCCATGTCAACCACATTGCCCTTTGCTATAAATTCCTTAAACTCTCCTATAAATTTCATTTGTATACTGTCCTCCCGTATCAGAATTATTAACATAATATCATATTTGCTATATTATGTCAAGCAGTCGCCGGAAAATCTGTCAATTTTTTATTTGACAAACAATTATCGGAGGATTATAATAATTATTGTAACAAAAACATGAAAAGAGATAATGAGCAATGAAAAAGAAAATGGATATGCTGAGCGGCTCCCTGTTGGATAAGATACTGATGTTCGCTCTCCCGCTGGCGGCGAGCAGTATCCTGCAGCAGCTGTTCAACTCTGCGGATATGGCTATTGTCGGACGCTTTGCCGGAAGCCGGGCGCTTGCGGCGGTCGGCAGCAACGGGCCTATTGTAAATCTTCTTATAAATATCTTTGTGGGTATTTCCGTAGGCGCAAATGTGGTTATTTCGCGTCTTATCGGCGAGGGCAGAACACAGCGCATAAGCGCGGCGGTACATACGGCAATTGTGGTAGCTGTCATTTCCGGGCTGTTTGTCACAGGTGTGGGTCTCGCAGTCACGCGGCCGGTTTTACAGCTTATATCCACACCTGAGGATATAATCGACCTTGCGTCAACATATCTGAGAATATATTTCCTCGGAATGCCTTTTCTGATGCTGTATAATTTCAGCGCGGCAGTACTCCGCAGCCGCGGAGACACAAAGCGTCCGCTTATATGTCTTACATTCTCGGGAATCGTAAACGTGATTCTGAACCTGTTCTTTGTGATCGCTTTAGGTATGGGGGTTGCGGGCGTAGCAATCGCGACGGTAATCTCCCAGTTTATAAGCGCGTCGCTGCTTGTATTCTTCCTCACCCGTGAGGAGGAACCGCTCAGACTCAGAATAAGCCGTCTCAGAATTGATTTTTCAATACTTAAGGATATACTGCGTATCGGTGTTCCGGCAGGACTTCAGACTATGGTGTTCTCACTGTCAAACGTATGTATACAGTCATCGGTAAACAGTCTCGGCTCAACGGTTGTCGCGGCATCAAGCGCGTCAATAAACCTTGAAGTATACGCGTATTATATGCTCTGCGCCTTTGACCAGACCGCCGTAACCTTTACGGGGCAGAACTACGGCGCGGGAAACATAAAGCGCTGCTCCTCGGTAACGCGCAGCTGTATGCTTCTCGGATTTATATGCACCGGGGCTGTATGCGCGGCATGTATTATTTTCGGAGGCTCGATACTGAAGCTTTATACCACTGATGCGGAGGTTATCAGTCTGGCATTTTACCGGCTGAGAATAATTATGGTGTTTGAGGTCGTAAACATGTCGCTTGAAATATTCTCCGGCTCAATGAGAGGACTTGGATACTCCCTCATTCCGGCGCTGATTTCCATAGCGGGCATATGCGGCATAAGAATCGTCTGGGTATTTACTGTATTCCGCTCATACCCCGTGTTTGGGACCCTTGTCGCGATATATCCGATAAGCTGGATCATCACCGCGGCTGCAATCGCCGCCGCATATGTGATCGTAAGGCGAAGGGCAGCGCAGGCACTAAAAGCAGATACAAAATAACGGCAGAAGTCCAAAACAGCCCGATGCATCCGCATCGGGCTGTTACTATATGAAATTATGTCGGCATCGGAACATTGATGTCATACTTTTTATCATAATATTTAAACGCGTCGAGATATTCGGCGTTCCTTATCTCTCGGATATCCTTAGGATAACCCGAGCTGTTAAACGCCTGAGTTTCAAGCTTATTTACCGCAACCGCGATATTTGAGCAGTGCGCGCTTATTCTCTCAACAAAGGAAAGAATGTCATTAAACGGGGTTCCGTCGGCAAGAACACACACTCCCTCACGGAGGCGGTCTATGTGCTGCTCCTTTATATCGTCGCACATAATGTCTATGACCTCTCTTAACGGCTCAACCTTCTTTATTTTTGCAAAGTCATTTTCCACAAAGCCGTCAACCACAAGGTCAACTATCTCCTTTGTAGCCTCGGCAAGAATCCCGAGCTGAAATCTCGCCTTTGCCGAAAACTCAATTTTTCTCTCAGTAAGCTCGCTTGCAATAAAGCCTATATTAACGGCGTAGTCGCTGAGTGACTCAAAATCGCTTATTGTATAGAGCAGCTTTGAAACCTTCTGCTTTTCCGCAGGCGTAAGCTTTCTCACCGTCAGCTTCATAAGATATGTACAGAGCCTGTCCTCATACTTGTCCACAAGCGCCTCTGTGACCTTGACCTTATTAAATATCACCTCATCAAACTCAGTGAGCAGTCCAAGCGCGCGGTAAACCGCCTTTCTTGAACGCTTTGCAACGTCATTCATAACAGTCTGCGTCTGTGTGATCGCAAGTATGGGATAATTGAGGAAGCGTTCTTCAAGAAGACTGAAATCCGCCTGATTTTCCTTGTCCTCCTCCGTATCCTTGATAAGCCAGAACACAAGCTTTTCAAGCAGCTTCATAAACGGCAGCAATGCAAACATTGTAGCCATACGGAAGGCTGTGTTAAGAAACGCAACGCTTACCGGCGACATAACCATGTCCATAAACTTAAAATGAGCAAACGCATTCACCGAATAGAATACTATTGACCAGATAAGCATACCGAAGGTATCATTTAAAAGATAGATAAGCGCCGTTCTTTTACCGTTCTTGTTTGTACCGATTGACGAAAGAAGAACGGGGCACGAAGCGCCTATACCGATACCCATTGTGATAGGAAGAGCAACAGCAAAGGAAATATTGCCCGTTGCCGAAAGCGCCTGAATAACACCGACAGAAGCCGACGCGCTCTGAAGCACAACGGTAAGAAGAATGCCGGCGATAATGCCCAGCACAGGATTTGAGAACATCGTAATCATATTAACGAAGGTCTCATTCTCCTTCAGAGGGGCAACCGACCCGCTCATCATCTGCATACCGGTCATAAGTATGGCAAAGCCAAGCATAATATCCGCAACACTGCGGTATACGCTTTTCTTTGATGCCATTTTGATAACAATACCGATAATCGCAATTATTGCCGAAATTGTTGCTGTAGAAAGAATTGACGCGATGCCGTTCGAGCCGTCGATATACGACAGACAAAGTATCCAGCCGGTAATACTTGTACCGATATTCGCGCCCATGATGATACCGATCGCCTGCGCAACCTTCATCATACCCGAGTTAACAAAGCCCACTATCATTACAGTTGTCGCGCCCGATGATTGAATAATTGCCGTAACAACAGCGCCAAGCAGAATACCCTTTACGGGAGTATTTGTAAGCTTGTACAGAATAGTCTCCATCTTATTTCCGGCAACCTTTTTAAGGCTGTCTCCCATAAGAGCCATACCGAAAAGGAACAGCGCGACACCACAAAGCAATGATAAAACAGTTGATATACCCATAGATAGCCTCCACCTCGCTATTTTTTGTGGTTATTTTCTATTAAATTGTAAAAAACCTCAGCAAGCCGAAAACTCTTCCACCTTTTTCCGGCAAAGCCGCACATGAGCAGAAATTCCAATTCCCACCCATTATATCTATTATACCTAAAACAGCCGGCAATGTCAAGCAAAATATTAAAAGCGCAAAAAATTCAAGGACGACAGGTTATAAGACCCGAATAGAAGCTTTGCGGCAGAACCGTGAGGTCACTTTCCCCGCCCAGCCCGGGCAAGGCCAATGTACCCGTCCGTTCAAGCTCCTCCTGCAGCGAGTAGTAGTCACAGGAACGCTGCGTGAGATATTCGTTTATATTTTCTTCTGTGATATGTATTCCGTAGCCGTATGGGTCATAGCCGTAAATACTCGCAAGCTCCACCCATGAGATGGTGTCAAGGTGGTGGTTTCCCGTATAGAAATTATACGGATTGTTGTTTATATCGCAGAAATAGCTGAAATCATAGAAATCCGTTATCTCGCATATTCTCCGCAGGTATTCCCAGTATTCGGGACATTCGTATTTTGCGCGCTCAATAATTGATACTCCGCCTATAACGACAGTCAGCTCAACACCGTTATCATCACAAAGCCTCTTTATATTTTCAAGATGCCTGATGTTGTCCTCCAGATAGGGCAGCAATTTATCCTTTCTGAAAATATCCTCAAGGGTATAGCCGTAGAACGCCATTGTGTGATCCTCGCACCAGCTCAGCTTGGCGCTGTCGCCCATGGCTGAAATCTTCTCATAATATGATCTGAGACCGGTAATATTCGCCGAGCCGATACGCGCCTGACCAATCCAGTCCCCTCCCGGCAGAGCCATATAGTCCGCAATATGTATATTATTCTCATCATCGGGGCTTGTCCCCTTATGACCTGCCCTTCCGAAGCGTTCCTCAGGGGACGGCGCGCCCTCGTCAAACAGCTTATTGAAGGAATCGCCTATATTGCAGAAAAGGTAATACGCATAATCCTTTAATTGACATTCCCCTTTGAGCAGAGCCGGAACTCTGTTATTTATGTCCGGCTGCAGTCCGGTATAGGTTTCAACGCCGCTGAAATGCAGCAGCACATGCCTTATGCCCTGGTGCCGTACCGCATAATTGATTATATCCTCATAATACTCAAAGTTGCCGTTTGCCGCCGCGCATGACAAATAATTCATGCCCGTATAATATTTCAGCAGCTCACCCGAAAGAGGTCTCGCCTTTGAACCGCCTACGATTATTCCGTCATAGGTTCCCTTCGGATCATTCCTCATGCTGTAAACCGCAAGCATTCGCTCATTTATTGCTCCGTCATCATAATCGGCTTTTGTTATAACTCCCGATCTGACGCGGAAAAACTCGTGAATATCCATATACCAGTTAAATCCCGCCATAAGAACAGTACCCGCAAATACGATCACAAGGAAGCTTATAATTAATTTTTTATTCATGCCGACGCCTCCTTAAAACTGAAAATAGAGGAACGACGCTACCTTGTTCATAGACATAAGGCATATCGCAAACAGCGCCGCCGAGCCGGCCATCATAATGTATGCGCGGCTGCTTCCGCTTTCAAGACATTCCGTAAATTTTTCGCGTATTCTGCCCGAATTTGGCGCAAACCAGCATATAGCTGTTCCTATGATAAGCGTTATTATATACACAGGATACGCGCTGCCGTCATAGAGTGAAACAGAGCCGACGTTCACAAGCCCCTTGAGCACCTGCCATGCGGCAGAAAATGACGGTGAGACAAAAAGTATTCTGCACAGCACGACACCGATACACGTCAGAGGGAACGAAACAAATACGGGCCATGATTTTCCCTTTCTCGCCATAGCCGAAGCGGCGCAGACAAAGATGCCGTTCACAAGCCCCCACACAATAAAGGTCCATCCGGCTCCGTGCCAGAAGCCGGAAACAAAAAACGTTATCATTGTGGCGGCATAATAGCCGTGCAGCCGTCTGTCCTTATCATACCAGCTGCGGAATATGTAAGCGCTTAAAAAGCGTGAAAGCGTAATATGCCACCTGCGCCAATAGTCCTGAAAATTTCTCGCTTTGTATGGTGAGTTGAAATTAGCGGGAAGCTCAATATTGAAAAACAATCCGAGCCCGACTGCCATATCCGCATAAGATGAAAGATCAAAATAATATGAAATTGTATATGATACCGAATATATCCATGATGAAATTATATCCGGCGTGCCGGATATATTATTGAAGAAATCCGCGGCAAGCTCCGTAAGAGGATCGGCAAGAAGAATTTTTTTAGCGCAGCCGATTGAAAACATAAGTATTCCTATACATATGTTTTTGGTATTGATTCTCTGATTTTCCGGAGCTGCAAACTGCGGAACCGCCTCGCTGTGGTGAATAATCGGTCCGACGATCAGCTGCGGAAAGAAGGTTATGAACATAAGATAGTCCAGAATATCATAGTCCTGCGTAAGTCCCCTGTACGAGTCCGCAAGATATGCTATAAGCTGGAATGTAAAAAACGAGATACCTATCGGAAGCACGATATTCTTCAGCGGCACATTCATTCCCGTAACCAGATTGAAATTCTCAATAAAGAAGTCGGTATATTTATAGTACCCGAGCAGCGCCGCGTTAGCGAGAATACCAATCGCCAGCAAAACTTTTTTCTGCGTATTTTTACTCTCGTCCCCTGCCAGTCTGCCGATAGAGCTGCCGAAAACGAAGTTTCCGAAAATACTTATAACAAATATTGGAAAAAATCTCAGATCTCCCAATGCGTAAAATATAAGCGATGCCGCCACAAGCCATACTTTCATAAGCACATTCTGCTTCAGTTTTCCCAGAATAAAATATCCCGCAAAGGTGATTGGGAAAAAGCAGAAAATAAATTTGTAGGTTGAAAATATCATCCCATAATTCCTTTCCTCTCCAAAATACCCGATTATTCTACCACAAATTACGGCAGCAGTCAATAAAATAAGGAAAGTTTTATGAATTGTCAGAATAAATACTATTTATTGTTAAATTATTGTTTATGCGCATTATCCTTGCCCCCCTTTTTTAGAATTGCCGTAGGCAATTATCAAAAAGGGGGGAAGGAGAAAATCGCTGTGCGATTTTCGGGAGGGGGGTTCAGTTGCCGCAAATTTGCATATTTACCGTAATTTACGGCATTTAAACCCCCTTTCCGTCGCTGCGCTCCTCCCTTCCCCCTTTTTGATACCGCCTTTGGCGGTCTAAAAAAGGGGGACAAGGAGTGTGGGGGTACACCGTAGGTGTATGCCGCTAAACAATAATTTACATCTGAGTTCTAATGATTCTGATATTTATTTTACTAAGTTCAATATGTTCTTCCTCAGGCTTGAAGTTGTAGAATTGGGATAGCTTATTATTATAAGATCGTCAAACCTTGCAACCTCGTCATAGAATGTACGGAGCTTAAACTCCTCGTTGTGTCCGCCGAAGCCGTTGAAGTTACGCGGATCAACAATGTATATGTCCTGATAATTATTAAGCAGCCATGGAGCAAACGCATTTCCGAAGGATTCCTTGATTACCATAATACTTCTGCCGTTACCGAGATTTGTACGAAAATGTATTAAAGGCATATCTCCGCCGAGGAAGGTGGTATACGCGTTATCATCAAGCTTTATTGCGGTCCAGTTGTCTGCCGCAAGCTTCTGCATACGCATATCATCGTATACACAGCCGCTGTATTCGGTCTTTGGCATAAATCTTTCAAGCAGCTCCGGGTGCGCGCTTAATATATCCGCGCCGGGGGTGCCGCTCAGCTCGTTAATCCATGAACCAAGAAATCCGTCATAATTCTGAGTTTCAAATGATTCCAGCGGATCAGCCTCCCAGCCCTTGTTCTCAACAAATGCCTTATATGCGTAATAAGCGCCGCGCTGCGTCCAGTGATGGTCGGTATTGAAGTATATCTTTTCATCCGCATGCTGCCATAGCTCATCTACCGCATTTATCGGCATAACCGCCGGGTCAAGCTGCCGGTAAATTGATTTTATGCCCGAAATCTGGTCAGTGTATATTTGCGATGGGCCATAAAATTCCGCCATTGACGGAATCGCGATATTATACACCTTTACCTCAGGAAGCTCTGCGGCAATAGAATTTACTACTGACGCGTATTCGGCGCTGTTCGCATCGGTATATGCCAACATCTCCATCGCCGTATCCTCGCCGACAAGGTACACGTCGTTATACTTCACCGGCTCCGCGCTGAGCCTGTATTCGTCAGTAATTGAGGTCGTTTCAAGCGTATCGCGGGAGGGCCTTTTAACAAGCTTGAAATCCCCGTCCGTGCTTATAGTATCCTCGGTAAACTGAGTAAGCATCGTTACCGGCATAAATACTATGTCATTATGGAGCATTGTAGGATATTTAAACTGATAGTCCTGACCGTCATAGGTCACGATATCGCTCTGCGGATAAACATAGGAAACCGTTTTCTTCTCGGTGACGGAAAACGCGTTCATTTCCTCGTTCCATACTACCTCATATCCGAACTGCTTGAGAATATCCTCCGCCGGAACATATACAGCGCCGTCACAGCTGTATGGCTCCTCGCTGAGCGTGAACTGCTCCTTGCCTATCGAATACGCCGCGCTGCCCCCTGTAAAGCTTATCCTTTCAGTTTTTCCGCTGCAAAGAATAATGATAAATATAACTATCGCAAGAACAATTGCCGCCGCCAGTCCGATGACGGCTGCTTTCTCCTTTTTTTCTCCTTTTATTTTGTCAAGCCTCAGTCTGTATTGTATCTCGTCGGCAATATCCAGAAATAAGTCCTTTATATAATCCACTCCGCCGTATCTTCCGTATTCCTCTGCCGGAGTCTTTATGTCCGCCTTGTTTTCTTCCTTTTTCTTTACAATTACAGTTTTCCCGGGAGGTCTGTTTCTGTTTTCCTTTTCCTCCTTAAGCTCCTTCTGATACTCCGCAAAACGCTCTCTTGCGTTTTTCCTCGGCGGCTCATCATAAGAATATCTGTCTTTTATATTTCCTGTTTCAGTACGTCTGTCACTCATACCCGATTAATATTCCTTTCTTAAAGCACCCCTACTCAGGTGTCAACTCTGTTCCGGCGCTTTCCCTTAAAAAACGCCTCTATGTTATACATGATTTCCTCCATACAGCGCACGCGCGCTTCATATGCGCCCCACGCCATATGAGGGGTAAAAATAACCTTCGGGTTATCTCTGAGCTTCATGTATGGGCTTGTGGTCTCCATAGGCTCCGTTGAATACACATCAATGCCCAATCCGCCTATTCTGCCATCAGCCATAGCATCCGCCAATGCGGCTTCGTCCGCCACAGCGCCGCGCGCCGCGTTAATAACTATCGCATTTTCCTTCATATGTAAAATCATCCCGCGGCTTACTATACCTCTTGTCTGTTCCGAAAGCGGCAGATGAATAGATATTATGTCGGATTTTTCACACAGCTCCTCAAGTGTAACACAGCGGTATAACGGGTCCCTTCTGCGCTTGAACGCAAGCACCTCGCAGCCGAGAGCCTTTGCAATGTCTGCAACCCGCATGCCTATTGCGCCAAGCCCGACAACGCCCCATGTCATTCCTCTCAGCTCATGGAATACCAGTTTAAGGCAGTTCTGTACCCCGCTCTCTGAATATCTGCCGCTTTTTACAAATTCGTCATACTGACTGAGGTGATTTACAAGTGAAAGCGCCATTGAGACCGTAAGCTGCGCGACCGAATCGGTTGAATAGCCTTTGACATTGCATACCGCAATTCTTCTTCTGCGGCAGTATCCGATATCAACATTATCATAGCCGGTGGCAGTGATACATATCAGCTTAAGATTTTTCGCGCTTGAAAGATTGCTTTCGTCAAGCTTTATCTTATTGACAATAATCACATCCACGTCCATTATCCTGAACTGCACCTGACGCGGATTTGTGTTTGCATAAATCTCTACTCT
>JBJEIW010000232.1:0-6028 GCA_051877435.1 Candidatus Ornithomonoglobus sp.
ATCCGTCAAAGGATTGGGATACGCTAAGCGAGGCGGACAAGGGACTTTATCTTGTTGGTAAAACAGTGGAAATTGACGGCAAAAAGACGGCTATCGACTGCTATACATGCTTTGACCGTATTACCAATACCGCAACGCTTGTAATAAATCCGCAGAAGTTTGCATCTACAAACGACCGGCTCTTTATAAGCTATAAGGA
Organism: Candidatus Ornithomonoglobus sp.; assembly: GCA_051877435.1. Lineage (GTDB taxonomy): Bacteria > Bacillota > Clostridia > UBA1381 > UBA1381 > Ornithomonoglobus. Next base: position 200 of record JBJEIW010000232.1, read on the forward strand.
CGACCAAAGAAATTACCGCCGCATGAGTCTCGGCTATACCTTCTTAAAGCCGCCGAGTGTTAAATCCTTTGCGATAGGCGCTCTGGGTGTTAAGAGCAGCGCGCAGTCTGTTGATTTACTCGGAGTTCCATGTCTGGACTTTGATTTGGGAGAAATTGACGGATTTTATCAGACTACGGGCAAAATCAAGGGCGCAGCTACAATTAAAGACGGCTATGATTATCAGCAGACGTATAACGCTGTACGTTTCGGATACGGCAAGACGATGAACTTTGACAATAACGAAACCTTCAGCGGCTGGTGGAACTACGGAACTCAGTTTGAAAAGGATCAGGCTGTATCCTCAGATACGCCGACATCTGCATCAGCTACCGGCGAAGCGGCAAATACAAGACCTGTAGAAAATACAGATGAATCGGAAAACGGCACTCAGAGGAACTCCTCTATCGGCTTAGGTGAAGGCGACTCGGCAGGAAGCTCCGACACGAGCCGCGTCAATGCACTGTATAACTATACGCTCTCGCCTGAGTTTGGATTTGAAATGGTTCTTTCCAGCCGCGGAAAAAATGAGGACGGCACAGATCGCTACGGCTTTGAGTCTTTGCGTGTATATCTCACTGTCAACGGGCATTTTGACACGCTTATTACGATTGATATTATAAAAGCCATTGCCATTGAAATTCAGCCGGCTATTGATCTGGAAATTATCGGAGTGTATATGATGCGTTCGACATATACTGACGAAATAAATCTGGAGCCGGTTATTGAATACGGCGGCGAAAGCAATGATTTCAGCGTGTTCGGAAGCGGCGCGCTTAAAGAGGGAGCAAGGCATTACGGTTATTTAGGAATAAATCCGAAGCTCAGTATTTCCGCAAGACTGAAGGTTTTAGTCGTGAGAGTGGACATAACGGCAAGCTTTGATTTTGACTTTGACTTCCTGTTTGACTCGCAGGCGGCGGACAAAACATACGGTATGATGACATACACAACGACATTCAATGTTTTGCTGTTCAGCTTTAATGTATATTCCGTTGACATTCATAAGCCTGTAAAGGTGCACCTGTTCGGAGAGAACGAACCGCTTGAAATTCCGACAACTGACAATATGGTTCTTGCAGGCGCGGAGGAAGATGAAAACATAAGAGCGCTTTCCGTTGAGGAGGCAATCATGTCGGCTATAGAGGACAGTATTAAAAACAGTGTTGTTACTCAAAGTGACCGCAGTTACCTGTCCGAACGTTCAGGCTGGCTTGACGGCGGAATGGGGCTGTTTGCCGCAAGTGATAATTCCGAACCCAAAATACTTCAGACAGGTACAGCGGAATACGGCTCCATGCAGAGCGTCCGCTTCGGTGATGATGATATTTTTGCGGTCTATATAGACGATGCTCCGCAAAGAGCTGATGTCAACAGATACGCGTTATACTATACCTGTTCAACAGACGGAGGCAGCACATGGGAAGCGCCGCAGATTATTGATGATGACGGAACATTGGACGATTATCCGGCATTGTGTCTGCTGAGCGACGGTAATATCCTCGTTACATGGTCGTCTGCCGATAAGGTTCTTGACAATGCGGCAGGGATAAATGACGCGCTGCGCTCAATGAATCTGAAGTCGGCAGTCTTTAACACCTCCGATATGCAGATAGGTTCTGTTATGAATGTTACAAACACAACCGAAAGCGATACCTCATCTGACACATATTCCGCTCCGGCTCCCTTCCGTGATACTGACGGAAATATGCTGTACAGAGTATATTATCTGAAGGCTGATTATAACATAATATCCTCAGACAGCAGCGAGGTTATGAACAGCATTGCTTCAACGGAATCGATTATTGCGTACCGTGACTATAATGTGTCAACAGGCGAATGGTCGGAGGAATACACCGAGGAGCAAAAGCTGACGCTTGCACAAGTCGGTATTGATGAGGAGGAATACACAGAGCAGTGGTACGGTCAGCAGTTTGTTGATACGCGTATCGGCGGGGAGGACTTCAACTATATAACAGAAATAGCGGCATGCTCGACAGGCAGTATATCTTATCTTGCATATATTGTTGACTGGGATAAGGATATGTCCACCAGCGAGGACAGAGATATATTTGTTCTGTGCAACGACAACTTAGGCGAAGCGGGGACAGATGATCCCAACTATAAGCTGCCTGTTCGCGTAACCGATAAGACGGGCTCATATTCAGAGCTTGAATTTGCTTCGGGTGTTGGAACGGCAATGCTTTTCTTCCACTCTGATCAGTTCACCTCATATGACGCGGACGGAAATGCGCAGCGCAGCAGCGGAATTTCTTACGCTGATATAGCGGCAACATTCCAGCACGGTGAATCGGGAGATGTTTATGAGCCGACACTTAGGGTTGCGGAAGGCGGCGGATACCGTGAGTTCTGGTATATTGCAAATCAAATGGACGAAAGCTATGATACTATTGTTACAGAATTAAGAGTTCCGCCGTTGGCGGCAGTAAGCGCGCCGTATAATGATTTTGCGGTATGTACAGACGAAACAGGACGTGCGTACATTGTATGGACGCAGCCGGATAACGCAACAAATGAAATGATGCTGTATGGTTCAGTATATAATCTGCCTCCGGAAACGCAGTCGGATGATTCGCTGTCTGTTGTGGGCTGGAGCAATCCTGTGCCTCTCCTGACACTTGAAGGCATAAGCTGCGGCGAGTTTACAGTGCAGACACCTTATGATGATGTCACATTTGGAAATCTGAGATTGCTGTTCAAGGGCAAAACGGAGGAAGGCGGGACTGTTTTAATGACAGCCGCGCATATACCGTCGGGTGATGTGAAAATAGACAGAATAGGAATGTCGTCAGACTATCTGTATGATGACAGCGCTGTTAATTTCAGCGTTTTCGCTTCAAATCATGGTCTTGCTCCGGACAGAACGGTTCGGTCTGTAAACTCAGACGGCATTGCATATCCGGCGCCTGACAGCGGTAAATACGTTACAGAATTCTGGATGAATACAGACGGTGAGAAAAAGCGAATAGGCGTAAGCATGTATGACGGCGTTCTTAATCCGTCGCAATCGGTTTTTGCAAACTGCTCCTATACACAGGAGGGCAGTGTTCCCGACAACACAACGGTTGAGGCAAAGCTTTTTGACGCGTCAGATACTTCGTGGATTGACGAGAACGATATTGCCCGGGATTGCGGAGAGTTTGGTTTAAGACTCATAGACGAAGAAGAATTCATCATTGAGAAAAAAGCTGAAATTTCCGCCGAAACAATGAGCATCGAGGAATTTAACAGCAGAGAGGCGGACGTACTCTTTGAGGTGAAAAATAACGGCAATATTGCCGCGAATGTGACGGCGGTTATAAGCGCGGTAAAGGACATCGACAGCGAGGAAATTGAGAAAATCGATATCGGAAGTCTTGCGGCGCAGAGAATGACGCGGCAGCGTATCCGCGTGCAGATCCCCGAAAATATGCTGACGGAAGACGAAAATGACAGCACGCTTCAGCATTATACATTACAGGTTAAGCTGTATGTCGGGGATGAAAATGTTGCTGTCCGCAGCGCAGACAGAGCATTAAGGTATAACAAGGCGGCTTGTGAAATTCTTTCGGATGTCGGCTCAGTCGATTTCGGCAGCGACAGTATATCGCTTAAGGTTAATGAAACAAAACAAATCAGCAATGATATTATAAATCAGTCTGTGAACGAAAGCAGCGTAAGACTTGTAAGCTCTGACAGCAGTATACTTCGGGTAAGCGGAAATTCCGTTATCGGCGTAAAGGCGGGAAAAGCAACTCTTACAGCGTATGCGGTACCGAATATCAACATCACACAGATTAACAGTCTTGGTGTCGGAGAAGAGCTGGATGTTCTGGAGGAGGTTCCCGAAAGTCTGATAAAGAAAGATGAAGTAACCGTTACCGTTAAGAGCAGCAGTTCATCATCAGGCGGCGGCGGTGGCTCATCATCAAAAGCAACACCTGCGCCTATACCTACTGCAGCGCCGTCAGAAACAGCTGCACCGTCAGATAATAATTGGTTTGCTGATGTTTCTGAAACTGCATGGTATTATAATTCGGTAAAATACGCGTTTGAAAACGGCTTGATGGTCGGCGTGAGCGATACGGAATTCGCGCCTGAATATGATATTACAAGGGCGATGTTTGTAACGGTACTGTACAGAATAGAAAATGAGCCGGATATATCAAATGAAATATTAGGCTATCCGTTTGCAGATGTAGACGCGGATAGCTGGTACGGAGATGCGGTATATTGGGCACGGCTTAACGGTATTGTTGAGGGATATTCAGATGATGAATTTGCTCCCGAACAGAATATTACCCGTGAACAGATGGCAGCCATCATTTACAGATATGCTCAGTTTAAGGAGTATAATACGGAAGCGAACGGAATATTAAATTATGCCGATAACGCAGATATTTCCGATTATGCAAGGGATGCGGTAATTTGGAATCTGGATAACGGTATTATGTCCGGAAATGATGATAATACTTTCGCTCCTAAGTCAAACACAACAAGAGCTCAGGCGGCAGCGGTATTTGAAAGAATTATCAATAATATGCGCTGAGTATATCTCTAAAAAGATAATCATGCAAAAGCCGGCAGCGGAAATTGATCCGCTGCCGGCTGCGTTTTATCTGCCGGTTTAAATTATATCGGTTGATTCTGTAGGAGCGCCGAAGTCATACTATGAAAAAGACAAAAGAAAATGGCTTAGAAACCGCATATCTAAGCCATTTTTCTATGGAGCTTGTAACGGGACTCGAACCTGCGACCTGCTCATTACGAATGAGCTGCTCTACCAACTGAGCTATACAAGCATGTACCGGAAAGAGATAATCTTTTATCTCCCTCCGTTAAAATTCAATTTTACCGGGATACTCTCAGCTTAACAGCTCTCTGGCAATTTTATTAATTTCCTTACCGTCTGCTCTGCCCTTTGTCTTTGGCATAACAGCTGCCATTATCTTACCCATATCCTTAACGGTCGAAGCGCCGGTATCTTTTACAGCCTTTGATACGATCTCAACAAGCTCATCGTGAGAAAGCTGAGCCGGCAGATATTCCATCAGAAGTTCCATTTCTCGTTTAAGCTGGGCAATAAGATCCTCACGCCCACTCTTTTCGTAATCCGGAAGCGAGTCTCTGCGCTGCTTCAACTGCTTTGCAATTACGTCCGTAACACCTTCATCATCCAGTGTTATCTTTTTATCCTTTTCAACCTGTAAAACTCCTGCCTTGATAAGCTGGACAACATTCTTCCGAACTGTGTCCTTTTCCTTCATAGCGGTTTTAAGATCCTCTTTGAGCTTTTCTTTAATAGTCATTTCTGCGCCTCTAAAGATTAATACTTTCTCTTTCTGGCTGCTTCTGACTTCTTCTTGCGCTTAACGCTCGGCTTTTCATAATGCTCACGCTTTCTTACTTCAGCCATGACACCTGACTTTGCACACTGACGCTTAAATCTTCTCAATGCACTGTCAAGTGATTCATTCTCTTTAATTCTAATTTCAGACATCCTATATTCCCTCCTCCCGGCAAGTCAATTACTAAACGGACTCGATGGAAATAATCTGTGCTATAGTAATATAACTCGTACAACACAATAGCTATTATACTACATAACAAGGTGGTTTGTCAAGCTTTTCGTTAAAATTTTTGAGATTTTTTTCTTTTTTCTTTTTCTTTTTCTGATTCATATAATAAAAGGACCTCAATCAAGGTCCTTTTATTATTTTCCTCTTGGTGACTCCTGCGGGAATCGAACCCGCGTTGTCGGCGTGAGAGGCCGAAGTCTTAACCGCTTGA
>JBJEIW010000233.1:0-5990 GCA_051877435.1 Candidatus Ornithomonoglobus sp.
AGGGTTTAAGGAGTTTTATAACGAATGACAAAAATTTTATTCGTATGCCACGGCAGAAGGTAGGGATAAGTATTCTTGATTGCCCACAATTGGGCAAATAAGGGCAAAATGCTGCGGATAATTAACGTGATTACTACCGTTTTACTACTAACGAGAACGGTAATAATCAACGATTCTAAAGGGATAATTTTATTTTTAAAATGCGGTTGATTATTTCGCAAATTTATGGTATACTTAGAAAAAAACATATATCATAAAATGTGCGGGAGGTGAGCTGATATGCTGCTTAATAATGGAAAAAAGAGGATACCCATAGGCTATGAGGATTTTAAACAGCTTATGGACGGTGGTTTTTATTATGTTGATAAGACAATGCTTATCTATGACCTGCTTCATAACGGCGGACAGAATAATCTTATCACAAGACCGAGACGGTTTGGAAAAACGCTTAATTTCAGTATGCTTAGATATTTCTTTGATATAACCGAAAAGGATAACGCGTATCTTTTCGACGGACTGAAAATTTCAGAGCATTATGACGAGATTTCGATGTATCGAAACACTCATCCTGTTATTACACTGTCAATGAAATGTGCTAAGCAGGGCAATTACGCGGACGCATTGAAAAAACTGAAATACGAAATCCAGAGACAGTTTATAAATAATAAATATATTCTGAGTAGTGATAAAATAAATAAAGAGGATGAAAAACAGTATCGTAGAATTTTGAATATGGATGAGGATGCTGAGTGGAGCAGTGCAGTCCAACTCCTGAGTGTATGTCTTAAGCAGTATTATGGGGCAAACACGATTATACTCATAGATGAATACGATGTGCCGCTGGAGGATGCGTATTTTTCGGGTTATTATGACGAGATGGTGAGATTTATTCGTTCGCTGTTCGAGTCTGCACTTAAAACAAATCCGGCACTTGAGTTTTCAGTGATAACAGGGTGTCTCAGAATATCAAAGGAGAGCATCTTTACCGGACTGAACAATTTAAAAACAAATACAATACTGAGCGTGAAATATGCGGAGCATTTCGGCTTTGAGGAATATGAGGTTCTCAATTTGCTGGAGTATTATGATTTAGAGGATAAATTCGGAGTTATAAAGGAATGGTATGACGGTTATCTGTTCGGAAAAACCGAAATATATAATCCTTGGAGCATAATGTATTATGTTGACGATCTGACATCCAATCCGGACGAAATCCCTAAGGCGAACTGGATTAACACAAGCTCAAATAATATCATAAGAACATTGGTAGGACAGTCCGATGATGAGACCAAAGCAGCAGTGGAAAGATTAGTACATGGAGATAGCATCGAAACGTATCTGAAGGAAACCGTGACCTACGGAGATTTGACGGAAAGTAATGAGAATATATGGAGCTTTCTGTTCTTTACGGGCTATCTGAAAATAGAGTCAGTTAAAAAGGTCGGGACAAAAGCTTTATATTCATTGGTTATACCTAATCTTGAGATACATGATTGTTATACCGATATAATCATGCAGTACTTCAACGCATATAAAAGGGCAATAAATAAGGATGATTTATATACTGCGCTGATAGGTCGTGACGCGGCGGGATTTGCCGAGCCGATAACAAAGCTCTTAAAAGCAAGCATAAGCTTTTACGATAATACTGAAGCGTTTTATCACGGACTTATATCGGGCCTACTTGCGGGAAATATATACTATAAAGCCGAGTCAAACCGCGAAACCGGGAACGGACGCAGCGATTTGATATTATATCAGCAGGACAGCGCTCAGAATGCGATAATTCTTGAATTTAAGGTTTGTAAAGGCAATGAAAAGGCAGACACGGCGGCAAACAGAGCACTGCGTCAGATCAATGACTGTGACTACGCGGCAGAAGCGAGAAGTCAGGGGTACAGGAATATAATAAAGTACGGCGTAGCCTTCAAGGATAAAGTATGCTATGCGGTTGTGGAATAAAAGCTTTTGATTCATTTATTAACAAACAACAGCAAAATAAAACTAAAGTCGGAGGTTTTGTAAGGTAGTGCCGGAAATGAACTTGCAACCGAAATTGTTCCGTGGGATTCTGGGGCGCATTTTACCGCACAAAAGATTATATATAAACTATGATACTTGCTATTTTCTATGTTTAGAGTGAATATGGTATCAACGAATTTGAAGTAGGTATGTACCATGATTATGGTAAAAACAGAGGATTTAAACGGAACGACACACTTTATATGGATAAAAAATACTCTCGTGAAGATGAAATACTGAGGAAAATTCAAAGTTAAAAGCAGAATAACCTACACAGAGTGACAGCAGATTTGATAACAGTATCTTCGTATAATCCAGAATAACAATCTATGATATGCTTTATGATACACATCATAAATTGTAGAAATAGCATTTTAGCCTACTTAAAAGGACTGTGTATTAAAATTTGAGTGTTACTTTATAAATGAAAAATGGCATAACAAAGCCAAAAATCAAGAATTTTTGGTAAAAATGGAGACAACTCCGAATTTTGTGTAAACCTGATTTTAAGTTTACATAAATCATTTTTGGACAAAATTAGGGTCCCGCAAATTTTTAAGATATGATTAACTTAACCACAGCTGTCGGAGGATAATTCGATATGCCGACAGCTGTGATTTACTTGCAGGTAATAGACAGATGTTAATCTTCCTCTATAGCTGCGGGCTGAGTGTTTATTCTGCGTATAATTTCCGGATCAAACTTGAATTTGCGGTCATAGGTCATAAGACCGTTTACCTCCTGTTCTACATCATATAATTGAGTATAGCAGAAACCCATCATATACGGATTATTAATAAGTGACTCCGTAAGTCCTTTATAACGTGCAATAAATTCCTCCTCGGTCTTCGGGCCTTCGCCGTAGCCCCAACCCTCCGATTTATCGGGCGCCCATCTGATACCGCCGTATTCGCTGACAAAGGCAGGATCGGTTCCGTTATATTGCTGGCGTTTTCTTAAGGCAGGATTGTTATAGGTGGTATCTCTCATAATACCGTCTGTAAGCTGCGCGTAATTGGCAGTAAAAATCTCAGGATTTTGCTCATAATCATGTACATCGAATATATCCGTTTGTACATGGAAGTTACCGCTTGCATCAATTACCGGTCTTGTAGGATCTACAGCTTTTGTGGCAAGATATATAAGCCGTACCAATTCATCGGACTGTTTTCTGCCCTCAAAATCCCATGTTTCATTTAACGGACACCAGCCGATAATTGAGGGGTGGCACATATCTCTGTCAAGCGCCTCAAGCCATTCGGGCAGAAAATACTGTATCTGTCCCATCTCCGTTATATCAAGCTCCCAGTTGGCGTGTTCGCCCCATACTATGTAGCCGAGATTATCCGCCCAATAGAGGAATCTCGGTTCAAAAATCTTTTCGTGCAGTCTTGCACCGTTAAAGCCAAGCTGCATTGAATAGAGAATATCGTTTTTAAGCACCTCATCTGTGGGCGCTGTATAAATGCCGTCGGGATAGAAGCCCTGATCGAGCACCCATCTGCCGAATACCGACTTGCCGTTTATCTTGAAGGCGCGTCCGTCAAGACATACTGTTCTTAAACCGAAATAACTCTGTACGAAATCAAGTGTTGCTCCGTCTTTTTCAACCGTCAGCTCAAGATTATAAAGCCTGCCTGCACCAACCTCCCATAAATGCTTTTCGGAGAGAGAGACGGTGATTTCAATAAAGCTTGAATAAACGCGGCATTCATTGCTGCCGACTTCTTTTCCCGAAATGAAGCCGCTTGAGCAGTAACAGGCTTAGAAATGGCTTAACAGAGCCATTTGTTATGGGTTAAAAAACTTGAAATTGTGTTTTTACGAAAAACCTTACGAAAACTCACAAACAAATTCATCACATAGAAAAGACTTTCGGTAAAATGTCAAGAGGGAAATGAAAAAAAGTTTTAATAAAATAATACAAAATATGCTCAAAAAAGCGCAAAAAGACAACACCCTAATAAAACCTGTTATAATGGGATTTTTTAACAGGATTTAATGCCTACTTTATAGGCGGTGTATATAAGCGGTTGGTGCTAAGTAGTGAGTACACCAACCTGACTAACTTTCTTGCAGTTAATGCGAGAGCACGTTTGTGCTGATGCTTCGGGACTTCCTTAAGTTTGGAAGAGTAGAAGTTTTTAAACGTGGTGTCGTGCATTCTCACCTTGTTTGCAGCTTCTGACAGATAATATTTTAAATATCTGTTACCCGAATTTATCAGTCTTGTATTATCGGATTCAAACTTACCCGATTGATATTTTGTTCACGATAGACCTGCATATTTAGCAAGTGAATTATGGCTTTGAAATCGTTTGATATTACCGATTTCAGCAATAATACCTGCGCTATATACAGGACCTATTCCGGGAACGCTCAAAAGGACTTTAGGAAACAATTCCATATAAGCTGAAATAGTTTTGTCCATTTCGGTTATCTGTTTCTGTAATGAGCGAATACCGGCAATACGGACAGCGAGCAGTTGATTAATAGAATCAGCTGCAACCTTAGAAAGTCTGTATGAGCCTCTTGCAGCGGCTTTAAGCTCTTTGGCAACTAATTCAGGATCAGCAAAATGGTTTTTACCTTTTTCTGCAATGAAATTAGTAAGCTGTTCAAGAGTAGTATCATTGATTTCATCAACAGAGAAGAAATCAGTGATGACAGCCAGAGAAGTAGCACCAAATGTATCAGAAAACACCTTAGAGGAATCAAGGTTAGAAAACTTGTAAAACAAAGTATTTAAAAATCTTGATTTTTCTCTGCTAAGATTCTGAGCCAATTGAAATCTCGCTCTGGTTAAGGAACGCAAGGCAACATACTTTTCATCAAAGACAACTTCATTGGAAGGTCTGCGAAACCGAAGGAAGTCAGCGATGATTAAGGAATCAATGTTATCCGTTTTTGGTAACTCCGGATAAGATTTCTTGAAATTGTTGACCTGCTTAGGATTAAGTATGAAAACCTTAGCATTCCACTTTAACAGGAATGAGTCATTCTGTAGGAAAGAAGCTAACAGCTCTGCATAAACAGATGTAGACTCCATTCCGATAACAACAGAAGTGAAATCTGAGTGCAGAATGACATTCTTAATAGAATCTCTGATATTTTCGGCACCAAACCTATCGTTAGGGAAATCTTTGAGAAAAAGAGAATCCCCGAAGAAGTCCATACAGCGGACAGTGTTGGAAAGTTTGCTGACGTCAATACCGACAAAAAGAGTTTCAGTCAAAGAAAACACCTCACTTTCAAAAAAGATTTCATAAATCAAATCGTAGAACCTGTGGAGCCTGTAGAAACAGCAAACTCGCATATATGAATAAGCCACAGAGGGATATGCACGAGGCTCAACTGCAAGAGCCATCCCAAGACCTGTGGAAAGCAGCTTTCGGTGAGAAGAAAACTACAGGAACAGGATGCAGTCTTTTGGAGAACATGAAGTTCAAGGAGTGAAGGCATATACCGAGATGATTTATACATCTATTAAACCACAGGTTAGACGATTTGACAAATAGATATTTTGCAAGGGAATATCTATGGTTAAAATATCCTTGCAAATACTATTATACGAGAGAGTAATGAAATGTTAATTCATTTTGATTACTCTCTTTTTCTGTTTTCAGTAAAAATCGTAGATGATAACAAAATGTTATTTGTATAGTCAATGTAAGAAATCATTCAAATTATTATGGCGGACTAAAAATAGGGGCACTATATTCTGTTGTAAAATATGTTTTTATATGATAAAACTAAGGAGAGCGTAAAGCCGCAGGCTGAAAAAGCTGCGGAAGCGCTGGCAAGGACGAATCTGCTTCGTCTGAAATTAGAAGAAAGGAGATAAGCCGGATACGGGAGAATTGTCAGTACATAAGAGATAAAGGAAAATATACTCCCGAAAAAATCCGGAAAAAGAAATATGAGTTTTTTTGCTTCATCAATAGGAACCTTACAGACGCTTGTAACCG
>JBJEIW010000234.1:0-1533 GCA_051877435.1 Candidatus Ornithomonoglobus sp.
AACAGCTTTGTATATGACTGACCTGTTATTATTACCCTGCTGCCGCTTCTGACATTAAACTCAAGCTCATGACTGTCGCCCTCAAGTATTCCGGCTGATGCCTGCATTATCATAATCTCAGCCGTATCACCGTTATAAAAAGGCTTGGTTATTTTAAACGGAGCTGTAAAACTGCTGTCGGATACAACCGTTCTGCCGTTTGCGCAGCTTGTTTCTATATACAGCTTACCCATTACAGACCTTCAAACAGCACATCGCGCTTTATCCACTCTATCACCTTATCTACGCCCTCAAGCGTCATAAGGTTCGTGAACAGGAACGGACGTCCTTCTCTCATTCTTTCCGAATCCGACGCCATGACCTCAAGGCTTGCGCCGACCATGGGCGCAAGGTCAGTTTTGTTTATTACAAGCAGGTCTGAGCGAGTTACACCGGGGCCGCCCTTCCGCGGTATCTTTTCTCCCTGCGCGACATCTATCACATAGATTGAAGCGTCGGCAAGATCGGGCGAGAAGGTGGCGCTGAGGTTATCACCGCCGCTCTCTATAAATATTATCTCAACATCGGGAAAGCTTTCCGCCATTTCCTCAACGGCTTCAAGGTTCATTGAGCAGTCCTCGCGTATCGCTGTATGCGGACAGCCGCCTGTTTCCACTCCCACAATGCGTTTGGGATCGAGAGCGGAATTTTTGATAAGAAACTCCGCGTCCTCCTTTGTATAAATATCATTGGTAACAACGCATATGCTGTATTCCTCACTCATTATTCTTGTGAGCCTTTCGATCAAGGCGGTTTTGCCGGAGCCGACCGGCCCGCCCACTCCAATCTTTATGTACCCCACATTCTTCCTCCTGTAAATTATTCACTATTCACTATTCACTATTCACTATTCACTATTCATTATTCACTGTTCACTTATGTCGCCTATGACATATACAGCCGCGAATACAGCCCCTCATGCTGCATTGAGCGTATATCAAAGCCGCACCCTCCGGCGCCAAGCTCCGATTTATCCGTCCGCAGCGCGCCCCGCACCGTTTCGGGAATTTTCTCCGATGCCTCAAACAAAGCTCTCTGCCCGTCAAGCTGACGCAGCGGAACAAGCTTTACGGCATGGTTCGTCATAGCCGATATAATGCTGTAGCAGTACAGCTCAAGAGCGGTTTCTATATCCGTTCCGATTTCCTTTATAAACAAGCCCATTGCAATACAGTAATGCCCGTCGCATTTCTTCTCCTTTATAAGGGAGAGATATTTTTTAAGGGACATATAATCATCAAGCTCCGTATGCAGCTTTAAAAATCTCATGCACTGCCGTCTGCTCCCATCGCGCAGCTCATAGGGCGCGCGGTATGCCGAGCAGAGCATATCAAGCTCCTCGATATCCTCTCCCCTGCGCGCCATAGAAGCAAAAGCGAGGTCATTAAACCTCAGTATATACAAATATGACGTAAGGTGACACAAAAGAGTTTTCTCGTCATGTACTATTCCCTTGCTGACATATGTTTCCATTCCGTTTGAGAGTGTAAAGCC
>JBJEIW010000235.1:0-5782 GCA_051877435.1 Candidatus Ornithomonoglobus sp.
TCAGACAGATAAAGCGGCTTTCTCTGATTACCTGCACCCGCGTACTCGTCGAGCAGATCGCATACCTCCCTGAGCCGCGTTACGAAATATTCATTGTCAAAGCTGCCGCTCCAGTCATAAGGATGACAGGATACCGCATCCATATACTCATATCCTCCAAGCTCGAATACCTTACGCATACGCACCGGATCAGTACCCGCAAAGCACATCCCTACAATCTCGGCATCGGGTATAACAGCCTTGATCTGTTCATAGGCTATTTTGCACATCTTAACATAATTTTCTTCATTCTCATTTGTTGGGTTAAAGTCTGTCAGATTGTACTCGTTCCATACCTCAAAGGTCTTTATATATCCCTTGTACTGCTGAGCCATATATCTGCAATAATTGCCCCACGCCTCAAGACCTGCGTCAGTATGAGGCGCCACCATGGAAGAGCCTGAGCTGTCCGTGTCATAAAGCGCATTACCGTAATCTAAGATGAGCATATAATTCATATCCCGCATTTCTACCGCACTCGTATATGCCGCGCTGCTGTCAGGTACTGCATACACACCCATTGTTTTTTCAACCTCCGCCCATGCAATCTCATCACGAACATAACCAAAGCCTGCATAATCGGCAATATCCGCCGTAAGCTCTTCTCCCCAGCGTATGCCGTGCGTGACTGCATTCATTTTCGGATTTTTTACCTCGGGTTTATTTATATAAGCAAAATCGCATTTATCGGTCTGTGTGAACTCTGTCCTGCTGCCGTCATATAGCCCGCTCGTTTTAACAGTTACCTCCAGCGTATATAGTCCGAATTTTTTTACGGAGTTTAAATCAAGCGTTTTTTTATAACTGCCATTTGCAGCCGTACTGAAGCTGAATGAGCCGCTCAAAACAGCGCTTCCGCCTGAATCCTTAAGCTTGTACTCCACAGAGGAAAAAAGCGACAGTCCATATCTGTCCGAAAAAGACACGGTGACGCGCTTATCGTCCTTCGGTCCGAAATTGTTTCCTGTCATCTCCGAGGAAAATACCGTTCTGTAAGGTCTGTATACAGGAAGCTTCTCAACCTTTACCGAGTGGATATAAATATTATCATCAGACATTCCCATTTCATCTGACCAGAGTGCCACACGAAAATCATATCCGCTGACATATTTATGCGCAAAGCTTATATCGTCAAGATAGAAGTCATGTACCTTCCATTTTTTATCGTTTGTCATATACACAATATCATCAGCATTCGTATGCGAATGAGTTGGATATGCGGTATTATACGGGCCGTCATATGCCAGTGTAAAGCAGCCCGTCCCCTCGTCATAGTATTCAACGCTTATCTTAACCGGCTGACCGGCTTCATTTTTGAATACATTTGAATTCAGTGACACATACATATACAGATCCGACGGGGTTCTCACGAGTGCCTGTTTTCCGTCCTTTTCAACGGTCTGCTTATTGCTTATTAACACACCCGTGACATTTGTATTTGTGATTACACTGCCGAATGTATATTCCGCATAACCCGAACTGCTGTCTGCCGCAGAAACTTCTGTCGCTGCCGGAAGAAATCCGACTGTTATTGCAGCTGTAATAATACAGCTTAAGATTCTTTTTAACATATCTGTCACCTCTTCGATTTTTATTTTATATTACAAACGCAAAGCAAGCGTAACTGGACGTAGTCCGTTTTCACTCTGTGTTATATTTTCGTTCTTTATATACTTAGTCCGTCATATGCTACCGTAACGTCATAGGGCAGACCAAGCGCCTTAAAATATGCCTCAAGCTGTGCATGATTTGCTCCGACAGGTCCTATATGCGTAAAATATACCTTAGTATGGTCGTCGATAATATTTGCGCCGTAAAGCCTGTCAAGATGTCTGAGACATATTTCCATATCCATATGCCCGCGCATTTCGGGATCATAGGTCCTGCCCGGTACGGGGAACGTCAGCTCACCGATGAATATGTCCAGCCGGGCATTTTTCAGATATTGTATGGTTTCATCCGGGAACCATCCCGAATCGACCGCATAATACATTTTAAATTTATCACATTCCACCAGATAATTTGCGCCGCGGTCATTGAAATCTCCAAAATGATCCGCTTTTAACGGTGTGAAATCATAATTGCCTATTCTGTATTTTTTATAAAATTCCAGTCTGTGTTTTATTATATTTTTTTCCGAGAGGAAATCGGGACTGCCTTTATCGTCAAACACCTTAAAGGCGTCTTCGGTAAGATATATATGCATCGGAAATTCCGCGCCCGCACGTCTCACATGTCTCTCCCAGAACACGTCAAATCTGAGATGATCACCATGCGAATGGGTAAATACCATGTGACGTATATTATACAGCGGCTCGTTAAGCAGCCACGACTGCGAAAAATAATCACCGCCAATATCTATTATAACCTCATCATCGAGCCGGAACGAGGATCTTGCCCGTATCTCCTTTCCTCCGACGCGTCTTGCATTCTCACAGACCTCGCAGGTGCAGAACGGATCCGGAATACCTTCTCCGGCTCCTGTGCCGAGAAATCTCATAAGACATTAACTCCTTTCATAAAATCCGGTTTATACAAAGCTTTGTCATTTGTCACCTTCAAAGAGCGCCGTGCGGCGGGGGTGGAAGATATTTCCCGCCGCTGAGGTTTTGCCCTTTGCTTTGTTGTCCTCTACAACATGATTTTTTTGATATATTCTCCGCTGTATATCTCATACGGATATATTTGGTGGATTCAGTCAGCGTCGAATATAAGCTTAACCTTTTACGCCTCCGATATTAACGCCTCCCATAATCTGCCGCTGGAAGATCAGGAAGATTATGAACGGAGGAATAGCCGCAAAAACAAGTCCCATAAAGTATGTATTCATCTGGATACTTGTATCCTTTGCCAGTCTGTATATCTTGAGCGGAAGCACAGCATGCTTATCAAGCACCAGAAGAGGCGTGAAGAAATCCGACCACGATGCGCTCAATGTTGTGATTGCAACGAAAATCATTATCGGCTTTGAGAGCGGAAGCATAATTCTGAAAAATACTCCGTAATTGCTGCAGCCGTCAAGCTTTGCCGCCTCAACATAGGATATTGAAAGCGCGTCAAAGCTGTTCTTGAAAAGCAATACAGTAAAGGTATCCGCGCCTGCGCCCAGCCACATAGGCCAATAGGTATCAAGAAGATTCACGCCGCCCGTACCGTTTGCGAACGGGAAGTGAAGCCAGCTCATGTAATTAGGCACGATTCTTATCTGCCCCGGCATCATCATGGTCCATACGACAAGCGCAAATATCAGCTTTGTGCCCTTTGGCTTCAGTCTTGAAAGCACATATCCTCCAAAGCCGCATACCACTATCTTTACAACCAGATTGCCTATGGATAATATGATCGTATTAATAAAGGAGCTGCCGAGCTGAAGTGCCTTCCAAGATTCGGATAATCTTGTTACTATCCTGTTCCATGACAGCTCCTGCGGAAAGAACGAAAATGAACCGTATATTTCCTGAGTATCCTTAAATGCCGTGAGCAGAGTCCAGATTGCCGGAATAACAGCGATCAGGCAGACACAGACAAGCAGAAGCGTAAATATAATATATACCACCCTGCCGCTTAGTGTTTTAAAATCCGAAGCGCTTAGGAGACCTGTTTGCTTGTTTCTGAATTTATCCTTAAAATATGCCATTTCAACAATCCTCCTTAATATCTGTCCTCGACTTTTTTGTTAAGAACAAAGTAGAAGCAGGTAAATACTATTAATACGGCAAATATTATTACGCCCAGCGCCATTGCCTGACCGGTAGCCTTACCGCCGCTGTTGAAGCCGTATTGATACAGCTGATATGCCAGAGTTGTTGACGCTCCGTTCGGACCGCCGCCTGTCATTGCCAGAGGCTCCTCAAGAGTCTGGAATACGCTTATAATCTGCCGCACAAGATTGAGCAGAAGAATTCCCTCAAGCGCAGGTCTTGTGATATGCCAGCCTCTTTGCCAGATATTTGCCCCGTCAATAATTGCCGCCTCATAAAGCTCCGGTGACACACCCTGCACCGCTGAAAAGTACAGCAGCATTGTTCCCGCAAAGCCTATCCACGTCTTGTAGATAACAATACCGATAATCGTGAATTTCGGGTCCTGAAGCCACCCGTAGGGCTGCATACCCAGATGAGCAAAAACTGAGTTCAGAAGTCCTGTCTGATCCGGATAGTATATATAGTACCACATAAGCATTGCCGCAATTCCGGGAATGACTGCCGGTATGTATATCAGTATCCTCATTGCCTTTTTCATGACAACCATTTCATTAAGCATTACCGCAATAAGAACCGGAGGCAAAAAACCTATTATCAATGACCAGAAAACGTATTTAATCGTATTCCACATCATAGGCCAGAATTGAGTATTGGTTACTACAGCCTTATAGTTATCAAGCCCTATAAATTCTCCCGGAGTATACGCGCGCATTTTAAAGAATGACCACATACCTCCGAGAACCGTCGGACGCCACACAAATAAGTAGAGAATAACTACCATTGGCAGCATCAGCACCCACGCGTCAATATTATTTCTGATGGCGGCTCCGTTTCTCCTTCTACGCTTCAAATCCGTATATGACTTTTTTTGTAATTTTTTCATGTCTATATAACCTCTTGATTAAAAGCTTATATTGTTAAGATAGTTTGTCTGGAAATCCTGACAAGCCTTATCAAGCAGAGCAGCACAGTCCGCATTCTTGTTTATGAGTACCTCTTGAATACATCCGTCAAGAATTCCGTAAAGCTCCTGCGAGCACATCGGTTCCTCCGCCTGAATCTCGACATCGCTGTTTACAAATTCATTGTAAAGCCTTACATGGTTCGGATTGCTGTTTGCATACTTGTCTATAAGCTCGTTCATATACTGAACGGATTCCGCTTCCTCGCTCCATACGCTCATGCTCTTAATTCCGATGAGCTGATTTTCATTAAGCTTTCTTTGAATATCTCTCTCAGTAGTATCCTTGTAAGCGTCTGTTGCTTTAAAGCTTGTGCTTGTTTCAATCCAACGCACAGCGGCTTCTTTCTGTTTGTCGGTAGATGTTCCGGAAACGGAATTGAGAGTTCCGCCCAGAAGCGACACATGACGCGCCGGCCCTGCCGGAATTGCAAACATACCGAGCTGATCGGGCTTCATATCATACTGCGTAACCCGTTTGGGGCAGTCTCCGGCAGCTATAAGCATAGCTCCGTTGCCCGTTGAAAACAGCTTATAATACTCCGATCCGTCAATAAGCGTATTTGACGGCAGAACGTCGTATTTCCATTTAAGGTCCTTCACCCACTGCAGTGCTGCCGCACATTCCTCGCTGTTAAAGGTCGCCTTCCAGCTCCCGTCTTCTTCCTGCTTCATAAATTCAGTTCCGAAGGACCATGCAAGGTTTGTGAAAAGCCATCCGCCGTAATTGCTCGATGACGGGAATATAAAGCCCGGCTTGCCCGTTGCTTCCTTGATTTTTACCGCAAATTCAACAACATCATCCCATGTTTCGGGCTGCTTCGGAGTGCCGTCGGTCTCCATAAGCCCCGCTGCCTCAAAAAGCTCTGTGTTATATGCCATTCCGAGCATATATGCCTCAGTCGGGAACGCGTATATTTGTCCGTCTCTTGATACAACATCAAGCACCTTACTGTTGAACATACCGTCATAACCGCGCTCCTGCAAAACATCCGAAAGATCGGCTACATATCCCGCGTCAATACACTGACCAACCTCAGTAAAATGCGTTTTGAATACAGTTGGAAGCTGTCCGCCG
>JBJEIW010000236.1:0-5762 GCA_051877435.1 Candidatus Ornithomonoglobus sp.
CTGAGGAGTTATTTTCATCTGCGGTATCGTCTGCCGTATTTTCGTTGTCTCCGTCTTCGGAATCAGATGTGTTATCGTCACTGCTTGTTTCGGTATGAGGAATAGCATAATCCCCTCCGCTGCGCATGGCTTCTATGTATGCCGCAAATTCATCACCGGAAAGGTTGTCTATGTCCTCTGCTGTGACAGCTCTTTCCTCCTGTACGGTTTCCTGTGTTTCTGTGTTTTCCATTTTTTAAAATCTCCTTTCTATTCAACGGTCTCAATAAGTCCTTTTCGGAACCCTTTGTTATATTCTTCGTCTGTTTTGAAGAACGGACAGCCGCAACATAATTTATTCATATCTCTGCCCGGTTCAAAATTGTAAAATGCTTTCAGACATTCACATATCGCTTTGCACCCCCGTTTCTTATAAAAGTGACAGTCTGTGTATCTGCCCCGTTCGTCAACCTCAATTTCATCGTGCATGCTACATCACCACCAGTTCTTCCACCCTGTATCTTTTGCAGGCTTGCGCTCCTCTACAAATTTACGGTAGTCATCATAGAGACTTTCATATCTCTGCTTATACTGCGCATATGCCGTCCAGTCACGCTGATATTCGCATATCTTCATCAACAGATAATCAACATACATCGCATCATACGGAGCATCACATACAGTCTTTTCTGTTATGGTTCTTGTTATTATACCGTCAGCCGGTGTCTGTGTAATAATTTCGGATAATGCATCCTCGGGCGTTATAAGAAGGCATAAGCCATCCGGGTTTGTTGAGTGCGTAATATCCATAACAGGGATGTTTTTATATTTATTTTCGCCTATTGTTATTTTAAGCCAATCTCCCGGAATGAACTCATTGTCTGTGCCGATACCTATAGCAGTTTCATCACCTGTTAAGGCATGTATCTTGCCGCTGTATTTCACCATTCTTATCGGTATGTACGGTTCAAGATATATTACGGACACAATGTGTGAGGAGCGCTGTTTTTCGGGTATTACTATTGCCGTGCGTCCACCGCGCTGAATTGTTACAAGCCCGTAATTCCTGTAATCCTTTTTTTCAAGCTCAAAGCCGCCCGCAATCATCCTTTCGACATGGAGTATATCAACACCTTCGGGAAGCAGGACCGTTCCGTCTTTTGCAATAGGCAAATTCTTGCGCTTATAAACCTGCCTTTCCTCAATTGATAACTTTGATGATACTTCGTTACACCAGCCATACATCTCTTCCGGCTCGTATTCGGAAGGATAATACTTCCTTACCTTGCGTAAAACCTCATTTATAAACATTTGGTAGTCACCTCTCTTTCTTTATGCTTGTGTAGTATTGCGGAACCGGGACGAGAAACGGCGGGTACCGCTGCCGGAGTTGTATCTGCCGAAACGGTTTTCACTGTTCCTTGAAGAAAATCTTCCGCTTGCTGCACTTGCAGTGTAAGTTCTGCGTGTCCCGTTGCCGCTGCGGCTCCTGCTGAAGGTTCTGCTGCTGTTATTCTTTGCATAGCTGCGGCTATAGTTGCGGCTATAACTCCGGCTGTAGCTTTTGCTGCTTTTGTAATAATACTTTCTGCCGCTTTTATTGTAATTGTTGTAGCGCCATTTGCTGCTTCTTCCGCTTCCGCCATAGGCTGTAAGCGTCTGGGTGTCTGTGCCACTTAACATGCCCCCGGCCTTTGGCTGCGCAGCCTTGCCGCCGTCAATGTTGTATGTGTCCGGGTCATCTATGGAAAAATCCGGATTGCCGAACAATTCAGTTAATGAACGGAAAAACGGTCCGGTTGGTGAAGGGAGCTCCGCTGGTACTGATGTGTTGTCCTCATATCCTTCCCCTGACATATCGGGCTTATTGGCTTTCACACTGTCGGGAAGGGTTATTTCATCGGGATATTTTGCAATATTCTTAAGCAGCTGTTCCCGCTGCTCTGTTGTGAGATCAGCCCATTGCCCTGTTATGTATTCCTTTTTCGTCTTGCTGCCGTTTGCGAGCTTTTCATTGTCCGCAGTAAATTCATCTATTTTTTTCTGCCGTTCCTCCGCTGTCCAGTTGCGTGAGTATACCCTATGCTGCTTTCCATCGCTGCCTGTGTCATAACGATAGTAAGTTCCCGCCTTAACCTTTGCGATATAACTGTTATTCTTCTTTATCGCCTCTTTTGTTTCCTCCTCGGTGTAGCTGCGGAACGTATACGCCGACACTCCGGCGTCTTCTACATTTACACCGGGGGACTGTATGTAGTTTATAGCCTGACGTACGAGAACATAGTTTGCTGCAGCCTGTCGGTATTCTTCCTTGTGTTCATCAAGTGTCTCCTGTATATCACTCTCACTTTTACCGAGCTGAAGCATAGCATACGCAGTTTGCACAGCCTTATTTGTTTCGGTTGAAATAGTTGAAAGTTCTTCGGTGCGCTGTGTGTCGGACAGCAGTTTGTAATCTTCGGAGTTCATGAACAAGATCATGTTTTTATAGGTTTCCTGCCCGAGCATTTGCGCAAAATCCTCGTATTCGTGACCTTTAAGAGAAAATGAGTAGCTCTGTCCGTCAACCTTTACATTGTTATTATTGTATGGAGTTTTCGGCAATACGCTGCTGTCAAGCGCTGCGAGACGGTCCAGTTCATCCGTCATAGGGTTCTTTTTGTATTTTGATACACTACCCGGGAAAACCATTGAATTTAATGCGTCAAGCCATGTTGAGCCGAGGGTGCTGCTCTGTTTTTCACCCCATAGGTTTATACGTTCCGGCACTTTCTCTCTCAGCGGCATATACGGCAGCTTGCTGTACAGCTTCCACTTTGCAAGTTCAAATACGCCGTCTGCTTTATATGGGTATCGTGTTTCGGTATCTATTATATTGCCTGCCTGATTCAATACTGACGGTAAAAAGGATAATGCAAGGTCCGCACTTTCGGCAAACACAAACTCTCCTGCGCCGTCAGTATATTTAAGGTTGGTGACAATATTATTAATGCCGCTCCACATCGCCAAATCCTGAACACTCTCGTATGCACTGCCGGCTGTAGCGGTCATGAGCTGCTCAAAACCGTCACCGCTGAATAAGTGATAGCCGGTACCGCCTGTTGCTTCTGCTATTCTCGCGCCTATTGCAAGACCTGTGTTGACCGGCTGCATCCAGCCCAAATCTACGAGCTTATCGCCTTGCTGAGGTTCTGTCCCGTCAAACGCGCTTTCGATTGTATCTGCTCCGTCAGGATTTATTTTTTTGAACATGCGCATTAATGCTGACGCGTTGATCTGCATATCCCCCAATCCTTTGGCTGTATCATATTTGTTGAGGTTATAATCATCCTCATCACTGTGAGCATTCACGATAACACCGCGCTTTTTGAGCATATAACCCGCCCATATAAGAGCGCCGCCGGTCAATGGTCTGGTTATATCAAGCAGCAGCTTTCGCTGATTTTCACGGACAAATACTCGTCTTGACTGCGCTTTTGCCTCCGGGCTGTCTATTTTGCTGCGCCCGTAAAGCCCACGCCCGATCTGGTATATATCCTGCACTATTTTCAGCGCGCCGACAGGCGAATATTCTATTGAGCGCATAAAGATATTTCCCGGTACAATAGTGTAGTTTGTTATGAGATTACCCAGTCCGAAATCATGTACCCCATGTTCGTTTATATTGCCTATTCCGAATACATTCAGAGCCTCCTTTGCCCTTTGCAATGCCCTTGCCGGGAGTGTTTCGTCCTGAAAGGTTCTGTATAAAACCTCTTCTTTTATAATCTCGTTTGCTTCATCCTCCGTATATCCGATTTTTGTAAGACCGTCACGCAGTCTGCCTTCTGTAACTCCCTTTGCAAATTCATCTGTTACAGTCAATTCATAGCCCAGCGCATGTTCAAGAGCAGAACCGAGTCCGCGCTTAAAGGTGCGTTTTTTTGTAGGTGATACCGCGGTCGGGTTACGGTCGATTATATCAACATTAAGCCCCTGCTCCAGATATGCCATTTTCGCACGATTTACAGCAGTTTTATAACCTTTAAAGGGATTTTCAAAGGATATAGATCGTTCGCCGGTTATATGCTGCACAATACCCCAATCAAGGAGCGCTGCAACATTATGTGTTATAAGACCCTCCACACCGCTGAAAGCCATATTTGACAATACATTGCGTATTGCCGTACGCGGGTTCATGAGCTGATTTATTGCAAGCACTGTTGACATTACACGTCCGACCGAGGCTTTTTCCGTATCGGCTATCATTCCGAACAGCTGCTGCGTTGCTATTGACTTCATAAGCTCTATATTTTCCTCAGAGGTATCTTTTATCATACCTTCGAGAATTTTCTTTGTAACGGGGCCTCTTGCCGTGTGACGCTGCTCTGACTGCCGGAGAATAATATCGGCTAACGATTCCGGAGTATTCATTTCCTCAATCATAAGAAACGCATCTCGATAGTCACTGAGGTCTGCTTCGCCTATATGGTCAATGCCGAGACGGTCAAAGAAATCGTCAAGATAATCTATCATATCCTGCTCGGATGCTCCGTCACGATGCATTTTTTCTATATGACTGAGATTATTCTGCAGCTTACGGATCTCTTTTTTCAATTTTTCAAGATTGGAGTCTGCTACCAATGCTCGTTCTGCCGCCTCGGTTTCGCCGTGCTGCAAAGCTTTAAGCTGTTTATTAAGCTCTGTCTGCCGCTTTTCAAGCTCGGCAACCTCTTTATTTGCAGCCTCAAGGCGCTTTTGTATCTCATCACGTTCAAAACGCCTGCTTTCAGCCGTTTTATTGAGTTTTTCAATTCGTGTTTCGGCGTTACCTATCTTTTCATCAAGTTCGGTTAAATCGGTCTTACAGTCATCAATCTGCTCCTGCAGTGAGTGTATTCGTTCCTGTGTTGCCTTGTATTTACGTCGTGACATCTGTATATCCTTCATCTGCTGCTGCAACAGCTGAAGCTCGTCCGTTGCCTCTATAAGCTTTTTTGACGCATCAGCGGTCGCCTTGCCGTAATCAATGATTCTCTGCGTTTCACTTACACGCTGTTCAATTTCAACGCGTTCGGACTGTACTTCATTATAGGCGTTCTGCGCTTCGCTCAGACTGCGCTGTCTTCCGAGAACATCTGTTTCCTTTGAGGTTATTTCATCTTTGGTTTTGCGGTAATCCTCGTTATTATCGTACAATTCCTCCCGGAGCCGCTGCTGCGCTGCTTCCTGCTTTTCTATAGCGTCATGGTATTCCTCTATAAGAGCGTCTGCCTGACCCGGATACTTCTTTCGTATCTGACTTTCTATGTTACGGGTTCGTTCGCGCTCCCACGCTTTCAGCTTCCCAGCAGGGGTGAGCCTGTTTGCAAATGCCCATGCTTGATTCATCTGCCCGGCACGGGTCGCTTTGTCCCTTGCAATTTCCATAAGCTGCACGGCCTTAGTTACATTTCCGGTGCTCTGATAATATGTAACAACAAGCTGTGTGGTCATGGTATCAACTGCGCTCCATTCGGGGGTTGTGGCAAGTTCATTAAAGAGGTCGTCAGGGTGGGAGTTTTCCAAACGTTCCTTTGCCTGATTATAAGAATCCATATTGGTCTGACGGTTGTATTTGAAGCTATGTATATTACGCTCCATTTCAGCCTTTGTTTCGGGAGTGAGCCAGCTTTTCTGCCCGGTGTTGCTGTATATACGGCTTGTAGCCTCATGTACGTTATTGCCGTTTTTATAAAGCTTTTCAAACCGCTCACGGTATTGATTGAACTTTTCCTGATTACCCTCGATCGCCGCTTTGACCT
>JBJEIW010000237.1:0-5733 GCA_051877435.1 Candidatus Ornithomonoglobus sp.
GATATTAAAAAATATGCAGCATATATATTATACCAAAATTTTCATTCAATGTAAATATAAATTTCGTTTTTTTTCGTGCTGTCGTTTAAATTATTGTTTATATACATACACGACCTCTCAGTCACGGCTGCGCCGTGCCAGCTCCCCTGGAAGGGGAGCCTTTAGCAGAGCGACGCCGGAGCATTGGCTCCCCTTTTAAGGGGAGCTGTCAGCCGAAGGCTGACTGAGAGGTCTGCCGCTAAACAATAATTTTAATGCAAATAACACAAGCGCGGCAAATTGCCGCGCCTGTTATATTTAATACTATATATTATTTCATATCCTCCGCGTCAAACGCCTTTGAGATAGAAGCTCCCGGCGCAACCATAGGATAAACATTTTCGTCCCTGTCGATCCTCGCGTCAATGACCGTCGGTCTGCCGCTCTTTAAAGCCTTTGCAAATGCTTCGCTAAATTCTGCCGGAGTTGTCGCTATATACGCTTCACAACCGATAGCCTCGGCAAGCCTTACATAGTCAACCTGATCGTCAAGAACAGTATGTGAATATCTTCCCTCATAGAACAGAGTCTGCCACTGGCGCACCATGCCGAGAACGCGGTTATCCACAATTACCTCGATTATCGGGAGATTATGTCTTACCGCGGTGGCAAGCTCGTTCATATTCATTCTAAAGCCGCCGTCGCCCGCTACGTTTACGACAACCTTATCCGGGAACGCCGCCTTTGCGCCGATTGACGCGCCGAGACCGTAGCCCATTGTGCCCAGACCTCCCGAGGAAAGATATGTTCTGGGGTTCTTGTAATAATAGAACTGCGCCGCCCACATCTGATGCTGACCGACCTCGGTTGTGATTATCGCATCGCCCTTTGTCTGCTTATAAATCTCCGTAATAACACCGCCGCCTGAGAGGACGTCCGTTCTGTAACGGAGCGGGAAACGCTCCATTTTTGCCGCAAGCTCCGCGCGCCACTCGCTGTGGCTGTATGTATCCTTTAGCGCGGCATTAAGTCTCTTTAATACTTCCTTTGCGTCGCCTATGATATGCTCGTCAACCGCAATGTTCTTATTTATTTCCTTTTCGTCTATATCAATATGTACGATCTTTGCGTTCTTTGCAAAAGCCTTTGCGTTGCCGTAAACCCTGTCCGAAAAACGAACGCCGACCGCGAGAAGAAGATCGCAGTCCGAAACGCCGAAGTTTGACGTCTTTGTTCCGTGCATACCGAGCATTCCTGTATAATGCGGATCTGTTCCGTCAAACGCGCCCTTGCCCATAAGCGTATCGCAAACAGGAGCGTCAATCTTATATACAAGCTCCTTAAGCTCCGCTGACGCGCCCGCCGCTGTAACGCCGCCGCCGACAAAAATATATGGCTTTTCCGATTTTGAAATAAGCTCCGCCGCTCTTGCGATTGCCGCATCGTCAATTGTATCTGTAACCGGAGCGACAGCCTCGGGGGAAAACGGTGTGTACTCCGCCTTGTTTGCCGTCACGTCCTTTGGGATATCCACAAGAACAGGACCCTTTCTGCCGCTCTGGGCAACCTTAAACGCCTCTCTTATCGTGTCCGCAAGGTCATTTACATCCATTACAATATAGCTCTTTTTTGTAATCGGCTTTAC
The DNA here is from genome assembly GCA_051877435.1 of Candidatus Ornithomonoglobus sp. Classification (GTDB taxonomy): domain Bacteria; phylum Bacillota; class Clostridia; order UBA1381; family UBA1381; genus Ornithomonoglobus. The sequence goes on from JBJEIW010000237.1 coordinate 1,625, forward strand.
GACCTCCGAAATTGCGACCTCCTGAAAGCTGTCCTTGTTGAGAAGTCCGGTGCCTACGTTACACGTTATTGCAACCATCGGAATTGAATCTATATTCGCCGTTGCAATACCTGTCACAAGATTTGTTGAGCCGGGACCTGATGTCGCAAAGCATACTCCCACTCTGCCAGTCGCTCTTGCATAGCCGTCCGCCGCGTGTGACGCGCCCTGCTCATGTGATACGAGAATGTGGCGGATTTCGTCAGAATGCTTGTACAGCTCATCATACACGTTCAGAATCGCGCCTCCCGGGTAGCCGAAAATCGTGTCCACTCCCTGCTCTTTCATACATTCAATTACTATCTGCGCACCTGTCAACTGCATTTTAATAAAAACTCCTTTACTCAATATATAAATATTTCCGATGCCTGTAAAGGATTTGTTATCCTAATAAAATATGCCGTATGCTCCCGGTATGGCGCATACCTCAAATAATCTGTTTTTGAACCAATTATAAAAAAAACGGCACCCGCATAAATCTATTCTAATAGTATAATATGCGAATGCCGTTTTGTCAAGTCTTATTTATGAAATTTGTCGAACTTGATATTTAGTCATCTCTTGCTTATCAATGTATTATACAACATTTGCAAAAACTCCGCGCGGGTTATTTTGTCGTTTGGTCTGAAGGTATCTGCGTCAGCCGCGATTATGCCGTAGCCCTTCAGTATCGCCGCCGCGCCGTAGTTTTCGGTCATGTCCGAATAGGGAGCCTTGAATATATCCGTCTTTGAAAGCTCCGCAAGCCCCATACAATCCGTAATTATCTCTGCTGTCTGATTTCTTGTAAGCAGCTCCTTTACGTCCTTAAAGGTCTTTTCATAACTATAATACTGCCTGTCAAGCAGCTCATACGCCTCCTCCGCCGTAACCGGCTCGTCAGGCAGAAGCATACCGCCCTCAAAGCCTATTCCGGCAAGCGCAAGCTGCTCTGCCGCCTGCTTTACCCAGTGATTTCCGATGTCTGAATATGCGTACTTACCGTTTTTCTCCTTGATTTCCTCGTTGCGGCAGTCAACGCGCTTTCCGGTTATAGCGTTAATTCTGAAATCATCTGTTAAATACGCGGCTCTCGCGCCGTCCTCCGTCATAACATAGCGAAGTCTGAAATCCTCCTGCTTTAACGCCTCACCGGCTGAAATAAAGCTGTCCGGCGCGTCATACTCCGCCGCCGCTATTTCGTCAAGCCTTGTTACGGCTATCCTGTAGCTTATTCCGCCGCGTTCTGCAGAGCTTCTGATACTCGCTCCGCCATCCATAACCTCGATTCCGTTTACCTTATAGCAAAAATATGACGCCTTGCTTACATTATCACTATCATCTTTTGCTATAGGCATTATACCGTATTCCTCTGCCTCGCCCATATCATATTCAAGCTTTTTTGCATTGTTGGGCGCAGCGGCGTCAATAAGCTTCCTTGCCGTCTCCTCGTCCGAAAAATCGCAGTTCTTCAGCTTTGTGCTGTTGTCGGCATCATAGCAGCTCAGAGAAAGAATATCTCCGTTCGATGCGTCTACGCTTGCGCTCACATATGAGCTGTTAATATCCGAATAAAAATAGTATGTTCCCGTTTTTCTTCCGACATTCAGATGGACATTGCTGCTTTGAAGCTCTATACCGAGGAAATCCGACACACGCTTCACCGCGTCCCCGCTTGAAATATATCCACGGAGCTTTGCGGTTTCCGCTGTCTCGCTTTCAGTCAGCCTGCTGTATGCCTCATCGCCGGCATCCTCAGCCATACCCATGGCATTCGAAGCCGCATATAATTCGTAATTACTTCCCGGCTCTATCAGCTCGCCGGTAACCGCGCTTACCGCCTTGCGGTTTCCCTTTATGTATGCAGGAAAGGTCTTTATGCTGTCGTCCTCATCGGTATATGTGCAGTACACAAGCAGAGGCGCGGCATATTCCATATACTCGTTATAAGCCTCCGCGGCTGTTATCAGCTTTGAAACATCCTCGTCCGAAAAATCCGGTTCATCAATATAAGCGTTCGTAACTGTGCCGTCGCTTGCAACGGAAACGCCGCCTATCTGTCTGTCATATTCTATACCGTTATGCTCCTCATAAACTAAGAAGAATACAGCGCCCCAGTTATATCCTGACATATCTGCTTCAATCCTCAGCTTCCCCTCAAGCGCCGGATTCATTCTCACCGCAAAGCGCTCCGCCGTCTGTTTTGCCGAGGCAATATCCGTTTTGAGATAATCATACTCATCGGAATCCTGCCAATTATTGTAGCTTGTAATAACACCATCCGAATCGCAGGAGAGATTTATGGACTTATATGTATCGTCTCCCGGGATGCTCCACTTAAACTGATATTCTGTTCCGTCCTCCGTTTCGCTGATCCTTGTGCATTTAAAATCAGAATACTCTGCCGGAATTTCCATTCTGTTCTTTACATCCGGAATAAGCTTTTCGTAATCTGTCTCCGCTGCCCATACAGCTGGCGCCGCGCCGAAAATAATTGCCGCAGTCGTGATTAATGCTGTTGTTCTTTTCATAAAAATACCTCCTCGTCATGTATCTCTGTAATTAATACGATTAAGATACCCAAAAGGTTGCATTAAATCCAAAATTTTTTATACCGAAAGCGCCTTTACGAGAAAATGCACGCGGCGCATATTTACGGAGGTCAGGCATTCTATAACAGAGCGGATATTTTTCTGAGCCTCGCGGCACACCTTGCGTATATCGCAGCCGTAGCGGAGTGTCGCGGTTATATCCATATGCACCCCATGAACTGTTTTCCGCACATTTATATTATTTATTTTCACAAAGCCATCAACCTTCATCGCCTCGTGTATCGCAAGGCTGTTAAGCACATTGTCCGAAATCGTGAAATCTCCCATATACGAAAAGGTCGGACGCACTATTGATTTATCCGCCTCAGCGCCCTCCTCCTCAATGTCCAGATTCTTCTGGAAGCGGCGCAGAGGATGGAGAAAATATCCCGAAAATTCCTTCTGTATCTCAAAGGTCGGAACAGGTATTACATGCTTGCCGTCCTCGAGTCTCATGCGGTTTGCCATCGCCATTTCCTCAGGAGTTGCCACATCTTCAATATGTACAAAATGCTCCACGGGCCCGACATCAAGTCTTTTCGCAATTTTCTCCGCCATCGCATCCGAGGTCCCTAAAATCATGAGCTTTTTAATCCTGCTCTTTTTAAGAACCCTACGCATTTCATTGCAATAGTTATCAGGTATAAACAGCGCGTGCTTGACGGATGCCATTCTTGTCGCTTCCTTCTTTGCGCTGCTGCCGGCTATGACCTTGCCGTGTGATATAAGCAGACCGTCATCTATTATGCCGTCCGCTCCCTGCTCCTTGGCGACCATAATTGAGCGGTAGCTTTTGCCCGTTCCGCTCGGTCCTGTAAATGCTATAACCTTCATTTGTTATTCCTCAGCTTCCGATTTTTCCGCCTGCTCCTTGATTCTGTATGCCATCGTCATTAATGTGTCCGAAAGATGCACGTTCTCAACAGGCACATTTGTGGAAACATCAAGCTCGGAATAAGAGAAGTTCACAATGCCTCGTATTCCGCTTTCCACAAGCAGCTTTGCCATATCATGCGCCGCGGAAGCGGGAACCGTAAGAATTGCAATATCAACTTTATTTTCCCTTACAAATGCGCTCAGTTCATTGCTCGGACTTACCTCTATGCCGCGTATTGACGAGCCTATGACCCTTTTGTCGTTATCAAAAATACCTACAAGCTTAAAGCCGCGTTTTTCAAATGATGTATGATTTGCCAGAGCGCGGCCCAGATTTCCCGCTCCGACAATTATCATTGTGTCGTTGTCGTTAAGACCCAGGATATTTCCTATTTCCTCAATAAGGCTTTTTACGTTATATCCGTAGCCCTGCTGACCAAATCCGCCGAAATAATTAAGATCCTGTCTTATCTGTGACGCGGTCACACCCATAAGCTGCGAAAGCGCGTTTGACGATATTCTGTGTATATCCTGCCCCTGAAGCTCTCTTAAGTATCTGTAGTATCTCGGTAACCTTTTTATAACAACCTCGGGAACCTTTTTATCCATATCCTTATCAATCCT
>JBJEIW010000238.1:0-68371 GCA_051877435.1 Candidatus Ornithomonoglobus sp.
GCCATGTTTTTTAATATTTTTTCGAGAATTATCGACTTTTTAAGTGGTCTCGAACGGTTCTTTTGTCCCCAAATATTGAAAATATATTTAGACAAGACGAGAGAACCGTCCTCATCTTCCTTTACTATGCTATTTTAGAAATCATGTCTGCATCCTGTGTCAATATGGTATTTTTCAAGTATCTGGATTATCTTTTCAACTGCCTCAAAATCAGAAACGGCATTATTCTGTATTACAGCTTGGATTTCTGCTAGAGCCGTAATTGCCGATGTATCTGCGATTTTATCAGTGTCAATATTAAGATTGTCTAAGCTGTTTATAACAAGCGATGATATTTCTTTCTTTAATAATTCGAGCTTTATTTCCATAGTACATCTCCATATGAATCTTTTTTTGAATATATTTTCATTATATATCAATAATTGTATTTTGTCGACATCTATAGATGATTTAAAATATCAATAGATGTATATATACTATATTTATAGGAGATGATACAATGATTGATACTCTCAATACAGATATGGGAATACGAATAAAGGTGTTAAGAAACGAAAAACGTCTGACACGCGAACAGCTTGCAGAGAAAGCTGAAATATCTACACAATTTCTTGCGGATATAGAATCCGGCAACAAAGGAATGTCCGTTGCGACGCTTTATAAACTGAGTAAGGCTTTGTGTGTATCAAGCGATTATTTACTGTTAGGTAATGAAAATAACGAATGCGGTATTGCGGATATTATAAAAGCAATTCCCGATAATCAACAAGCGTACGCAAAGGAGCTGCTTACAGTTTTTGCTGCCGCGATTAATCGCGGTACTTCGGAGATATGATTTATGCGTGGAGCCTTTCGGCTCCTTTTGCTTTATACTAAATTTCCCGCCGAGGATTTTTTGGTGAGAAAGTACAATTTTCAGTTTTGGCAAATCGTTTTTTCAGCATAAAAAAAATTATAAAAATTTGTTCAACTTTTTTTTCAAAAACTATAGCATTTTTTATTGAATTACTGTATAATAAAAAGTGTATATTCGTTTGCGGGTAAAACCGTGTCTGAGTATCAGCCTGTGATATTCTTTTATTTTAATATTCAGAGGTATAATTTCATAAACAGTATCGGAGGATATAATAATGGATGATCTTTTGCGGATTCTTGATAAAGAGCAGGGCGTAGTGGATATAGCCAAGATTTCAAGAATGCTCGGAATTTCGATGAATGAGGTAGAAGAGAAAATAGACGACCTGGAGCGCAATCATATTATCGCCGGCTACAAGACCATTGTAAACTGGGATAAGACAGACCGCGAGGTTGTGACAGCGCTTATAGATCTGCGTGTTACACCGCAGCGCGGCGAGGGCTTTGATAAGGTCGCCAAGCGTATTTATAACTATCCGCAGGTACGAGCCTTATATCTTATGTCGGGCGCATATGACCTTTCTGTTATGATAGAGGGCAAATCAATGAAGGAGATCGCTCTTTTTGTAGCGCAGAAGCTTGCGCCGATGGAATCTGTTATATCAACAACAACGCATTTTGTTTTAAAGAAATATAAGGAGGAGGGCATAATTTTCAAGGATGATGAAAAGGATGCCAGACAGGTGATCACCATATGAATTATGATAAACTTATAAATCCGACGGTGGATATGCTTCCGCCTTCGGGAATACGCAAGTTTTTTGATATTGTGGCAACGATGAAGGACGCAATTTCCTTAGGCGTGGGCGAGCCGGACTTCGTAACGCCGTGGGCGATACGCGAGGCGGGCATATACAGCCTTGAAAGCGGACAGACCTATTATACCGCAAACAGCGGTCTTTTGGAGCTGAGAGAGGAAATTGTAAGATACAATAAACGCAAATTCAATGTTGAATACGACGCGAAAACACAGGTGCTTGTGACTGTCGGCGGCTCGGAGGCGATCGACGCTATGATAAGAGCCGTTGTATGTCCGGGAGATGAGGTAATAATACCGGAGCCGAGCTTCGTATGCTATAAGCCGCTTACGATCATGGCGGGAGGTGTGCCGGTTATTCTTGAAACTAAGGAGGAAAATGATTTCCGCCTCACACCGGAGGAGCTGCGTGAGAAAATAACCGATAAGACAAAGCTTCTTATTCTGCCGTTTCCCAACAATCCGACAGGCGCCGTTATGTCAAAGTCAGACCTTGAGGCAATCGCTGAGGTGTTAAGGGGTACGGATATACTTGTTCTTTCGGATGAGATATACGGCGAGCTGCGCTACAGCGATGAAAAGCACACTCCGTTCTCGGCAATAGAGGGAATGTATGACAGAACGGTCATTGTAAACGGCTTCTCAAAGGCATTCGCGATGACGGGCTGGAGACTTGGCTATGCGATGGGACCGGAAAAAATAATAAAGCTCATGACAAAGATACATCAGTTCGGAATCATGTCATCACCCACAACAAGCCAGTATGCGGCAATAGAAGCGCTTAAAAACTGCGACAATGAGGTAGAGGATATGTGCCGCGAATATAACTACAGGCGGCGTGTGATCGTGGACGGCTTCCGTGAGATGGGGCTGTCATGCTTTGAACCGTACGGAGCGTTTTATGTATTCCCGTGTATAAAGAAAACCGGAATGACAAGCGATGAATTCTGTAACAGGCTTCTGCGGGAGGAAAAGGTTGCGGTTGTTCCGGGTACCGCGTTCGGAGAATGCGGCGAGGGCTTTATACGCTGCTCATACGCTTATTCAATTGACAATATTGAGGAGGCGCTGAGAAGAATATCGCGCTTTGTGTCAAAGTATGTAAAACAGGATTGACAATAAAATTATCAGGATAAATATAAGGAGAAAAACAATGGCAACAAAATATATCTTTGTAACAGGCGGAGTTGTATCGGGACTCGGAAAGGGTATTACCGCGGCGTCACTCGGCAGACTTCTAAAAGCGAGAGGCTACAAGGTGACAATGCAGAAGTTCGACCCTTACATAAATGTTGACCCGGGAACACTCAGCCCGTATCAGCATGGTGAGGTTTTTGTAACAGACGACGGCGCGGAAACAGACCTCGACCTCGGTCATTACGAGAGATTTATAGATGAAAATCTCAGCATTAATTCAAATGTAACGACAGGTAAAATCTACTGGTCTGTTCTTCATAAGGAGCGCCATGGCGACTATGAGGGCAAGACTGTTCAGGTTATCCCCCATATTACAAATGAGATCAAGGACAGGGTATACCGTGTTGCAAGACATCAGGAGACAGATATTGTAATTACCGAAATCGGCGGCACGGTCGGCGATATTGAGTCAACGCCGTTCCTTGAAGCGATAAGACAGGTTCAGACAGAAGTCGGCAAGGAGAACTGTATCTATGTTCATCTTACGCTTGTTCCCTATCTTTCAAGCTCGGGCGAGCAGAAAACAAAGCCGACACAGCACAGTGTTAAAGAGCTTCTCAGCCTTGGAATCCAGCCGGATGTTATCGTGCTGAGAACAGAGCATCCGCTTGAAGAGGGCACAAAGGAAAAGATTGCGTTATTCTGCAATGTATCACAGGACAGCGTTATAGAGAATCAGGACCTTGATACGCTCTATGCCGTTCCGCTCGCGCTTGAGGACGAGGGACTTGCAAACGTGGTATGCCGCAAGCTCGGTCTTGCAAATAAGGAGCCGGAGCTTGACGACTGGAGGGCTATGGTTGACGTTGCAAAGGAGCTTCTTACAAAGAAGGAGTGCGTAAACATTTCGCTTGTAGGCAAGTATGTTTCGCTTCATGACGCGTATATCTCGATTGTTGAAGCGCTCAAGCACGGCGGCATCCAGAATCACATCAACGTAAATATAAACTGGGTAAATTCAGAGGAGGTAACTCCGGAAACTGCGGACAGGCTTCTCGGTGACAGCGACGGTATTCTTGTGCCGGGCGGCTTCGGCGACAGAGGTATCGAGGGTAAGATTATCGCGGCTCAGTATGCGCGCGAAAATGATATTCCGTATTTCGGAATATGTCTCGGTATGCAGATCGCAGTAATTGAATATGCGAGAAATGTGCTCGGCTATAAGGACGCTCATTCAAGCGAGCTTAATCCCGAAACAACCCATCCGGTAATCGACCTTATGCCGGAGCAGAAGGACGTCGAGGATCTCGGAGGAACAATGCGTCTCGGACTTTACCCGTGCAAGATAGTTGAGGGAACGCTTGCGGAGAAGGTGTATAACAGCAGTCTTATCTATGAGCGTCACCGTCACCGTTATGAATACAATAACTTCTACAGAAAAGAGCTTACGGACGCGGGACTTATTGCAAGCGGTATGTCACCGAATGAAAAGCTTGTTGAAATGGTTGAGATCCCTTCACACCGCTATTATATCGGCGTGCAGTTCCATCCGGAATTCAAGTCGCGCCCGAACCATGCGCATCCGCTTTTTGCCGCCTTTGTTGAGGCTGCAATGAACAAGCAGAACGATAAAAATAACTGACAGAGCCGAAAGGGAATGGTTGAGTGAAGAGATATTTTCAATATATAAAACCGTATAAATTATTCTTCATTCTGGGACCCTTGCTGATGCTTACGGAGGTAGCCGGAGAGATCGTTCTGCCAAAGCTCATGGCAGGCATGGTCGATGAGGGCATTCTCGGCGGCAGGGGAATGGATTTTATTGTACGGCAGGCGCTTCTGATGCTCTGCTGCATAGCAATACAGGCAACCGGCGGTATCGGAGGACACTATTTCTCGGTTAAGGCGGCTGTTAATTTCAGCAGTGACGTAAGAAAAGCCGTATTCGATAAGGTACAGGAATTTTCGTTTAAGAATATAGACAGGTTTTCAACCGGCTCGCTTGTAACAAGACTTACAAACGATATTACTCAGGTAATGAATATTACAAGAATGGGTCTTATAGCGGCGTTCCGTTCGCCGGGAATGCTTATCGGCGGCGTTATTATGGCATTTTCAATAAATGCAAGGCTTGCCTCTATCATGATCATAATGATACCGCTGCTTGCCGTTGCTATATTCCTGCTCATGAGAGTGGCATTTCCTCGCTTTGACAGTATGCAGAAAAAGCTTGATAATCTCAATTCAAAAACACAGGAAAATATAACAAATGTGCGTGTTATAAAGTCCTTTGTGCGAGATAAATTTGAAATATCCCGCTTCAACGAGGCAAGCGCCCAGCTGCGTGACACTACCTATAACGCTATGAAGATAGTAGTCTGCACAACTCCTGTTATGACGCTTGCCATGAACATAACAACGCTGGTTGTTTTATGGCGCGGCGGAAATGTTGTGCTTGCAGGCGGTATGCAGGTCGGCGCGCTGAGCGCGATAGTGCAGTATACAACGCAGATACTTTCATCACTCATGATGGTATCCATGATGATTATAAACTCAACAAGAGCCATTACCTCAATTAGGAGAATTTCGGAGGTTCTGGGAACCGAGATTGATCTGACAGATGAAAAGGCGGCAGCTAAGGACAAGCTTGTAACGGAGGGCAGAGTTGAGTTCAGAAACGTATCGTTTAAATATTATGCGAGCCGCGAGGATAACGTATTGAGCAATGTTTCCTTCTCCGTGGAGCCGGGACAGATTCTCGGCATAATCGGCGTAACAGGCTCGGGCAAGTCATCGCTTGTGCAGCTCATACCGAGATTGTATGATACAACGGAGGGCGAGGTGCTTGTAGACGGAGTAAACGTAAAGGATTACAGCCTGTATAATCTCCGCGAGGGTGTAGGTATGGTGCTCCAGAAGAACGTCCTTTTTTCCGGAACAATAGAGGAAAATCTCCGCTGGGGCGATGCGGCTGCCACAGAGGATGAAATACGCTCCGCAGCGCGCGCGGCGCAGGCAGACGGCTTTATAACCGGCTTTACAGAGGGTTATGATATGGAGCTTGGTCAGGGCGGCGTAAACGTGTCCGGCGGACAGAAGCAGAGACTTTGTATTGCAAGAGCGCTGCTTAAAAAGCCTAAGATACTCATTCTTGACGACAGCACAAGCGCGGTTGATACCGCGACAGAGGCGCAGATACGCCGCGCGTTCTCAACAACGCTTAAGGATACGACAAAGATAATAATCGCGCAGAGAATAAGCTCGGTTCTTAACGCGGATAAGATCATAGTCCTCAATGACGGCAGAATCGTCGGAGAGGGTACACATGAAGAGCTGATAAAGACAAACGGTGAGTATCAGGATATCTATTACTCACAGATGGACAGAGAGGCGGTGTCATGATATGCCTCCACAGATGGGACCTCCGGGAAGAGGCCCGGGAAGATACGGCGCAAAAAAGGTAAAGCCGAAGAACATAAAAAAGGCGATAGGGCGGCTGCTTTTATATATCGGAGAAGATAAATTCAAGGTAGCGCTTGCGGTTGTATGCGTGCTTATAAGCTCCGGCACAAATCTTGCAGGTACATATATGTTAAGACCTATCATAAATAATCTTGGTGACAGCGGAACAGAGGTTTGGGCAAGGCTGAAATTCCTGATAACGGGCTTAGGGATTATGGCGATTATTTATCTTATAGGCGTTGTGGCAGCCTTTATACAGCAGCGTACAATGATAAAGGTGTCGCAGAACACCCTGCAGAGAATAAGGGACGATTTATTTCTGAAGCTTCAGAAGCTGAGCGTGCGTTATTACGATACAAACAGCGCCGGTGATATTATGAGCCGCTTCACAAACGATGTCGACAACATCGGGCAGATGTTTGACTCTACAATATTGCAGATGTTCTCCGGTGTGCTTACTCTTGCCGGAACACTGACGCTCATGATCATTACGAATATTCCGCTTACGGTCGTGACTGTTGTGCTTACTCCGGTTATGGCTAAGGTTGCGGGAACGATCGCAAAGCATACGAGGAAGTATTTCAGTAAGCAGCAGGCTGCGCTCGGAGCGGTAAACGGTTATATTGAAGAAACAATAACGGGTCAGAAGGTTGTAAAGGTATTCAACCATGAGGAACGCGCAAAGGAAGAGTTTGCAGAGCTCAATGAGAAGCTCCGCAATGTGCAGGTAAGAGCGAACTTCCTCGGCGGAATTATGGGACCGTGCATGAACGCGCTGTCGCAGGTAAGCTATACCGTAACCGCGTTTATCGGCGCGGTATTGGCGCTGTTTACAAGACTTGGAAAAATAGGCGTTTCAAACCTTGCGGCGCTTGACATAGGCGGACTTACGGTATTTGTAAACTATTCCAAGCAGTTTTCAAGACCGATAAACGAGATTTCAAACCAGATGAATGTAATCATGTCAGCTCTCGCAGGAGCCGAGAGAGTGTTCGCGGTTATGGACGAGGAGCCCGAGGCTGCCAATGATACAAATAAGGTTAAGCTTGATAAGGTTAAGGGAGATGTGGTTGTTAAGAATGTGACCTTCGGATATAATCCGGATAAGACCATTCTTAAAAACATTTCCATGTATGCGCATCCGGGTCAGAAGATCGCTCTGGTCGGTTCAACCGGCGCGGGAAAAACAACGATTATAAATCTTTTAACGAGATTTTATGATGTAAATGCAGGTGAAATAACAATAGACGGTACGGACATCCGTGATATTGACCGTGAAAGCCTGAGAGCCAATATTGCGATGGTTCTTCAGGATACGCACTTATTTACAGGAACCGTTATGGAAAATATCCGCTACGGACGTCTTGACGCGACGGATGCCGAGGTAAAGCAGGCAGCGATAACCTCATGCGCGCATACGTTTATCAAGAATATGCCTGACGGATACGATACAATGCTGACAGGCGACGGCTCAAACCTGTCGCAGGGACAGCGGCAGCTGCTTAATATCGCGCGCGCGGCGCTGTCAAAGGCTCCTATTCTTATTCTTGACGAAGCGACCTCCTCGGTCGATACGAGAACGGAGCAGAGCATTAACCGCGGTATGGACGCGCTTATGGAAAACCGGACGACGTTTGTGATCGCCCACAGATTGTCAACAATCCGTAATTCTGACGCGATAATGGTTCTGGAGAATGGAGAGATAATCGAGAGAGGAACACATGAGGAGCTGCTCGCGATGAAGGGCCGCTACTATGAGTTATACACAGGAATTAAAGAATTAGATTAAAGTGGAAGGGGAAAGTAATTAAAATGAAGGTATACCAGATGATATATACCTCGGTTAAGCATAGTCTGGCTGAACCTGAGCTTGGACTGATAAATCAGTCCGGGCTGCGCGTGTATTCGTGCTCGCAGGGACTGACTCGTGAGAATATCGCAGAGCTTATGCGATTCTCAAGCTACAGACTGCCGAAAATTGATAATACGATATATCCGGAAACGCTGGGGGATCCTACAATCCCGCCGATGTTCCCGAAGGTGTTCAGAACCCTGAGACTGGCTGACGGCAGGTTTGCGGCAATTCAGTCGGTGTATGCGGGGTATGATATAAACGGAGAGAAGGGTAATTTCTTCGCGCACGCGTTAGTGTTTGATGAATTTGATGATGACTTCTTCCCTGAGCAGTATTTCGGCTCGGAGATATTCAGAACATATCTTACCCGGCAGGAGCAGGATACAGAGCTTGTAAAGTATCTGCCAATCCTTGAGAACCCCGCGAAGCCGGATGGTCTTGAAGAGGAAATAAAAACATTCATAAAGCTTCATAAAAAGGAGCTGACATATCTTATCAATCATGCGGTAACAATGCTCACATCGGAAAATCTGAAAAACATATGTATATGTACAGATGATGAGTATCTTACGGAAAGATACCTTATCGCATTGAAGTGGCTGCTTCCGCGCGATATTTCGCGTAACACGGGTATTTCAACATATAATGTATATCTCCCTTCCGATAAACAGGACAGAATAGTATTCCATGGAACGGTTGACGGAAAGAATAATATAACACGTCCGGCGATAGAGAGCAGAGAAAACTGTCTTTATGTGGATTTCAATACGATTGATTTTTCGGCGGTGGCAGTATCAAGCCTGTTCAATATGGATACTGATGAGATAAGAAAGCAGTACAACAGATATAAGCTTTCATCGGTTTCGGCATATCTTGACTGGTTCTCGCTCACGCAGAACACGACCTACAGCGGTATGGGAGGAAAGCTTCTGAAGTTCAAGCGTTCCGCGGGTGATGATGCCTTCGCTCTGAGGGCAAGGGAGCTTTTCGCAAATATTGATGATGAATTGATGCAGGATGTAAAGTTTGAAATCACCAAGGTAATGTATGATAATATTGCGTTATTTGGCGATGAGGTTGAAAAGCTTACGGATATATATGTTATAGACTGTTTGAACAAGCTTTGCGCCGGAGAAAACTATGATATCGAATCGGTATTTACCGCAGCGGGAGCCTCCGAAGCGCAGACCGAAACCCTGATAAAGAATCTTCCTAAGTATATGGATCTTATATCAGAAAGTATTGACAATATGGGAGAAAAGAATCAGCGGCTTATAATGAATTTCCTTGCCCACCTCAAGCATGCCGCAAAATATGAAAGCTGGGCAGATATGATGGGCGGCAAAAAGAAAAATATTTCAACAATAGTTGAGCTTGCGGCGCCGGTTGTGATAACGGGCTACGGAGCAAAAACGTTTTCTGTTCCGGCGGGCTGGACCCCGGAGGAGCTTTATGAAATAATCGCATATATTGAATCATCGACGGAGGAAAGGCAGCTTTCAATGGGATGTCTGAAATATATAACCGATCATGACGATGTAAGATGGCAGGATTACGGTATCACGATCGCGCAGCGCAGGAAGATGCCGCAGGAGGTTGAGGAGGATACCGAAAAAATCAGGAGACTTCTCACAAAGGTAGGATATGAGCCGTATCAGCGTAATTCATATGAGATAATAAAGCGTGATATAATGGCGGATGTTGAGGATAACCGTTCCCCGCTGCTTATATCAAGACTGTTGGCGGCAGTATATACATGGCAGGGCTCATACGGTGATCAGCCGGAATCGCAGAGACTTGCGGGCAGGATAAAAAAGCTTATCCTTGAAATACGCTCAAGGGAGCCTCAGTGCTACAATTACATGATACCGAAGCTTGCGCTGGAAATAATCGAAACGCCGGGTCATTACCATGAGGTTATGATAAGCGCCGAAACAATGCCGGAAAGCTTCTGGAACTGGTTCCTCATAGGAGCAAAGCGATGCAGGCGTGATGATAAAAAGCAGCTTGCATTTATAAGAATATACGAAGCGAATAAGATGAAATTAAGCAGATTACCGATAAAAGAAGAACTCAGAAAAACCTTTAGGGACGAACAATAATGAAAGGAAAGTTGGAACAATGAAAGATTATATGAAAAAAATATTAGTAACAATATGCGCGGTTTCCGCATCGGCAATGCTGGCGGCGGCTTCAGTATACGCGTCTGCTGACGGTGTCCGTCCGCAGCCGGGAACAGGGACGGACTCTGCATACACAACCTCAGCCGGAGATCAGGCTGTTACAGACACAGCCGCAGATACAGCGGCAGCCGGAACAGCCGGCACAGCAGTAACGAACACAAACACAACCGCCAATAACGTTACAGCAAACACTGCCGCAAACAATACCAACAAGAAATATCAGTCACGTCTCGGAGGATTTCTCTGGTTTCTCCTTTCAGTAATTGTTAACTTTGTAATCAGCTGCTGGGTAGGCAACCGATTCTATAAGCTTGCCAAGAGAAGCGCTCAGGGTTCAAGCGAGATACGCGCGCTCCGCAAGGATATTGAAGAGAAATTTGCTTCAACGCTTAAGGACATTTCCGAGCCGGCGGTTGAGGTGATAAACCAGAACGAGAGCTATGCAAGAACCGATGAGGGAATTGCAATGCCGGAAAGAAGAGGTCATATCGAGCTGAACGAGGAAGAGCGTGAAATGATGCGCAAGTGGGATGCGAGAAGAGCTTCGGCAAGGGCGTCTGAGGAGATCGAAGAGCCTGAGGACGATGACTATTATGAGGACGAGCCTGCAGAGCGCGCGGAAAGAAGACTGCCGCGTTCGTATCAGCCTACACGACGTTCATCGGGAATAGACTTTGAGGATGACGAGGAAATTGACGCATATGATGACGATGAAGAATACGAATATGAGGAAAGACGTTCTGTAAAGAGCCGTCCGTCACGCACATCAGAGCGCAGAGCATCAGTGAAGAGAACGGCAAAAAAGACATCAAGCAAGGCAAAGAAATTTTTGGACAATGTTTTTCCGTTTGACGAATAATTAATTCCAAATACAGAGTACGAAAAATTGTACTCTGTATTTTTATATTTACATCTTTTTTACAAAATATTTCATGAAATTTAGCCAAAAATAATATAATATAGAATATTTAGCTAAAATGTCTAAAAAAATGAAATAATTTTATTGAAAATATAGCCTTTACTCACAAAGTATTTTGTGTTATAATAATAACAGATTAATTGCGGGTTTCTTTGCGTATTTTTATAAAACGTAAGGAGCTTGGGATAAACTGAGAGGTGAAATCAATGGAGAACAAAAAAGAGATGCTTGGAATAAGCGAATTCCAGACTTATCTGTTCAATTCCGGTGATAACTTCAATGCATATGAATTCCTTGGCTGTCATAAAGTAAAGATAGACGGTCGGGAAGGCTTCAGATTTGCGGTCTGGGCGCCCAATGCAAAATCGGTTAAGGTTGCATGTGATGCAAACGGATGGACCGGCGATGGGAAGGAGCTTGAGCTTTTCGGGAAAACCGGTGTGTGGATAGGCTTCTTTACAGACATAAAGCATGGGGATATATATAAATATGCAATAACCGCTCCGGACGATACCGTATATCTTCGTTCGGATCCGTATGCGGTACGGTGCGAGTTAAGACCGGAAACAGCATCAGAAGCATATGAGTTGGAACCGTTTAAGTGGTCGGATAAGGTATGGCTTAACAGGCGCTCAAAGAAGGACAGTATACATTCGCCTATGAATATCTATGAATGTCACGCGGGCTCATGGCGTATTCATGAGGACGGAAGCTTTTATAATTATGACGAGCTTGCGGATGAGCTCATACCCTATCTTGTTGATATGGGATATACACATATTGAATTCATGCCGCTTACAGAATATCCGTTTGACGGTTCATGGGGATATCAGGTTACCGGATATTTTGCCGCGACATCGCGTTACGGCACTCCGGAGCAGCTTAAAAGTCTCGTTAACAAGTGTCACAAGGCGGGCATAGCGGTAATAATGGACTGGGTACCGGCGCACTTCCCTCGCGACGGTCACGGTCTGAGATTATTCGACGGCACGCCCTGCTATGAGTATGCGGACTGGAGAGAGGGTGAGCACAAGGACTGGGGTACCATGGTGTTCGACTTTGCAAAGGGCGAGGTAATTTCGTTCCTCACATCATCAGCATATTATTGGGCAAGCGAGTATCACATAGACGGACTGCGTGTTGACGCTGTTTCGTCAATGCTTTACAGGGACTATTCAAGAAATGACGGTGAGTGGATTGCAAACAAATACGGCGGCAACGGCAATCTTGAGGCTGTCGATCTGCTGAGAAAGATAAACAGGATCATGGGGTCTGAGATGCCGGGCTTCCTTATGATAGCCGAGGAATCAACCGCATGGCCGCTTGTTACGGCGCCGCCGGAGAATGACGGTCTTGGCTTTAACTTCAAGTGGAACATGGGCTGGATGAATGACACACTGAGATATGTTTCAATGGATCCGTATTTCAGAAAGGACAATCATTCTCTCCTTACCTTCCTCATGATGTACGCATTCTCTGAGAACTTCATCCTGCCGCTTTCGCACGATGAGGTCGTTCACGGCAAGAAGTCGCTTATTGACAAGATGTATGGTCCCTATGAGGAGAAATTCCGGGCATATAAGACCTTCCTGACATATTACATGACTATGCCGGGCAAGAAGCTTATGTTTATGGGCGGGGAGATCGGTCAGTTCCTCGAATGGCGTTTTGACGACCAGCTTGAATGGAACGTGCTTGATATCGAGGCGCATAAGCAGCTGCATGAATACATTAAGACGCTCAATCATATGTACAGAGAAAGCAAGGCGCTCTGGGAGCTTGAACAGAGCTGGGACGGCTTTAAGTGGATCAACGATGCCGACAGTGAAAATTCGGTTGTTTCATACATCAGAATGGGCAAAAAGGCGGAGGATACGCTTGTTGTCGCGGCAAACTTTACTCCTCTCGATCGTCAGAATTACAAGCTCGGCGTACCGTATGAGGGCGAGTACGAGGTTATTCTTCATTCAAATTCAACCGAGTACGGCGGAACAAGAAGAATCAACAGGATGGTATACCATACGCAGAAGCAGCAGTTCAGTGATATGGATTATACATTAAGCGTTCCTATCGACGGCAGCAGCGCGATGATTTTAAAGCGCAGACCCACGAAGGAAGCTCCTTCGAAAATCAAAAAAGTTAAAAAATAATTGCAGAATTTACTAAGCAATAATAAAAAATAAATTAGGAGATGATCATATTATGGTATCAAAAAACTGTGTAGCTATGATACTGGCCGGCGGTCAGGGATCAAGACTCGGCGCATTGACAAAGAATGTCGCTAAGCCGGCAGTACCTTTTGGCGGCAAGTATAGAATTATAGACTTTCCGCTTTCAAACTGTGTTCATTCGGGAATTGATACGGTCGGAGTACTTACTCAGTACGAGCCGCTGGAGCTGAACACATACATAGGAAACGGCAATCCGTGGGATCTTGACCGTTCACACGGAGGCGCTTATGTTCTTCCGCCGTATCAGAGCGGTGAGACAGGCGAGTGGTATAAGGGTACCGCAAACGCTATTTATCAGAACCTCGGATTCCTCGACGGCTTCAATCCGAAGCATGTCCTGATTCTTTCGGGCGACCACATTTACAAGATGCAGTACAGCGAAATGCTTAAGGCTCATGTTGAGTCGAATGCCGCTGTAACAATCGCTGTTATGCCTGTTCCGTGGGAGGAGGCTCCGCGTTTCGGTATTATGAATACAAATACAGAAACAGGTGAAATCACAGAGTTTGAGGAGAAGCCGGCAGAGCCTAAGAGCAACCTCGCTTCAATGGGTATCTATATCTTCAGATACGATATACTCAAGAAGTATCTTACAGATGACGAAAGAGACCCGAATTCTGACAACGACTTCGGTAAGAACATTATCCCGAAGCTTCTCGCAGACGGTCAGAAGCTCATGTCATACCGCTTTGAGGGCTATTGGAAAGACGTCGGAACAATCCAGTCACTCTGGGAGGCGAACATGGATCTTATTGATGATCCCCCGAAGTTTGCTCTCAACGACAGAAAGTGGGTTATCTATTCAAGAAACTACGCGCTCCAGCCGCACTTCGTAGGTGAGAACGCCGAGATAACACGCTCAACAATAACAGAGGGCTGTGTAATCGACGGCAGAGTTGACCATTCGGTAGTATTCAGCGGTGTAACAATCGGCAAGGGCGCGGTAGTCAAGGACGCTGTAATCATGCCGGGCGCGGTAATAGGCGAGGGCGCTGTTATAGATAAATCGGTAATAGGACCGGGCGCAAAGATCGGTGCAAATGCAAAGATCGGTGTAAATCACGAGTCAGAGGATAATCCGTATAAGTCAAAGTATTGCACACACGGAATTGTTCTTATCGAGGGCGGAGCAGAAGTTCCCGATAACGGTGATATCCTCAAGGGCTCAATGGTACAGGTTGAGGAATAATGCCTCTCTGTCACAGACCGAAACCTAAATAAATATTAAATTCGAAAGGAATGAATTAACTATGAGAAATGATACTATGGGTATTATTCTTACAGGAGATGAGAAGATTGCGCCGCTTACAGACATAAGAGCAAACAGTGCGCTTCCTATCGCCGGAAGATATAGAATTATAGACTTCGTTTTGTCAAACATGGCAAATGCGGGAATAGTAAATGTAGGTATTGCTACAGAGTCAAACTATTCATCACTTATGGATCACACAAAGTCAGGCAAGCCGTGGGATCTCGACAGAAAGAATCAGGGACTTAACATTCTCCCTCCGAACCTTGAAAAGCAGCAGTACGGCACAATCAAGGGAAACATCGATCTCCTTGAGGGTATCAGAGACTACATCGACAGAAGCCACCAGACGTACGTAATTCTTTCGTTGGGAAATATGATTTACAATATTGATTTCATTGATGTTGTAGACGCGCATATAAAGAATCAGGCTGATATAACAGCGGTATACAAGGATCTCAGTGACAAGAGCGAGGATATAGTAAAGCACTTCACGCTTTTTGATATAAACGAGGAGGGCAGAATTACAGACATCGAGGTTCAGCCGTACTATCCTAAGTCATCAAAGGCGGGAATGGAGATATATGTTCTTGAAAAGGCGCTTCTTGAAAGCATTATTGACGAGTGCTCGGCGCGCGGCGATGTGGACTTCGTTAAGGATGCGCTCGTTAAGAAGATGGGCGGTATGAGAATTTACGGCTACGAGTTCAAGGGCAGTCTCTATAAGATCGATTCACTGAAGTCATATTATTCAACAAGCATGGACTTCCTCAATGCTGAATACAGAAATGAGATCTTTAACCGTGAGCGTCCTATTTACACAAAGACAAAGGATCAGTCCCCGACAAAGTACGGAGCTGACGCTGTATGTACAAACAGCTTTATCTCAGACGGCTGCGTAATCGAGGGTACGGTAATAAACTCGATCCTCTCACGCGGAGTTAAGGTTGCTAAGGGCGCGGTTGTACAGAATTCAATTATTATGCAGGACAGCGTAATAGAGAAGGATGTAGAGCTTAACCATGTAGTATTTGATAAGGAAGTATGCATAACAGAGGGCAGAAAGCTTATCGGTCAGGAAAGTTATCCGCTTGCAATATCAAAGGGAACAAAGATCTGATAAAAGATGAACCCGACAAGCCGTTCCGTACCGAACGGCTTGATTGGGTTATGGCGAAATTATATAATAAGTTATTTTAAAAAATCGGTGTTATGGTCAAAAGTGCAGATTTTGTAAGCTTTAATTGACAAATAAAAAAAAATAAGTTAAAATATACCCATAGCATCGACTGAATTTTAAGAAAGGATTGGAATATGAACGTTTTATTTGCAACTTCAGAGTGCGCTCCGTTTGTAAAAACCGGAGGTCTGGGTGATGTAGTAGGCTCACTTCCCCAGGCATTAAGAGAGAAAAATGTAGACGCAAGAGTTGTTTTGCCGCTTTATAACTGTATCCCCGGAAGCTTTAAGGAACAGATGAAGTATATTGATCATATCTATATTGATATGGGCTGGCGTAAGCAGTACTGCGGAGTTTTCGAGCTTGACTACAATAATTGTATTTATTATTTCATAGATAACAAGTTCTATTTCAACGGTGATAAGCCGTATGATTATATCCATCTTGACTGTGAGAAGTTTATATTCTTCTCAAAGGCCGTTCTGTCAATTCTTCCGACAATCGGCTTCAGACCGGATGTAATCAACTGTAACGACTGGCAGACGGGTCCTATTCCTGTATTTCTTGACACCTTCCAGGACAATCCGTTCTTCCGCGGCATCAAGACAGTAATAACAATTCATAACCTTAAGTTCCAGGGACGCTGGGATCTTAAGGGAATAAAGGATGCTATGGGCATTTCGGAATACTACTTCACACCGGATAAAATGGAATACTTTAAGGATGCCAACCTTCTCAAGGGCGGTATAGTTTATGCTGACAAGGTTTCAACGGTATCGGACACCTATGCTGTAGAGATCACAACGCCGCACTACGGAGAGGGTCTTGACGCTCTCTTAAGAGCAAGACGCGGCGACCTCGTCGGTATTGTAAACGGTATTTCATACGATGACTGGAACCCGTCAAAGGACGGATATATAACAAAGAAGTACAATTCAAGAACCTTCAAGGCAGGCAAGGCTGCAAATAAGGCTGAGCTGCAGAGGGAGATGGGACTTCCCCAGGATCCGAACAAGATGCTTATCGGTATCGTATCGCGTCTCACAGACCAGAAGGGCTTTGACCTTATAGCTTACAAGCTTGAGGAGCTCTGCAACGGCGGATGCCAGATAGTGGTTCTCGGTACAGGTGAGGAGCAGTATGAGAATCTGTTCAGACATTACTCATGGAAGTATTCAGACAGATTCGCTGCGAGAATTACATATTCAAATGAGCTGTCACACAAGATATATGCAGGCTGTGACGCGTTCCTGATGCCGTCGGCATTCGAGCCGTGCGGACTTTCGCAGATAATTTCAATGCACTACGGTACGCTTCCGATTGTGCGTGAAACAGGCGGTCTCCGCGACACGGTTATCCCCTATAATAAGTACACAGGCGATGGTACCGGCTTCTCGTTCGCAAACTATAACGCGGACGAAATGCTCCAGTGCGTATGGAACGCTATGGATGTATACTATAATGATAAGGAAGCATGGAATAATATTATCAGGCAGGCAATGGCTGCAGACTATTCATGGAATGTTTCGGCTGAAAAATATATTGATATGTACTGCGGACTTACAGGTCTTGAGAGACCTAAGCCTGCGGGATTAAAAAAAAACTGAAGAAGAAGCCTGAAAAACAGATTGAAAATCTTCCGGATTTTGCCCAGCGCATAAAGGAGGATTTCGCAAATTCAGAATCAGTGCTTGAAAAAACAGCGGCAGAACCAAAGATTGTAGAGGTTCCGAATCCGTATCCGGAAGAGGAACCCCCGAAAAAAACAGCAAGGAAGACGCCTGCTAAAAAGGCTCCGGCTAAAAGAACAGCCGCCGGAACAAAGTCGGCAAAATCAGCAACCGAAAAAGCTACTGAAAGAATTACAAAGGCAGTTAAGTCAAAGTCAAAAACAGGCAAGGATACGGTGGAAAAAAAGTCGTAATCCGAAGCGTGTTTTAATAAACCGTTTTTATACGGAATTTAAGGAGAGTATATTATAATGGCAGGAAAAACAACGAAGAAGCTTACTCCGGCACAGGAGGCTTTGAAGAGCGACATTATCGGAAAGGTCAACAGACATTTCGGTAAGGTTCTTGAAGAGGCGACACCGCAGATGATTTATTCCGCATGTGCTCTTACAGTACGTGACAAGATTATGGAGAAGTGGGCAGTGTCACACAGAGAGGTAAAGAATGAGGGTTCAAAGAAGCTTTATTATCTTTCATTTGAATTTCTTATGGGAAGACTTCTCTGCACAAACATCCTCAACCTTATGCAGACAGAGGATTATGAAGCAGTATTGGAGGATCTGGGCTACACACTTCCGGAGGTAGCGGAGCTTGAAAACGATGCAGGTCTTGGCAACGGCGGTCTCGGTCGTCTTGCCGCATGCTTTATCGATTCGCTCACAACGCTGGATTTACCGGCATACGGCTGTACACTCAGATATGAGTATGGTCTTTTCAGACAGAAGATAGTAGACGGTTACCAGACAGAGCTTCCCGACACATGGCTTGAACACGGCAACGCGTGGGAGGTTGCGCGTCCTGAGGAGGCTGTAAAGGTTTCATTTGGCGGTGAGTGCTACACCTACTGGGATAACGGACAGATGAAGGTCGGCTATAAGAATGAGAGAACAGTTCTGGCTGTACCGTATGATGTTCCGCTTGTAGGTTATGATTCAAAGATCGTTAATAAGCTCAGACTCTGGGGCGCTCAGTCAGCTACTGACTTTAATATGGCAGCCTTCAGCGCCGGTGATTATGCGAGAGCAATCGAGGAAAAGGAGCTTGCCGGCGTTATTTCAAAGGTGCTCTATCCTGAGGATAACCACACAGAGGGTAAGGAGCTTCGTCTTAAGCAGCAGTATTTCCTTGTATCATCAACATTACAGTGGATTCTTAAGGAATTTGAGATGAGAAACGGCGATGACTGGTCACTCCTTCCGGAGAAGATAGTTATTCATATCAACGACACTCATCCTACAATGGCTATTCCGGAAATGATGAGACTGCTCATGGATGAGAAGGGTCTCGGATGGGATGAAGCGTGGGAGATTGTTACTCATGTGTTCGCGTATACAAACCACACGGTAATGAGCGAGGCGCTTGAAAAGTGGCCGCAGGATATGTTCAAGAGAGTTGTTCCGAGACTTTACATGATTCTCGAGGAGATGAACAGACGTCTTATGGAGCGTGTAGAGGCATTCTATCCCGGTGACAAGGGCAAGCATGACTGGATGGCAATTTTTGCTAACGGTCAGGTTTCAATGGCTAACACATGTCTTGCAACATGCTTCGCTGTAAACGGCGTTTCAAAGCTTCATACAGATATTCTTAAGGCTGATATCTTCAAGGATTACTACATGATGGATAAGGATCGTTTCCATGCCATTACTAACGGTATCACATTCAGAAGATGGATTGCAAACTGTAACCCTGCGCTTACAAAGCTCATCGACGAGACAATCGGCACAGGCTGGCTCAAGGAATCAGAAAAGCTCGCCGGACTTGCGAAGTATGCAGACGATGAGGCATTCCAGAAGAAGTTTGACGCGATCAAGCGCGCAAACAAGCAGGTTGTAGCAGATTACATTCTCGAGCACAACGGTGTAAAGATCAATCCGGATTCAATATTTGATATTCAGTGTAAGAGACTTCACGAGTACAAGAGACAGATGATGAATGTTCTTCACATCATCGCTGAGTACAACAGAATCCTTACAGATAAGTCCTATGCGGATAATTATTATCCGAAAACATACATCTTCGGCGCAAAGGCAGCGCCGGGCTATAAGAGAGCTAAGCTCATAATCAAGCTTATCAACTCAGTCGGTGAGCTGATAAACAATGATGCGCGTATCAACGATAAGATCAAGGTTATCTTCATCGAGAATTACGGTGTATCGATCGCAGAGAAGCTTGTTACGGCTGCTGATGTTTCAGAGCAGATTTCAACAGCAGGTAAGGAAGCTTCAGGTACAGGCAACATGAAGTTCATGCTTAACGGAGCTGTAACAATAGGTACAATGGACGGCGCCAATGTTGAGATGTATGAGCAGGTCGGCGAGGATAACATTTATATCTTCGGTCTCCGCTCAGAAGAGGTTGACGCGAGAGTACGTCTTATGGGCAATGATGAGGTAAAGCAGATTTATGCAACAAACGCATCACTGCGCGGCGCGCTTGAAATGCTTATCAACGGTTCGATTGTTCCGGATACAAACCTCTTCATGGATCTTTACAATACACTTGTATTCGGTGACTACGGTCAGGCTGATACCTATATGGTTCTCCGTGACTTTGAGGCTTATATGCAGACGCATGAGCAGATTTCAAAAGACTATCAGGACAGAAAGTCATTCATTGCCAAGCAGATTATGAACACAGCAATGTCAGGCTTCTTCTCGTCAGACAGAACCATCAATGAGTACAATGATAAGATCTGGCACTTAACGCCGATCAAGTGATTTCCGATAAAGTCGAAGGACTTTAACATCACGAAAAAATCCCTCCTATCAGGGATTTTTTTGTGGTGATAGAATTCAGAAGGAGAAGGAATTATGGATATAGAGCACAATTCCAGACAAAAATTTTTCCGCCAGCCGTACGGCGCGGTTACCTGTGGGACACCGGTGCGTTTTCGTCTCTCTGTATACGGCGCGGGAATCCCGCGTTCGGTAAAGCTTGTTTATAAAAGTGATAAGGGCGAAGTACAGTATACCGATATGCCCTATGTGTTTTCGGTGTCAGCCGACAGCATATATGAAAAAACGATAGAAATGCCGGATGAACCGGTACTTGTATGGTATTATTTTGAAATTGCCACAGATGCGGGTGTTGTGTACTATGGCAACAACAGCGAAAATCTGGGCGGAAAGGGCGAAATGAGCTTCCAGCCGCCTTCACACGCGTTTCAGATTACGGTATATAAAGAGGATTATAAGACTCCGGAATGGTTCAAGTCGGGTATTGCGTATCAGATTTTTCCAGACCGCTTCTGCAACGGCAGCGAGGACGGCTCATTTCTGGGAAACAGAACGGATATTATAAAGCGTAACTGGGGCGAGCAGCCGTTCTATAAGGCAGAGCAGTTCGGCGGAGAGTATAGATCCAATGATTTCTTCGGCGGAAATCTCAGGGGCATAATCAAAAAGCTCCCTTATCTTGAGGAGCTTGGAATAACGGTAATTTACCTTAATCCGATATTTAAAGCCGCGTCAAATCATAAGTATGATACGGGCAGCTATGAGGAAATAGATCCGATGTTCGGTGATGAGGAAACCTTCTCTGAGCTTTGCGCCGAGGCAGAAAAACGCGGAATAAGAATTATTCTTGACGGTGTTTTCAATCATACGGGCGATGACAGCCAGTATTTTAATAAATACGGTCATTATGACAGTGTGGGCGCTTTTCAGTCAAAGGATTCTCCGTATTACACATGGTACAGATTTATGGATTACCCGGAGGTATATGAGTCATGGTGGGGAATGACAACTCTGCCGCAGGTGGAGGAGCACAGCGATGAGCTAAGGCAATATCTCCTGTCGGGTCCCGATGCGATAGTAAAGAAATGGATACGTCTCGGCGCGTCAGGCTGGAGACTTGATGTTGTTGATGAGCTTCCGGACTTCTTTGTCAAGGAACTGAGGGCAGGAGTCAAGGAGGTTAATCCTGATGCTGTAATTATCGGTGAGGTCTGGGAGGACGCTTCAAACAAGACCGCTTACGGTGAGCGGAGGGAATATTTCTACGGTGACGAGCTTGACTCGGTAATGAACTATCCTCTCAGAAATGCGCTTATTGATTTTGCGTTGTGCAGAATAGACGCGTACGAGTTCAACAGGAGGATTATGAGCCTGAAGGAAAATTATCCTCCGGCGGCATTTTATTCGCTTCTCAATATTATATCCTCGCATGACGTTGAGCGTATTGTAACGCTTATGGGAGGTGTTCCCAACCGCCATGAGGTTGACCGTGAGCAGCAGGCGCATTTTAAGCTTGACGGTTATGCTCTTGATATAGCAAGAAAACGTACCCAGCTCATAATCGGCATGGTTATGACAATGCCGGGAGTCCCGTGTCTGTTTTACGGAGATGAGCTCGGTGTTCAGGGCTACGGAGATCCGTTCTGCCGTTCGTGCTTCCCGTGGGACAGTATGGACGAGATCGATCCGGGCGCGGAAATGAGGAATACAGTCAAAAGGCTTACAGCTCTGAGGAAATCAACAAGGGCGCTTAGTATAGGTGAATTCAATTATGTATACAGAATAGGATATACCTACGCATACATAAGACAATATGATGAGGAGAAGTATATTGTGCTTGTAAACTTCGACAGCACCGCTAAGGACATACGTCTTGACGCGGCGCGCTATGGCGTAACCACGCTCAGTACCTTATTCTCAACCGGCAGCGGCATCAAGGAACTCAGCTCGCATGACGGCATATTCTTCCTGAAGGCTCCTTCAATTTCATTTACAGTTTATAAAGCGTAAAAACAAACAAAAAAGTCTGTTTTTTATCTTGTAAACTTGTTAAAATTATTGTATTATTAACTAGGATAGGAAGAATTTTAGGGATTATTCCCTATGGAATAATTGAAAAGGAGAGATAATTATGAACAAGAAAATTGTTTCAGTATTTGCCGCGGCTGTCGTGGCTTTACAGGCCGCTGTTATGCCGATTATAGCGAACGCGGAGGCAAGCGCCACATATATTACGGATTCTGATTTTACAGACTGCGCGGTAGGCGGCGCTGTAGGAAAGCCGCTTTACGGACTGAGCATCATCCTTGACGGTGCGCCATGGCTTTCAAAGGGCTCGGCAAGCGAGCATTATGAAACCTTCTATCATGATGATGAGAACGATGTAAACTACTGCAATATGTATTCAAACAGTGATAAGACCGGCACGGGCGACGGCGCGGGTTCAATGTATATGTATCAGAGAGATACAACCTCGAACTTCTCGCAGACATACGGATACTGCCAGTTTGATTTAAGAATGAATTCGGGTAAGTTTGAATTAAGCTATGGTTCGTTCTCCGACCCTACATCAAACACGGATTACAAGGCTAATTCGCTTACAATTGACACATCGACGATTACGGCATATGACGGCTCGCGTCAGGTGACGGTTGCATCGATCAAGCCCGGACAGTGGTATACAATAAAGATTGTTGTTGACAATGTACTTCAGTCGACAAGCATTTCCGTAACAGACAAGAAGACGGGCAAGGTTATCGGTACTCTTGACGATGCTTCATATTGGCAGGGCGAATGTAAAAAGGTTTGTATCTGGTGCTTCGGTTACATCAGAGGCAATGCATACGATTATGACCTCACAAATGTGACCATCGCAAAGACAGATGGTTCAACCAATCCTTATTCAACGAAGTAAGTAACAAGCTGAAAGTTAAAATATTTGCCGGATATTACTAATATCCGGCAAATATTGTTTTTATTAACATACCCCACGACATCTTGAATTTGCAGCGGTAAAGCATAACAACATATTGATTCCGGTATAAAAATATATATTTTTGCGAATTTTCAATAAATTTTCTCTTGAATTTCCGGCTGATATAGTGTATAATTATTGTAAAATATAAAATAGGCATGTTGTCATGCAAGAAACTGTTCGGATGCGAAGGGAGAGGGCTTTATGCGTCAGGAAAAGGTTCTTGCACATGACCTTGATGTTAAAGAAATGAATGAGGGTTTTGAGCGGTTGGTGCTGAGCGATACCGAAATTGTAAAACCGATTCTTAAGGAACGCTTTCTTAAGGATTACATACTGGGTATCGGAGATGCTGATGAGGCGTTTAACATGTACTGTAAGGCGTTCTCAACAGACAAAGATGAGCCGTCAAGAATGATTGTTCTGAAGCCGAGCAGTTCAGATTCATATGATGAACTGTTCTACATAAAAAATACCGCGGAGCGGTATATAGGCGAAAACAGAATAGTCATAAGTACATCAATGCAGGATTGCGTAATGCTGATTACAGATGGCAGTATAAGCTCGGATGAAATGGACGAGCTGCTTCATCATGTGGCATATGTCGTCCGTGAGTGCTATAAGCTTGATATTATTTCGGTATACAGCGGGATAATCGCTATGTCCGAGCTTCCCGAGATGTTCAGGAGGCTGAGCATCTGTACCGAATATTCATTCTATTCTGAGCGGACGAAGGTAATGTGTGAGAATATGATCAGAATAGGAGCTGAACCTGTAACCGTTACTCCTCAATATACCGGGATTGAAGAAGCGGTAACCGGAGGAGACGAAAAGAAAACATCTGTTTTGCTTGAGGAATTTTTCTCGGAGCTTGAACGATGTATGCCCACGCCCGCAGTGGCCAAGACCTATTGTCTTGAACTTTATGTGTGTATAATACGCTGCTGTGAGGTAGAAAAAATTGATATTTATATGAAGGGCATTGTTTCGATACAGGTAAGTAAAAGCTTCAGTGAAATCAAGGAGTTTATAAACTCAAAAGCGATGGAAATCGCGAGGGCAAACACACCTAAGACAGTGAATGTATACAGTTCACTGATCAAGGACACCATTCGTATTATTGACGAGAATATCGGAAACGAAAAGCTGTCGCTGCGATGGATAGCGGGAACCATTCTCTATACCAACGTTGATTATCTGGGTAAGATATTCAAAAAGGAAACGGGAATGAATTTTTCCCATTATGTTATGGAAAAGCGCATGGAGCTTGCAAAGGAGCTCATTATGGGCGGCAAGAAGGACAGGATATACGAGGTAGCCGAAAAGGTTGGATACGGCTCCAATTCACAGTATTTCAGTCAGGTCTTTAAAAAGTACACAGGAATATCACCTTTGGAATACAAGGAGATAACAAGAACAACAAAAAAACGTTATGATTCAAAAAAAGCAGGTACAGCATTATAAATAAAGGGTGAAAATAATATTGTAATTGCTTTTTGTGATAAAAATTATATGGAGGTATTATAATGAGTAAAAAGTTCAAATCACTTATCTGCACGTTATTAGCGGGTATGATGCTTGCTACATCTGCCGGCATTACGGCTCTTGCAGAAGATGCTGCGGAAACCGTAATTGATGAAAACGGCGCGGAGGTTGCAGCTACAGAGGTACCGGAAACCTTTAATGGTGCCGACATACCGGAGGATGAAAAGGATCCTATGCATCTGGAGGAGACTCCCGCAGAGGAAACAGCTCCGACGGAAGCCCCGGCGGTAAACGGCTACGATAATGATACATATTACCAGAATGCGTTGAAGGTAGTATCGGCGCTGGGTATTATCACAGGATATGAGGACGGTTCAATTAAGCCGGAATCAACAGTAACAAGAGCAGAAATGGCAACAATAGTTCTCAGAATGCTCGCGCAGACAGCCAACTCAACATATCAGAATGTATTTACAGACCTTGAAGCAAGCCACTGGGCAGCGGATACGATTCAGACAGCGGTTGAGCAGGGTATTCTTGACGGTATGGGAGACGGTACATTTGTTCCGGACGGCAACGTAAAGTATGAGCAGGTTCTTAAAATGATCGTCTGCGCTATGAACTACGGTACGGATGCTGAAAATGCCGGCGGTTATCCGCAGGGCTATGTATCAGTCGGCGGCACAACACTTAAGCTTCTTACGGGAGTTAAAGGCGCAACGGGTACCGATATGCCGAGAGGTGAGGTTATAAAGACAGTTTATAACGCGCTTCTTGCTTCATACAGAGAAATAACAGACTTCAAGAACGGTCTTCCGGTATATACGGCAAAGGACACTCTCGGTGTTGCATTGTTCGATATGTATGAGGATGAAGGTCTTCTTACAACCACAGAGAATATAACAATTGCAACAGGCGCAAAGACAAAGGCGGGCATCGTAACAATTGACGGTGTTGATTATAAGTGCAGCTTTAATGTTGACGAATATGTTGGAACAAAGATCAAGTTCTATTACATAGATGACAAGGCAGACGATCCGCAGATCATTGCTTTGTTCTCAATGGGTAAGTCAACAGAGTATACATTTGATGCGGATGACATTGAGTCAATTGATACAGCAGCCGGTTCAATCAAGGTTTACAAGTCATCAACCTCAACGGCAACATCAAATTATAAGATTAACAATGCAACTGTAATTTACAATGGCACAATTCTTTCAACGGCTGATTATACAAAATATATAGGCGGAAGCGATTATGACGGCTTTATAACACCTGATGTCGGTACTGTAAAGATTGTTGACTATGATAATGACGGCACTTATGACATTATCTTTGTTGAGTCATACGAGACAATGCTCGTTACAACAGCGTCAACAGAAAAGCTTACAGGTAAAATTAAGAATGTAAACACAACGATTGAGTATGACCTTGATGACAATGATTACACGATCACCGTAACAAAGTCGGGTTCGGCGGCAACCGTTAAGAATCTCAAGAAGAATGATGTTGCATCAATCAAGAGAAATATTGAAAGCGATACTATAGATATTGTTGTAACAGGTGAATCAATAAACGGTGAGATCACAAGCGTCGGAGAGGATGACGGCGACACAACGATCACAGTAAACGGACAGGTATATAAGGTAGACGAAAATGCCATTGCAGATGTCAGAACAGGTATTTCAGGAAGCTTCTACCTTGATATGTTTGACAGAATAGGTTACATTGATTCAAACGGCGCTCTTACAGGCAGTGAGAAGTATGCTATGATTACAAAGGCATTCTATAATGATGAGAATGAGCTTGTAATCAGACTTTATACGCAGGAGGGCACAGAGATTGAGGCTAAGCCGGCAAATTCAATGTCTTTCTGGGCACCGGGTGCAACGGAAACTTCAAGAGCAACAGAAACAGAGCTTTATAATGTACTCAATGAAGATAGCAACTATATCCAGTGCGGCACATCACCGGTAAAACTCTGTAAATATACACTTAACAGTTCAGGTGATCTCTCAAAGCTCCATGTTGCAGTTGAGGCTACAACAGCGAATATTTCAAACGGCGCTTTGACCTTGTATAACAACAACATGAACGGTGTAGCAACAGTCGGAGGTACTTTGAACGGTTATTCAATCAATGATGGTATTGTTGAATTCTCTGTTCCGGATAATGAAGACGACAGAGGTTCAGGCGCTAATTATTCAACAGGAACAGTTACAGCTTCAAACTATAAGTCATATGACGGCGGTGTAAATATCGACTTCGTAATCGGTGGTTTTACAGGCTCAAGCACAAAGACAGCCGAGGTACTTGTTAAGTTCACAACAAGCTCAACATCAGTTTGGGAAATCAAAGAGCTTGATACTGCTACAACCGTACCGTCAATGATTATATCAAAGATTAATGAATCGGTTGACGCAGACGGAGATACAATATTTGAAATCAAGGGCTACTCAGGCGGCACAGAGGTTTCATATATGACCATGGATACAACAGGTATCTACAAATT
Source organism: Candidatus Ornithomonoglobus sp. (assembly GCA_051877435.1). Lineage (GTDB taxonomy): Bacteria > Bacillota > Clostridia > UBA1381 > UBA1381 > Ornithomonoglobus. Next base: position 27,328 of record JBJEIW010000238.1, read on the forward strand.
CACAGGTTTCGGAAATGATGCGGATTACCATGGCGACAGAATCTTTAATGCAACAAGTGATGATGCATCAAAGATTTACTCAGTTATCCAGCCGGGTGATGTTGTAGCACTGGCAACAAATGGTTCAAATATTAAAGTAATAGTCAAGATGGCTGATATTAATGATGTTGCAGCACTGGCAGTTACAGGAAGCTCATCAGATACAGTACTCGGTGCATTGCCTTATGCAGCAAGTGCAAAGAATTCAGCAACACGTGAATACTACTACATGGGCTTCATTTCATCGGTTGAAATTGATGACTCGGCATTCATTGGCTACAGCGATGTAAACGGCGCGACAGAATATTCAGTATCATACGATACAAGCAGCGCGTTCAGCTACGCGACAGTTACAGTCAACGAAAGCGGTAAGATTACAAATGTCAAGGTTGATAAGACCGGCGGTCTTGAGCCTGCAGAGCTTTACGGAATCGGCGAGGAAGACAATACGTTCGACTTTGGTGTATTCACATCAATGAGAGGTAACATGGGTAACGGTTACGTAATCAGAGTTGTAATTGACAGATAATCAGAGAACATGGGATATTATGAAGGGGATTCGATTGAATCCCCATCATATATAAGTTTTATAGGAGGATAATAATGGCTAATATATTTAAAAAGCTGATCTCAGCTGCGGCTATAACTGCTATTACAGCTTCAATCTTGCCGGTTGCTTTTGCGGCGCCGTTACCGGAAGAAATTATAGTAAATCAGACTGAGCTTTCGAATTTGAATAAGAGCTTTGAAACAGATACAAGCGTCAGCGGAAAGCAGGTAGGCGATGCTGATCAAATCAGTTATTCACCGCTGACAATTCCGTATGTAATAGAGTTCGATATAACTGTGGATACACCGTTAAGAGTCGGCGGAACAAGCAAGAATGTGAGAGATTCATTCGGTATCGGATTTACAAGGACGAGTGACTGGAGTACAAGAGGCGGTTTCTTTGGCGTAGCGGCCTCTACTGACAGTACAGTTCAATTCACGTGGATGTCGGGTGACGGATCAACTTCAAACAACAAGGATTTCGGAATCTATACAATCGGAGAAACATATAAAATGAGGTTCAGCTTCGAGTCTGACGGTGTCTACTTCAAATCGTTTGATTCGGAGGGCAATGTATATAAAGAGGTTACAGGAGTTTTACCGACACGAAATTCAACCTCAACAAGCTCAATGAGCGTAATTACGGTAGCGACCAATGCGCGTGAGAACGGTGTGACTGACTCGGTTACGATCAGCAATGCGACGGTGTATAACAACGGACCGGATGCAATTGACGTACAGTATGATGGTAAAAATCTGTCAGATACCGAGACCAATACAATTACATACGACGGCAGCAGTCTTTACCCGCTTACAACGGTTGTAAGTTCCGGCGGAGCGGCAACGACAGCGTATACCGCTACATTGGCGCTTGAAGATGCTCCGGCGGGCTTTGAGCTCACATCAGAGGGAATCACGGTAGCAGATAATCTTGAAACAGGCATATATAATTTCAGTATATCTGCAACACTTGACGATTATCCGAATGAAACGGTTTCATTCCCTATAGCATTCAATGTAGTAGAGCTTGATGCTGATACAATTGTAAAGCTTGGCGCTGATTCAATTGTTCTGGATACCGCGCAGACGAACCTTACAGATAACGGAGACGGCACATACAGCAGTACAGGCACCGTTACACTTCCTGCAGTTAAGGGCAAGGCAAATGTTGCATGGACTGTGGAACAGAAGGCAGAGGATGGTTCATGGGTGGTGGCTCAGTATGCGAAGGTAGCTGACGGTGAACTCACATATGATACTAAAAACGCACCCAAGGACTATACAATAAAGCTTACAGCTGAGATTTCATATGGTGATAAGTCAGTATTGAAGGAATTTGTTATTACAGCGCCGGATCTTCAGACAATAGTATATTATAATGAAGATTTTGACAGCTTTAAGGCCGGAACAATCACCGATCTCAGTATGTTAGATTCTGAAAAGCCGGTTGTATACGCGTCGCAGGGTATGACATTTAACAGCGGAACGAGAAGCTCGGGCGGCAGCACCGAAAACTCAATCGTAACAGTAGAGGAAGAGACAGGTAACAAGTATATTCAGCTGAATCTTACCAACTATTATGATGCCGCATACTATGCGATACCGACAATTACATTTACAAGAAACAGCTCTGTAAGAAGCAATTCACTTGTAATTATGGCTGATATAATGTTCGGCGCATCAAGCGGAGTTCTGCAGTTCAACGATACAAGCAATAACACAATAGCTATCAGCGCTCCGACAAATGCAGGTCAGTGGTATTCATATGAGATGTATATAGGCAACAACATTACATATGTGTTTGTATACGACAAGACAACAGGTGCCATTGCTGATTATCAGGAGCTTGACAGCACAATTAAGCGACTTTCAACAATAAACGTGCCGAATGCGAATGTCGGCGCAATAAGCATAGATAATTTCAAGCTTATTGATACAAAGTACGAGCTGAACTATGCAGATATTCAGAAGGTAGCTTACGATAAGCTCAAGATTGATACAACACAGCAGTCAATTACGTTCAAGAACGGCATATACAGCGCAACCGGGGATTTTGACATTCCTGAGGTGCCTACAGGTGCAAGCGTAACATGGGAAGCTTATCAGAAGAAGAGCGGCGAAACCGAGTGGCAGCCTTCATCCTTCATCACTGTAGCAGGCACAAGCGCGACAATCAACCCGACAGACGATGCATCGGATTACGAGATAAAGCTTGTTGCAACAATTACAGCAGGCAGTGAGGAGCCATTAGAAAAGGAATTTATATTCACTCTTCCGAATCCGCTTGAAGAAATCACAGCAGTGCTTGGTTCAGGGTATGAGAAGGTTTCATCAGCAGATGCTGCTGACACAAAGTTTGATCTTAAAGGCGCCGATGTACTGAAGTATGACCTTGTGCTTCCGACAAGGGTTTCGGGTTATGCAAATACAACAATCGCATGGACGTCATCAGATGAAGAGCACATAGCTATTGCAGCTGACGGTACAGCAACAATCATGACCTCTGATCTGGACTTACATGATGTAACTCTTACGGCAGTTGTTACATATAAGAAGGGCAGCGTAACATATTCAAGCGAGCCGCAGGTATTTAATATTAAGATGGGTTATACATCAGGGGATGTAGATTCTGAAGATGCTGCATTAGGTAAGTATAAGGTGCGTTTTGATGCTGCATATGACGATAACTTCAAGACTATACCTTCATCAACATCATCAAGCATCACACTTCCCACAACAGGCAAGTTCGGTTCGACCTTCACATGGAATTCAAGTGTACCGACAGTTATTTCAAACCTTGGTAAGTACACAAAGCCTGCGTCAACGAAGTCTGTTGTCATGACAGCGACAATAATCAGCGGCGCTGCAAGTCAGGAAAAACCGTTTACAATTATAGTTTCAGGAAGCTCATCGTCAAGCGGCGGCGGTGGCGGCGGTGGTGGTTCAACATCATCAACGGGTACCACATCAAGCTCAAATAGCTCCGGTTCGGTTGCTACGAGCACAACAACAGCGGTAGCAGGCTCGACCGGTGTAAACGGCGCGGAAGTTGTTGAAAAGCTTCTTGAAGAGGCAGCGCAGGCTAATGATGCGTTTGCAGACATAAGCAGCGCAGTATGGGCAAGAGAGGCAATTAACGGTCTTGCCGCAGCAGGTATCATTAACGGTAAGTCAGAGACAGAGTTCGCTCCGAACGATACAGTAACAAGAGCCGAGTTCGCTAAGATGCTTATGGGCACGTTTGGTCTCAATTCAGCGTCATTTACATCATCAAGCTTCAGAGATGTATCAACAGATGCATGGTACTTCCAGGCGGTTGAGACAGCATACAACCTCGGTATAATTACAGGTATTGATGACGGTGTATTCGCTCCGGATGCTCTTATCACAAGACAGGATATGGCTGTAATGGTTTCAAGAGCGGCAGCAGTAACAGGCAAGGATATTCCTGAGACTGTAGAGGCTAAGAGCTTTGCCGATGCGTCAAGCATTTCATCATATGCTGTAAATGCGGTTGACCAGCTCGTAAAGGGCGGCATAATCAACGGTATGTCAGATACAGAATTTGCTCCGCTCAGCAATGCAACAAGAGCTCAGGCTGCAAAGATTTTATATAGCTTCTTATAATAATCTTCATATAAAAACGACTATCCTTACGGGATAGCCGTTTTTTTCTTGACAGAATTTAATCAATGTTGTATAATTGAATTATAAGAATTTTATGGCTAAAAGCATATAGAAAGGACACAGCGGCATGAAAAATTATATTGAATCAGGAAAGGCTATACTTGGTATAGAATTCGGCTCAACAAGAATAAAGGCGGTTCTTATCGGCGCGGATAAGGCTCCGATCGCAAGCGGCAGCCATGACTGGGAGAACAGTCTTATAAACGGGATCTGGACATACAGTCTTGATGAAATCTGGGCAGGGCTGCAGGACTGCTATGCGCAGCTTGCAAAGGACGTAAAGGAAAAGCATGATGCGGAGATCACACAGCTTGCTGCAATCGGCTTCAGCGCAATGATGCACGGATACATGGTATTCGATGAAAACGGCGAGCTTCTTGTACCGTTCAGAACATGGAGAAACTCAATAACCGAGCAGGCATCGGAGGAGCTGACAGAATTATTCAGCTATCCTATACCGCAGCGCTGGAGCATAGCGCATCTTTATCAGGCGATGCTCAACGGCGAGGAGCATGTTAAGGACATAAAGTTCCAGACAACTCTTGCAGGATATATCCATTGGCAGCTTACGGGCAGAAAGGTGCTCGGAATAGGCGAAGCAAGCGGAATGTTCCCCATTGATATAGAAACAAAGAATTACAATGCGGAAATGATTAAAAAGTTTGACGAGAAGGCTGTGGCATACCCGTGGAAGCTTGAGGAAATACTCCCCGAAATACTGCTTGCCGGAGAAAACGCGGGAACGCTTACAGAGGAGGGAGCAAGGCTTCTTGATGTGAGCGGAAAGCTTCAGGCAGGCGCGCCGTTATGTCCGCCGGAGGGTGACGCGGGAACAGGTATGGCTGCGACAAACAGCGTAAAGGTAAGAACGGGCAACATTTCAGCCGGCACCTCGGTATTCGGCATGGTCGTTCTTGAAAAGGATCTTGAAAACGTGCATCCCGAAATTGATCTTGTAACAACTCCGTCGGGTGATCTTGTAGGTATGGTACACTGCAACAACTGTACATCGGACCTCAACTCATGGGTAAACTGCTTCAAGGGCTGTCTTGAGGCTTACGGTGTGGAGGTAAGTATGCCGAAGCTTTATGACACCTTCTATTTTGAGGCTGTAAAGGGCGAGCCGGACTGCGGCAATGTGCTTACATATAACTATGTATCGGGTGAGAACATCACAGGTATGGAAATAGGCAGACCGCTGGTAGTAAGAACACCGGAAAGCAAGTTTGATTTCCCGAACTTTGCAAAGGCAACGCTTTATTCAACGCTCAGCGTTCTCAAAATCGGACTTGACATCATGCTTGTTGACGAGGGCGTTAAGCTTGACAGAATAACAGGACACGGCGGACTTTATAAGACACCTAAGGTGGGACAGCAGATTACCGCTAATGCGATCAATGCGCCCGTAACGGTTATGGAAACAGCCGGAGAGGGCGGCGCATGGGGTATCGCGCTTCTCGCGGATTACATGGTAACGAAGGAAGAGGGCGAAACACTTGACGCATATCTTGAAAACAAGGTATTCGCGGAAAGCGCCGGAATGACACTCGCGCCGCAGGCGGAGCAGGTTGAAGGCTTTAACAGATTCATTGAAAGCTACAAGAAGGGTCTTGCGATCGAAAGAGCCGCTGTTGATAATATGGAATAACATTATATAAAGAGGGGTTGCAGCAAAACGCGTGTTTTGCTGCAACCCCTCTTTAACATCTTATTTAACGTCAACCTTTTCACCGGCAAGGATCTTATTCATTGTTCTTGCCGCGCACATCTTGCCGCACATTGAGCAGGTGTGTTTTTCCTCCGGCGGAAGCTCGTTATAGTATCTTATCGGCTTCTCCGGCTCGATCGCGTATTCAAACATTTCCTCCCAGCATACGCGCCTTCTTGCGTCGCTCATCTTATCGTCAATTTCACGCGCGCCCGGAATACCCTTTGCGATGTCTCCGGCATGGGCGGCTATTTTTGCCGCTACAATACCTTCCTTAACGTCGTCCGCGTTCGGAAGTCTGAGGTGCTCAGCAGGCGTTACATAGCAGAGGAAGTCCGCGCCGTTCGCGGCAGCTATTGCTCCGCCGATTGCCGATGTGATGTGGTCATAGCCCGGCGCAATATCCGTAACAAGAGGTCCGAGGACATAGAACGGAGCATTGTGGCAGAGCCTTTTTTCAAGCTTCATATTAGCCGCGATTTCATCTATTGCCATATGTCCCGGTCCTTCGATCATGACCTGTACGTTATGCTCCCATGCCCTCTTTGTGAGAATACCAAGCTCAATAAGCTCTGTGAGCTGTGAAGCGTCTGAGGAATCATGCGTACAGCCCGGACGGCACGCATCGCCGAGACTGATCGTTACGTCATACTTTTCGAGTATATCAAGAACCTTGTCGTAGAACTCATAGAACGGGTTTTCGTTGCCTGTCATCTCCATCCACGCAAAGATGAGCGAGCCGCCGCGCGATACGATATTTGTAAGGCGCTTTGTTTCCTTGAAGATTGAAGCGGTTCTGCGGTTTATTCCCGCATGAATTGTCATGAAGTCAACGCCTTCCTTTGCGTGCGCTTCAATAACGCTGAGAAATTCCTCTGCTGTAATATCGGCAAGCTCCTTATCAAGATAGTCTACAGCGTCATACATCGGAACCGTTCCTATCATTGCCGGACAGGTGTCTATGACCTTCTGGCGGAACTCATGGGTTTTTCCGTAGCAGGAAAGGTCCATAATAGCCTCCGCTTTCATCTTGACTGCCATATTCACCTTTTCCATTTCAATGCTGTAGTCGGTGCAGTCCTTTGATATGCCGAGGTTTACATTGATTTTTGTATGGAGTCCTTCTCCCACACCCTCAGGACTGATTGCCTTATGATTTTTGTTGCACGGTATCGCGACTGTTCCGCGTGCAACACGGTCGCGAAGCACCTGTGCGTCTATCCCCTCTTTTTCGGCAACAATTTTCATTTCGGATGTTATTATCCCCTTTTTTGCAGCGTCCATCTGCGTTGTATATTCCATAGCTATTGCTCCTTTCCAACAAAAAAGCCGTCTTTGTTTTAATTAAAAAGACAGCACGACAAAGCTTTATATGCTCCCGTACCGGCATTATCCGGCAAACGGTTATGGGTCTGCGGCTTCTGCCGCACTCTCAGCAAACTATACAGCTCCCCGTGCATTTCTTATATTTTTATTATAATATACGGACGGCTGATTGTCAAGTGGAAATTCCCGTTTGGGAGCTGTTTTCTGCCCATTTGGTAAAATGCTATTGCAATAATTCAGAAATTAGTATATAATAACATCATCAACCGGAAGGAGGGGTGATATAGATGTCGACTATAGGTATAATATGGCTTATAGCAATTGTTGCATTTATAATTCTGGAGGCGGTTACATATCAGATTGTGTCAATCTGGTTCGTATTCGGGGCGATCGGCGGAATGATAGCGTACCTGCTGGGTGCGGATTTTTACCTGCAGCTGATAGTGTTTATAGCGGTATCGGCAATACTGCTTTCTGTACTCAGACCGTTATCAATGAAGCTGGTAAAAAAACAGGATTTTAAAACCAATTCCGACGGTCTTATCGGGAAAAATATCCTGATAACGCAGGAGGTAAGCAACATAAAAGGCACCGGACAGGGGAAAATTAACGGTATGGTCTGGACGGTGCGCGGCGGAAATGACGAGGTTATCCATGCCGGAGAAATAGCGAGGGTTAAAAAAATTGAGGGTGTCAAGCTGATTGCTGAAAAAATCGGCTGATGTTAAGAAAGGAAAAATATTATGGGATTCTTAGTTTTAATTTTATTGGCAATACTGATTGTTGTACTTATTTCAAATATCAAGATTGTACCGCAGACACACGCGTATATCATTGAGCGTCTCGGCGGCTATCAGGCGACATGGTCAGTGGGAATGCATATAAAAATTCCGTTTATCGACAGAATTGCGAAGAAGGTCAATCTTAAGGAGCAGGTTGTGGATTTCCAGCCGCAGCCGGTTATCACCAAGGATAATGTAACCATGCAGATTGATACGGTCGTATATTATCAGATTACGGACCCGAAGCTTTACGCTTACGGTGTTGAGCGTCCGATGATGGCGATTGAAAACCTCACCGCAACGACTCTGAGAAATATAATCGGCGATCTTGAACTGGACGCTACGCTCACGTCAAGAGATACGGTAAACACGCAGATGCGCGCAATTCTTGACGAAGCGACCGACCCGTGGGGTATTAAAATTAACCGTGTTGAGTTAAAGAACATCATGCCGCCGAAGGAAATACAGAACGCGATGGAGCGTCAGATGAAGGCGGAGCGTGAAAGACGTGAAAGCATATTGAGGGCTGAGGGTGAAAAGAAGAGCGCGATACTTATTGCCGAGGGTGAAAAGGAAAGCGCTATCCTCCGCGCCGAGGCGAAGAAGGAAGCTGAGATCCGCGAGGCGGAGGGTAAGGCGCAGGCTATTATCGAGGTGCAGAGAGCGGTTTCGGAGGGTATCAAGCTGATAAACGATGCTGACCCGAAGAACGGCTACCTCACAATAAAGGCGCTTGAGAGCCTTAACACTCTTGCGGACGGCAAGGCGACAAAGATTGTCGTTCCTTCAAATATACAGGGTCTTGCCGGACTTGCGACATCGCTGACCGAGGTTGTGGAAACATCAAAAGCAAAATAATGAAAATTGCAATATGTGACGACGATGAGCTTTTTCTCAGGCAGGAGAAGGAGCTTGTAGAGAGCGTATTGGAAGAAATAGGCGTTGATTATGAAATCAGCGCCTATACCTCCCCTTCCCGGCTTACTGAAAGCGGCGAAAAATATGATATAGTATTTCTTGATGTCGAAATGGAGGATATGACGGGAATAGAGGCGGCGGACGCGATACACGGCAGAAGCAAAAACACCCTTATATTTTTTGCTACAAATTATGAGGGGTATATGGACGAGGCTTTGAACAAGCACGCGTTCCGGTTCTGGGTAAAGCCGCTTAACCGTCAGCGTCTTTTGTATGGACTGGAGTCTGCGGTTAAGGAAATCAATGCAATGAATGTTTTCCTGCGGGTAAACGTGGGCAGAAGGCCCGAAAAGCTCCCGATGCAGGAAATCATATATGTTTACGCGAAGAACAAAAATACCTGTGTTGTAACGACAGAGGGCGAGCTTGATGTGCGGGAGCCTTTTAAAAATGTGGTGTCAAGACTGAATCATGAGAACTTTGTTTCATCACACGCAAGCTACTGCGTAAATCTTGCTTTTGTTGTTAAATATACAAATGAGGAGGTTATATGCCGCAGCGGCGGCAGAACCTATACTGCGTATATGTCAAAGCGCAAATATCCTGAGTTTGCGGCGGCATTCATAAAATGGGCAGGTGAGCATTTATGAGTAAGGAGCTTTTTTATGCTGCGGGGCTTATTGCGGAGTGTGTACTCGTTTCCCTTATAATGAGGAGCTTTACCTCGGGAAAACGTGCCTCAAACCATAATTACATTCCGTTTAATCTGATTGTTCTCGCACTCAGCGTGGCAATAGTTCTTGTGACTGTTGATGAAGCGCTTTCGGGACGCGGCTATGTCATGCTGTATCTTATGCTGCTTGTTATTAACATAGCGGCGTTTGCCACCCATGAAATTATTGTGCTCAGAAGCCGTGAAATGCAGGAAATCATAGATGAAAAGGCGCGAGTTGACTCCGAGCTTGAAGGCTATAAGCGGATGTACGAAAAGTACGAGAATACGAGAATATTAAGACATGATTTAAAGGAGCAGATAAGCACGTTAAAATCGCTTATAGCTGAGGATAAGCATGAGGCATTAAAGTATGCGGACAAGCTCGGCAGGCTTGGCAGAGAATTGGATTTTGTTGAATATACGGACAATAAGGTTTTAAACATACTGCTGGACCGCAAGGTGTCGGAGTGCCATGAAAAGGGCATAGAGCTGTATATAAAGTCAAACGGAGTGAGCGTAAGCTTTTTAAGTGAGCTTGACACTGTCGCAATTTTTTCAAACCTCATAAATAACGCAATGGAAAGCTGCGTAATGTCTGATGAAAAGAATATATTTATTGATTTTACCACACTGAATGACGCGTTCACGGTGATAAAGGTGGAAAACAACTGTGATATACCGCCGCGGTGCGAGGGCAGCGCTCTCATAACCGGCAAGGAAAATGCCGAGCTTCACGGAATAGGCATGAAAAGCGTAGAAAGCTCCGTTAAAAGCTATAACGGAAATATCAGCTGGAGCTATGACAGTGAAAGACGTTTTTTTACCGTGGTTGTAATGTTTAATATATGAGAAACGGAGACGGGACGTTATCCTGCCTCCGTTTTGTTTTTACCAATTTCTTTTATCTCCCGAATATCTGGAGTTTGCGCCCTTTGAGCTTGTGCGGTTGTGCTGTGTATTGTTAACGCTTCTGTCATACTGACTGCTTTCCATACTCTTTCTCTGTTTAAGCTGCTGAATCCTGCGCTTGCGCTCGCGGCGTTTTTTGCGTGATCTTGCGATAAGCGCTATTATTATCAGCACTATAACAGGGATAAATACCAGCGGGTTTGTAATAATGCGTATAATCTTATAGAGGTAATGAAGAAGAATATTCTGTTCGACATCATTTGCCGCCACAAGATTAGCTCTGCCAAGCTCAGTACCGCGGTACATATATGTTACCGTACCGAGGACATCGCCCTTAGCAATCGGCGCAATGGGAGTGTCATTGAGATTTACGACTGTTTCAACATCAGATGTAATATCCTCATTAGTTGCAGGGACAAGCGCGTTGACATCAGTATCGACAGTAAGGGTTACGCGTTTGTCGTTTTTTGCTTCCTTTACCTTGGAATCCGCAACAATATTTCCGGGTGTTGCAAGCACGCCCGAACGGTAATTGCTGAAGCCGAAGTCGAAAAGGTTCCTTGTTACAATATACGAATAAGCTCCCTGCTTAACATCGGTATCATCGCATTTGAGTACGACCGTGAGAAGGTTCATGTCGTTATATGCGGCAGAGGCAACAAGGCAGTGACCCGCAGCCTCCGTTGTGCCTGTTTTAATGCCTGTACACGGCTTATACAAATAGGACGCCGAGCGTGCCGTGCTGAGAAACAGGTTTGTGCTTGGAAGATCTCTGTTCTGTGTATATTTATTTGTCGGGTCAATGTGATAGCTTGGCTTTTTTACGATTTCGCGGAATGTCTCATTCTGCATACAATACTCTGCGAGTATTGCAAGGTCCTGAGCCGTAGAGTAATGGTTATCGTCATGAACGCCGCAAGGGTTGACAAAGTGGGTTGAAGTCATTCCGAGCTCCTGCGCTTTCGCGTTCATCATTTCAACAAAAGCTTCGATTGAACCGGCAAGATGAACCGCAATGACATTGGCGGCATCGTTTGCGCTGTATATAAGCATACTGTTTACGAGGTCTGTCATTGTAAGCTCCTCCCCGATCAGAATGCCCATGTGCGAGTCCTCAAGCGTAATGGATTGCAGCGCCTCATAGGTTGCGACTGTGGTTTCCTCCATTCTGCCGCTTTCGAGGGCGAGTATGCCTGTCATCATTTTTGTGAGACTTGCAGGGTACATCTGCAGATTTACATTTTTGCCGTAAATCAGTCTGCCGGTATTCATATCCATGAGCAGAGCCGCGCCGGCGTGGGAGGTTTCCGGCTCTGTAAATCCCGGATCCTCCATATATATTGTATCACCGTTTACGGTATATGAGCTGTCGGCAAAGGCATTTTCTTCAGCGGTGTCTCCCGCAGATGCATCCGCAGAAGCTGCATCTGCGCTTTGCGATTCTGCAATACCGCTGACATTCGTATTGTCCGGTTCCGCAAAAACTGCCGCCGCGGAGCTGAAAGCTATAACTGCCGCAGCAAGCAATGCCGTTAATTTCTTTATATCTGGCATAAGTGTTCTCCTCCAATATAGTATATCATTAAATAAAGATAAAAATTCTCATTATATACGTCTATATTATACAAAATGCGACAGAAAATTTCAATAGCAATAAAAAAATTTTTGCAAAAAAATAATTAAAAAAATTATACTTTTTTTTAAAAAGGTATGGAAATTTTTCAGCGTTATTGGTATAATTAAATGGGAGTTTAGTCGGTAGGCTGATATATAGAATCGGAGGGAGATTTTCTGATGAAAATTTTGGTTGTAGATGATGAAAAGCTTTTGGTTAAAGGAATAAAATTTAATCTTGAACAGGACGGTTATCAGGTAATAACTGCATTTGACGGAGAGGAAGCGATACGGCTTGCGCATGATGAGAGTATAGATCTGATTCTGCTGGACCTGATGCTTCCGAAGGTTGACGGCTTCACCGTCTGCCGGGAAATACGGGGATTTTCAAACGTTCCGATTATTATGCTTACGGCAAAGAGCGAGGATATAGACAAGATTCTCGGACTTGAATACGGCGCTGACGATTATATAACAAAGCCGTTTAATATCCGTGAGGTAACAGCGCGCATAAAGGCTATTCTGCGTCGCGTAAACCCGGCCCCGAAGGGTGACAGCAGCAAGCTCATGATTTCGGGCGATATTACTCTTGATTATAATTTCAGACGCGCGATGGTAGGAGACCGCGTTGTGGAGCTGACAAGCAAGGAGTTTGACCTGCTTGAGCTGTTTCTGAAAAATCCCGACAGGGTATATACGCGGGAAAGCCTGCTTGATATTTTATGGGGCATCGGATATCCGAGTGAAGAAAGAACAATTGACGTGCATATGAGACGTCTCAGAGAGAAGATTGAGGACAATCCGGCAGAGCCGAAATATCTGAAGACAAAGTGGGGTGTGGGCTATTACTACAAAGAAAACTAATTCTGCGAAGGTCTGGGCTGAAAAGCTTCCGTTCATCAGGATTTTAAAGAAAGCCTATGATTCCGCAAAAACAATACGCTTTGTTATGCTTTCCACATATATTGCCGTAACACTTATCACACTCATTCTCATGAGCGCATATATAACAGGAATTCTTTCCGAAAGTCTATATTCGGAGGAAACAAACAAGCTGTATGCAAAGGCGAATATAATTTCGCAGACAGCCTGTGAGGTATGGGATTCGAATGAAGAAAATCTTCTTTTTCTTCGGTTTGAGGATATAATAACAAGGTCGCTTGCAGGAACGAATATCCGCGGGGTTATAACCAATAACTCCTATACGGTGCTTTATGACACAAACAGTGAAGCGGACATGACGGGCAAGGTGTTCATGAGGAGTGTGCTCAAGCGCGCGCTTGACGGCGAGCAGGCGGATTTAATGTTTAATTCAGACAGCGGAAAAACCGCGACTGTTGCCGTACCTGTTGAAAACGGGACAGAGATAATCGGCGGAGTGTATCTTGCCGAAAATGTTTCTTCAATAAACGATACAATAAGCGCAATAAAAACAAGCCTGATTGTATTCTGCGTGATGATAGTATTTGTACTTGGGATACTGAGTATAGGTATAAGCTATATTATAACGCAGCCGTTTTCGGAGTTTACGGAGGTTGCGAAGGCTATTTCAAAGGGAGATTTCAGCCGAAGGGCATCTGTAAAGGGCATGGATGAAATTGCTCAGATGGGCAGGGCGCTGAACTATATGTGTGATGAGCTTAACGAGCTGGACGAAAAGAGGAAAAATTTTGTTTCCGATGTGTCGCATGAGCTTAAAACGCCCATGGCGGGAATTAAGCTGCTTTGTGATACTCTTGTTGAAGCGGGAAATCCCGATATGGAAACGATCCGTGAATTTCTCGGAGATATGTCACAGGAGATTGACAGACTGACAAGGCTTATAAACAGACTTCTGACTCTCAGCCGTCTTGATGCGGGTAAGAACCGGAGCTGCAGTGAGGTTGACATATGCGCGCTATGCGGCGGCGTTGTGCGCAGTCTCGGCAAGCTTTCCGCTGAGAAGGATATCATTCCTGTACTGAATACGGGCGAGCTTGAAAAGCTTATTATAATTGCGGATTACGACAAGATATACGAGGCGGTATATAACATAGTTGATAATGCTATAAAATATACTCCCGCGGGCGGAAGGGTAACCGTAAGGGTCATGGATGATGAAGGCAGCTGTGTAATTGATGTTGAGGATAACGGTCCCGGAATCCCTGACGGAGAAAAGACAAAGATATTTGACAGGTTCTACCGTCTTGACGATTCCCGCGCGCGCGATACCGGCGGCACCGGTCTGGGACTTGCAATCTCAAAGGAGGCGGTTCTGCTTCACGGAGGAACAATAGGCGTTACGGACGCGCCGGAGGGCGGAAGTGTGTTCAGAATACGATTGCCAAAGCGTCCGGGAGGTGCGGTATGAAAAAGAAACAGATAGCCGCATCGGCAGCGGCGCTGCTCATGCTTATTGCCGGAATAGGAGCATTGTTGTTTATAAATGCGGGAATTACCCCCCAGAGTACAGCTGTCGACCTCTATTTTATGAATGAGGACGGAACAGGTATAATAGCGGAACCGCGCGAGCTGAGATATAAGGATGATACCGATCTTGCCCAAACGGTGGTAGAAAAGCTGCGGAAGGGCCCGTCCGCTTCAAAGCGCGGGAGAATAATGTCAAGGGATACAAAGCTGCAGAGAATAGAATTTACTGACGAATATGGAATAATAGTAGATTTTTCCTCAAGCTTTTTGTCAGAGGATCCGTCAAGAAATGTGTTGAGCGTATATGCGGTTACAAAGTCATTATGCTCAACGGGTATTGTAACAAATGTCATGGTGACGGTTGACGGCGAGGGTATTTCGGACAGAGACGGAAATCTGCTTGGATTTGTCGCGGCATCCGATATAAATCTGGAAACAGAGGAATATCAGAGTGAAATGCGTGAGGTTGTGCTGTATTTCGGTGACCGTTCAAGCACGAAGCTCGTTAAGGAAACGAGGACAATAAAGATTACCGATCAGCAGCCTATTGAGCAGTATATCATAAATGAGCTTATAAAAGGGCCTGATGATAAAACAATGCAGCCTGTCCTTTCAAAGAGCACCGTCCTTATGTCGGTTGATGTTGAGGATAATATATGCTATCTCAGCTTCAGATCAAATTTTCTTAAGGAAAACGCGGGCGACAGCAATCATGAAAGACAGGTTATATATTCTATAGTAAATTCTCTTACAGAGCTGAATACAATCAGCCGCGTACAATTCTATATGGACGGAAAGCGTGTTGATAGCTTCGGCAGCTTCAGTCTTAAGGGGTATATAGCAAGAGATACAAGTATAATAGCAGATAATGAATGATACGAAAGGAACAGAAAAATGGCAAACAGAATAAACATAACGATAAATTCGCGGGTATACACGGTTGTTGCAAACGAGGATACAGATTATCTTACAAAGCTTTGTGACTATGTAAATGAAAAGGTAAATCTTGTACTCAGAGAGGGGCAGCACGTTACGGGTGAAAAGCCTGTTGTTCTTGCCGCGCTCAACATATGCGATGAGTATTTCAAGCTTCTTGACAACAGCGAGCCTACAGAAAAGCTCTCAGAGCTTCTCACCGAAAACAAAAAGCTTGAGTCCGAAATCCGCAGCATGAAGAAGGCGGAGCAGGAAAGCAGCAAAAAGGCAGCAGAGATAAGTGATGAGTTAAATATAACAAATAAGGTTCTTGAGGAGGCAGAGGAAAAGGTCAAGTTCCTTGAGGGTCAGATTAAAATTAAGGAAAACCAGATTAAAAAGCAGCGCAGCGAATTTGCTATCCGTGAAAAAGAGCTGCTTGATATGCTGGAAGAAAAATAATGAACGACAAATTAGAGCTTCTCGCTCCTGCCGGAGGACCGGCGCAGCTTAAAGCGGCTGTGCAGTCCGGCGCCGATGCGGTATATCTCGGCGCAGGAAGCTTTTCCGCCAGAGCAGGAGCGGATAATTTTGACAGTGATGAGCTGAAGGCGGCAGTGGATTACTGCCATGCTTATGATGTAAAGGTGCATTGCGCGCTCAATACGCTTATAAAGGAATCGGAGCTTCCGGCTGCGATTGAAACGGCAAAAATTATAAACCGCTGCGGTGTAGACGCTATAATAATACAGGATATAGGACTTGCGGCATATCTCAGAAAAATACTTCCCGATATTGAGCTTCATGCTAGCACGCAGATGACAGTTACCTCTCTTGAAGGCGTCAGGTATCTTGAGGAACACGGCTTTGACCGTGTTGTTCTGGCGCGCGAGCTGTCTATCAACGAAATCGAAGAAATCGTAAAAGGGGCGAAGGCTGAAATTGAAGTGTTTGTCCACGGCGCAATATGTATGTGCTATTCGGGACAGTGCCTGATGTCGAGTATTCTCGGAGGAAGAAGCGGCAACAGGGGGCGCTGCGCGCAGCCATGCAGATTGAATTATGATCTGCTGGAAGGGGGCAGGAGCTGTGAGAGCGCCTATGTCCTCAGCCCTAAGGATATGGCGCTTATAGAGCATCTCAAAGAGCTTAAGCGCATAGGAGTTGCATCGCTTAAAATAGAAGGGCGGCTGAAAAGCCCTGAGTATGTAAGCGCAGTTACAGGAGTATACAGAAGGTATCTGGATAATACGGTTAAGGTATCGGCTGCGGATATGACAGAGCTGAAAAATGCGTTTTCGCGCTCGGGCTTTACCGACGGATATTTCACGGGAAAATTAGGAAAGGCTATGATGTCGCACGAAAATCCGGCGAATAATTCCGGCAGCACCTACACAGAGCAGGCAAAGGAAAGGGCATCGGGGAAAATCGTAAGGCGTATACCTATAAGTATGCTTGCCACGCTTGGAGCAGGAGATGTGCTTCGCGTAACCGCATATGACGCGGAGGGGCATTGCGTATCCTGCGAGGGTGAAGCTGAGGCGGAGACCGCCCGGAGCCGTCCGCTTACGAACCAAAGGCTTAGCGGACAGCTTTCAAAGCTTGGCGCTTCGATATTCCACGCTGAGGATATAAGCGCGGAGGTTGAGGACGGGATAACAATTCCCGTCAAGGATATAAACGAGGTGCGCAGACGCGTATGTGACGGACTTATGACGGCGCGCGCGGAGCGCCCGGAGAAGCGTGTGCTTGATATCGAGCCTGTATACGGAAGAGGTATGAAGCCGTGCAGGGTTTATCTTAGCGCGGAGGTAAGGACCGCGCAGCAGGGTATGGCGGTTCTTAAGACCGGCGGAGTTAAACGTATCTATGCGCCGGAAGAGGCGGCGGCAGAGCTTTTAAAATATGCGGGCGATACCGAGATAGTGACAAAAACAGTTGATATATTCCGCCCGGAGAATCCGAAAACTGCGGCGGTTTCGGTTTCCTCGCCTGCAGCACTGCGCTATTACGGAGAAAAAGCGCGGTACGGTGATTTCAGGCTTAATATATTCAACTCGCTTACGGCGGCGCAGTTTGGAAATCTGAAATGTGTGACATTGTCACCGGAGCTTAATCTTCATGAAATCGCGGAGCTGACTGAGCATCTGGAGGGTATTGAAGCCGAAATTATAGGCTACGGACACCTTCCGCTTATGATAATGAGGAATTGCCCTGTAAGGGCAATGGGACACTGTCAGCACGATAAGCAGCTGTATTCTCTGAGGGACAGAAAAAACATGGAGTTTAAAGTGATGTGCGGTGACGGCTGCCGCGCAATTCTGCTCAACTCGAAGCCCGTTTTTACGGCGGACATTATAGAAAGTATAGAAAAATCGAAAATTAATTGCATCAGATTGAATTTTACTGTTGAAAAATCTGAACAATGTGGTAAAATAATAGATGTATACCGCAGGGCGCTTAACGGTGAAAGGATAGAGCCGATGGAAAGCAATACCTTCACCAGGGGTCATCTTAAACGCGGCGTAATGTGACAGCGGGAGGTAAAAATAATGTCGGAAATAATACTTGCGTCGGCTTCACCCAGACGCAGTGAGCTGCTCTCTAATATGGGACTTGATTTTTCGGTGATGGTTTCGGAGGCAGATGAAGCATCGGTTGAACGTGATGTGCCTCCCGGAATATATGTGCAGGAGCTTGCGTTGCTGAAGGCTGCGTCAACCGCGAAAAGGATAAAGGATAATAAGGATGCGGTTGTTATTTCGGCGGATACTGTTGTGGTGAATAACGGAGAGATTTTAGGGAAGCCGGCAGATACTGAGGAAGCGGAAAGAATGCTGTCGGAATTGTCGGGAAAGACGCACCAGGTGTTTACCGGTTTTTGTGTTCTCAGACTGAGGGACGCATATACGGTATGCAAGGCTGTGTGTACCGATGTGACATTCAAAGAGCTTTCAGAGGAAAAAATAAAAAGATATATAGATTCGGGAGAGCCTATAGATAAGGCGGGAGCCTACGGAATACAGGGTCTCGGCGCTATGCTTGTGGAGCGTATCAACGGAGACTATTTCAATGTTGTCGGTCTGCCTGTGAGCGCTTTATCCGATATACTTGAACAGGATTTTGAATTTAAATTAATGTGACAAACAGGTAATAAGAGGATAAACAAACGTCAGCAATGCTTCGGGGCGCAGAACCGGCGTTATGAGTGAAGTGGAGGATTAGAATGGGATTTTTATCGAAGGATGTTGCCATAGATCTTGGCACAGCCAATACACTGATTTATGTTAAGGGAAGAGGAATAGTGGTACGCGAGCCGTCAGTTGTTGCGATAGACCGTTATACGGGCAGAGTCGTAGCAGTCGGAAATGAAGCCAATGAAATGATAGGCCGCACACCTGAAAATATAATTGCAATAAGACCGATGAAGGACGGAGTTATAGCGGATTTTGATATAACACAGTCAATGATAAAGCATTTTATAAAGCAGGCGAGGGTAATGACACCTATGAAGCCGAGAATTATCGTCTGCATACCGTCCGGGATTACAGAGGTTGAAAGACGCGCTGTTGAGGAGGCTGTAATGCAGGCAGGGGCAAAGGAGGTTGTCCTTATTGAGGAGCCTATGGCGGCGGCAATGGGCGCAGGACTTCCGGTGGATGAAGCGACGGGAAGCATGGTAGTGGATATCGGCGGCGGAACAACGGAGGTTGCTGTCCTGTCGCTGGGCGGAGTCGTATCATCACGTTCAATAAGGATTGCCGGGGATGCGCTTGACAGCGCCATAGTGAACTATCTGAAAAAGAATGTCGGAATAAATGTCGGTGACAGAATGGCAGAGGAAATAAAAATTAATATCGGTTCGGCTCATGAAGATAATGAAGAGGGAATGTTTGATGTCCGGGGACGCGATGTATCAACCGGGCTTCCGAAAACCGTTCAGATACGTGAAAGTCAGATAAGGGAAGCTATCTCTGAAAACATAGAAGAAATGATAGAAGCGATAAAGATGACATTGGAGCACACTCCGCCGGAGCTTGCCGCTGATGTCATGGACAGGGGTATAACTCTTACCGGCGGCGGCGCGCTGCTTAAGGGACTTGACAAGCTCATTGCCGAAACGACAAAGATACCGACCTTTGTAGCGGAATATCCGCTGGACTGTGTTGCCATAGGAACAGGTATGGCGCTTGATACAATTAAGGAGCGCATGGCAAGGAACAGAAAAAGATAAACTTTTAAATACAGAGGGTAGAATAGCGAATGAAATTTTTTTCAAAAAAATGGCGTGTAATACTTATAATTGCAGCCTTGATAGCTGCTGCAGGCTTTGGGCTGGAGCATTTTACGGGATATAATCCGGTAAGCGCCGCAGTTAATACGGTTGCGGTACCTGTTAAAACGGGGTTTTCATATATTGCCTCATATGCGGCGAATTTCCGTGATTTCATCTGGGATATGCGTGCCTATAAGGAGGATAACGAAAGGCTTGTTGCGGAGAACAATGAGCTGAAAATGAAGCTGAAGGATGTAAGCGCTTATCGTGAGGAGAACGAAAGTCTTCAGGAGCTGCTTGACCTTAAAAATTCCATGACCGATTACTCAACGGTTGCGGCGCGGGTTATTTCATTTTCGGGCAATAACTGGTACGAGCTGGTGGAAATCAATAAAGGCTCACTCAGCGGATTGGCGGTAGGAAACGCGGTTATCACGGGAAACGGTATTGTCGGCAGGATAACATCGGTGGGACCTAACTATTCGGTTGTAAGAACAATTCTTGACAGCGGGTCGGCCGTAGGAATTAAAGTATCACGAACAGAGGGAAGCGGTCTGGTAGAAGGTGATGAAGAGCTTATCGGCAATGCCCAGTGCAAGCTTTCCTTCCTTGACAGAAACACGCCGCTTATAGTGGGTGATATTGTTGAGACATCCGGAACGGGAGGCATTTTCCCCGCCGGGTTTGTTGTAGGTACGGTCATGAGTATTTCAGCGGACAGCACCGGCGCTCTTAATTATGCGGTAATTACTCCCGCGGTTGATTTTGACAAGCTGAGTGAAGTTTTGGTAATAAACGGTGAATATTGATTTATGAGAATAGTTAAGATTGTTTTATGGATTATATGCATTACGGCGGTGCAGACTGTTTTCGGTAAGTGTTTTGGCATATTAGGAACAATGCCGGATCTTATTCTGGCATTTTCCGTAATTTTTGCTCTTTGTGAGTATGATATTTTTGCAAGCGGAGTTGTATTGCTTGTGTGCGGTATAATAGACGCTTCAAGCGTGGGACACCTTTTCCCCGCCGCGCTTCTGGGAGTTGTATGCGCAGGGCTTCTTTCGCGTGGGGCGAACGGCGTATTACGATATATTACGGGATTTATAAAAGCGCTTTTTATAACAGCCGGCGCGGCATTTGCTATAGGTACTGCGGAATATTTTGCCGGTCATCTCACAATGAGCGTAAAATGTATAATAGAAAACATTCTGCCGTATACAGCTTACACTGTTATAGGCGGATGTATAATATATCCGCCGGTAAAGCATACATTATTCCCACGGAAGGACAAATCGCTTATGATTGTCTGACAGCCTTACAACAGAAGAAAGGAAATGAGGATAAATGCCTGACAGCAGATTTCGTTTTTTAATATTGAGAGTAGTAGGGGTAATTATGCTTCTTGCGGTGGTTGTAAAGCTCTTTGATCTTCAGATTGTGAATGGAGACACATATCTCAAAAGGGCGTCGTCAAGGCTTACAACAAGTGTTGTGAACAAGGCTGCAAGAGGCGATATAATGGACCGTTACGGCAATGTGCTTGTCACGAATAAGACAGGCTATTCCGTTGTACTTCAGAAGACCACAGGCGGTGATGAGGAGCTTAACAATATAATAAGCAAGGTCGTTGAAATTCTGTACACAACGGGTAATAAGGCGATTGATAATCTGCCGATATCGGCAGAGGCGCCGTATGAGTTTGTATTTGAGGATGAAAACGGCGACGGAAGCGCCAATGACGAAATGGCTGAATGGTTTGCCGGAAATAAATATATCGGAAAATATCTCTATGAGGGGATGACCGCGGATCAGGTTATGGCGGCATATGCAGAGATATTCGGTGTGGCATATGATGTGAATCTTGCTCACACAAGATGTATGATCGGTATACGCTATGAAGCTGATCTGAAAGAAATTTCAACGATAAATCCGGTTACAATTGCGGAGGACGTCAATGTTGACGCCGTAACACAGATAAAGGAGCTTCAGGATTCACTCCCGGGAGTGTCGGTAACCGAGGATTATGTCAGAACATATACAAGGCCGGGCTTTGCGACGCATATTCTCGGCCGCGTCGGAAAAATATCGGCTGAGGAATATGCCGCAAATTCGGATAAGGGCTACGGCATGAATGATATTATAGGTAAGCAGGGCATTGAGCGCTGGGCAGAGAGCTACCTGAGAGGCGTTGACGGCACAACCGGTACGACCACTAAAATAGACGGTGACGATGTTGAGCTTGGCGAAAATATTGATCCGATACCAGGCAATTATATAATGCTTACAATTGATTCCGATCTGCAGGATACCGTTGAGGCATCACTGGAAAAGACAATAAAATCAATAGGAAACGACTGTAACGCGGGCGCAGCCGTGGTGCTTGACGTAAACACAGGTGATACGCTTGCGATGGCTTCATATCCGACATATGATATGTCCCGCTTCTATGAGGATTATGAAAGTCTTGTGGAGAACAAGTCAAATCCTATGATAAACCGCGCGGTATGCGGTCTGTACAGCCCGGGTTCAACCTTTAAGCCTTTGACTGCTATTGCCGGAATACAGACGGGTAATCTTGGACTATGGGAGCAGATCGAGGACACCGGTGTTTATACCTTCTATGAGGACTATCAGCCGACCTGCTGGATATGGTCGGAATCGCACACAACTCACGGTTGGCAGGACGTTTCACTGGCTTTGGAGAATTCGTGTAACGTATTTTTCTATGAGCTGGGAAGACGTCTCGGAATAGACACGCTTGATGAATATGCAAAGAAATTCGGTCTGGGCGAATACACCAATATAGAGCTTCCGGAGGAGGCGTCGGGGCATATGGCAAGCCCTGAATATAAGGCGCAGGTGGTTTCCAATGCGGTTGACCGTGAATGGTTTGGCGGTGATACTCTGCAGGCGGCAATCGGACAGTCATACAGTCTGTTTACACCCGTCCAGATCGCGAACTATTGCGCGACTATCGCAAACGGCGGAATAAGGTATAAGGTAAATCTTATAAGCAGTATCCGTTCATCGGTTGACGGTTCACTGGTTGAGAAGTTTGAGCCGCAGATCGAGGAGCAGACAGATATTTCGTCGGAGGCGCTTGCAAAGGTGCACGAGGGTATGAAGAAGGTTGTAGACGAAGGAAGCGCCAGCTCGATCTTTGAGGGCTATCCTATTCAGGTCGGCGGTAAAACAGGTACGGCGCAGCTCGGAACAGGTTCAAACAACGCTATATTTATGGCGTTTGCTCCGTATGATGATCCGCAGATTGCCGTTGCGGTGGTTCTCGAGCATGGAGTACGCGGTGCAAATGCCGGTCAGGTTGCAAGAGATATATTTGATAAGTATTTCTTTGATAACACTTCTGAAGACACTGCAGGACAGGCAACAGCACCTGCTGCAAATCCGTCAGCGGAGTTCGGTCTCCGCTGAGCTTTATCCAAAGCTTTTTACTTATGAGGAGGTATGCCAATGGAAAACGAGCTTGTTAAGTTCAAGGGTATGGGTGACGGTGTTAAGATAATACTGGATGCATCGGCGCCTATGTATGAGCTGCTTGATGTTCTGGAGAAAAGAATCCTTGAAAGCAAAGCCTTTTTCGGAGGCGGGAACTGTCTTATACGTTTTTGCGGCAGAAGTCTTACAGGAGGGGAAAAAATGAGACTGGAGGAGCTCATTAAAAAGCTTCTCCCTCTCGGAAAAATTGATTTTAATGCGGAAGAGGCAAAGAAGGGGAATACCGCGGACTGGATTATGGAATATAAGGAGCGCAGCGGCAGAACGGGGGGAATACATCCGGCAGAAAGTGTAATAGCTCATGATACGAAGCCGGAAAAGAATCAGAAAATGAATGAAAAAGAGGAAAAGAGGATGCCGGAGGAAGAGGAGTTTCTTTCTATATTCCGTTCAAACCGCGCAAGGTTATATCAGGGTTATGTACACAAAGGAGTGACAATCCGTTCAGACGGTCATCTTATTTTACTGGGCGAAGCGGAACCCGGCTCGGAGCTTATCGCCGTTGGAAACATACTTGTCATAGGAGGGCTTTACGGAGCCGCGCATGCCGGCTGTAACGGACATAACGGTTCATATATATTCGCAATGGATATGAAACCGGAAAAACTGGCTATAGCGGGAAATTCTGAAACATATACTTATATTGATGACGATGAGGCTATTGATGTATATGATGACGAGAACGAGAAAAAAAGTGTGTTCGGAAGATTCAGAAGAAAGAAGGAAACAGAGGATATTCAGGATAAAAACACGGAGGAAACAGGTAAATCGGCAGTGGCATTGTGGAAAAATAACAAAATTGAGGTCGATAATTTTACGATTAAAATATTTACAAATTCAAAAAATATGTTATAATAATAGTGTAGCTTTTTTGGAGGCATTATATGGGCAAAATAGTAATCATTGCATCCGGCAAGGGCGGTACGGGAAAAACAACCATAACCTCTCATATCGGAGCAATGCTGGCTGATATGGGACATCTGACAGCCGTAATTGACGCGGACGCCGGCTTCCGTAATCTTGATATAGCGCTCGGAATGGAAAGCAGTATTGTCTATGATTATTCCGATTACATAAACGGCAGCGCTGACCTTGATGCGGTTCTGGTAAAAAGCTCCGAGCTTGAAAATCTGTATTTTGTTCCGGCTCCGCAGTCGGTTCCGACAACGGATTTTGACGAGAAGAAAACGGACGAGCTATGGAACAGCCTAAAGAACAGATTTGAATTTGTTCTGGCGGACGCGCCGGCGGGTATGGGAGATGGGTTCATGTTCGCTGCGAAATATGCCGATGAGGGCATAATCATAGCCGCGCCGGAAACCTCATCGCTACGCGATGCAGACAGAGTAATAACAGAGCTTGAGGATCAGGGTGTGGAGACCATACGACTTATTCTCAACAGGGTAAGACCGGAGCTTATTGATCAGAAGGTGCTGATGAATGTGGATGACTGTATGGATGTATTGTCAATCCCGATACTTGGAATTGTGCCGGAGGACGCAGCTGTTACGCGGTCCATGGCGGAGGGAAAGCCTTTGCTTGAACCGGATGGTTACGGAGCGGGTACGGCGTTTAAAAATATTGCCGAAAGACTGCTGGGTAATTATGTACAGATGATGAATTTTGATATTAACAAAAAGAAAAGCCTGCGGGAGAGGATAGCAGACCTTTTCAAGAGAGCTTGACAGCGGGAAGGAGTGAGCTTTTGTGAATATAGCATTAATAGCACATGACAAAAAGAAGGAGCTTATGGTTCAGTTTTGCATTGCGTATAAAGGGATACTTGAGAAGCATGCGTTATATGCAACCGGAACAACGGGTAAGCTGATAGTTGAGAATACGGGACTGAATGTATACCGTTTTCTATCGGGACCTCAGGGCGGAGATCAGCAGATAGGCGCCCGTATAGCGTATAATGAGATTGATTTGGTGTTGTTTTTCAGAGATCCTTTGAATGCTGAAAATTACGAGCCGGATGTGTTTTCTCTTCTCAGACTCTGTGATATGCATAATATTCCTATAGCGACAAATTCAGCGACCGCAGAGGTATTGATTCACGGTCTTGAACGCGGGGATCTTGACTGGAGAGATATTGTTAACCCCAAAAGATAAGTAAGAGAAAGGGTATGTTGTAAGGCATATCCTGTTTAATTTGTATGAAAATACAATACGAATAAATAAAAAAACACTTGACAAAAATAAAAAATATGTTATAATATAAACAGTAATCGTTATCGATTTTCTGCGAGAGGTGTCTTATGAACTATTCAAAACAGAGAGAAGCGATGTTAAACATTTTAAACAACACAAGGTCTCATCCGACTGCGAATGAGATATATGTAAAAATGCACGAAGCAGATCCGAAGATAAGTCTTGGTACAGTTTATCGCAATCTTGCGCTGCTTACGAAAAACGGTACTATAAAAAGAATAAATACGGATCAGGACAGCGCTCATTATGACGGTTTCACAGAGCCGCACTATCATTTTGTATGCAATGAGTGCGGACGAGTTACGGATCTCAATATCCCGCAGATTGAGCTTGATAATGAGATCGAAACAAAATATGGATGCAGTGTAATCGGACATTCACTTATATTTTATGGCGTATGTGATGTCTGTAAAACACAATAAATTAAAACTTATAATATTAGGAGGACAAAATTATGGCAAAGTATGTATGTCCGGTATGCGGATACGTTCATGAAGGAGACAGTGCACCGGAGAAGTGCCCGCAGTGCGGCGTTCCGGGTTCAAAGTTCACAGTTATGGAAGAGGGTGCAGCTCTTAACTTCGTATGTGAGCACGTTATAGGTGTAGGCGCAAAGGATCAGGTAGAGCCGGACGTTTATGAGGGACTTAAGGCTAACTTTGAGGGTGAGTGTACAGAGGTTGGTATGTACATAGCAATGGCTCGTGCAGCATTCAGAGAGGGCTATCCTGAGGTAGGCGACTACTACATGAGAGCGGCTTATGAGGAAGCTGAGCACGCTGCAAAGTTTGCTGAGCTTTTAGGCGAGGTAGTTTCACCGTCA
This sequence comes from Candidatus Ornithomonoglobus sp., assembly GCA_051877435.1. Classification (GTDB taxonomy): domain Bacteria; phylum Bacillota; class Clostridia; order UBA1381; family UBA1381; genus Ornithomonoglobus. Next base: position 53,725 of record JBJEIW010000238.1, read on the forward strand.
ACAAAGGAAAACCTTCAGGCAAGAACAGAAGCGGAGTGCGGTGCAACAGCTGGAAAGCTTGATCTTGCAAAGAGAGCTAAGGAGCTTGGCTACGACGCGATCCATGACACAGTACATGAGATGGCAAAGGACGAGGCAAGACACGGCAAGGGCTTCGAAGGAATGCTTAAGAGATATTTTGGTTAATCGTAGATACAAACAGATACGATTAAATATTCTCAGAAATGGCTTAAAATAAGGCTTTTCGAGACTCGAACACGAAACACGGTTATCTGATTTCAGTTAGCCGTGTTTTTTTGTATCTTATCACATTTTTTTGATTGGTGGGCAAACGGTGGGCAAACGACCGTTTATTGGTGAAATTCTTGCCCTTGCCCACCAAAATCGCTGAAACCCGCTCTACGACTGGGTTTTCGGGCTATTGCTTTTAAAAATTGGTGGGCAAATAAAAATTTCTTTTTCTCTTGGTAAGGTTTGAACAATTTTTATGATACCATAGAAATACTACTTCAAAATATAATATGTCAGGAGGAATTATCAATGAAAGGCAGTATTAGAAAAAGAGGTTCAAAATGGTCTTATCGTGTAGAGCTTGGTCGCGAGAATGGAAAGAGAAGTCAAATTGAGCGAGGTGGGTTCAAAACAAAAAAGGAAGCTGAAAAAGCTATGGCTGATACAATCTGTGAGTTAAACAATCACGGTGAGATGGTTGAGAATGTTAAGATTAGCTTTTGTGATGTGTATAAAGAGTTTATTGAAAGCGAAGCTAAAGCCACCCGTGCTTATGCTACGCTAAAGAGATACGACTCTTTGTATAGAAATCATTACGAACCGGAATTTGGTAAATATTATGTTTATCAAATAACATCACAGCAAATCAAAAAATTCCTTGCAGATAAAGCTGAAAAGTACAGCGAGGAATATGTTAAGGGTTTATACAAAACATTAAAAGTCATTATTGAATATGCACACAGGAGAAAATATACTAAGAAAAACGCATTTGATGAAGTTCCCGCTCCTCCCGATCCGAGACACATTAGCGACATTCGTTCATATACTAAGGAAGAATTGGACTTGATGGCAGACAGACTCAAGGAGACGAACATAAAAACATCGTTTTATATCGCTTTAAACACAGGACTGAGAGAAAGTGAAGTCTTTGGTCTGCGATGGGAAGATATTGACTTTGAGAAAAAGACCATTAAAGTAAACAAGCAATTACTGTTTCAGGACAAGAAGTGGTGTTTTTGCCCGCTTAAAACCATAAACGCATATAGAAGTGTAAACATAACAGAAAGCTTTTGTAATTATTTGAGGAAGCTGAAAGAGGAACAGGAAAAAAGCAAGGAAATATATGGTGACGGTTACAAAAGAAATTTTGTGACTAACCGCCTTGAACGAAACAAAGAAAAGCTGCTTGAAATAACGGACTTTGTCAATGTCAAGGTAAACGGTGAAATGCTTACCACAAACAGCATTAAGTTTATGTCGAGGATATTTAAGAACGATTTGGGCTTAGATTTCCGTTTTCACAACCTTCGTCATACATATGCGACAATAAACGCCGAAAATGGGATAAGTCCCCGTTATGTACAGGAAATGTTGGGACATTCAAAGTTTGAATTCACTTTGAAATATTATACTCATGTAACCGACAAAATGAGCAGTCTTGCTCGTAATGCATTAGAGTCAAATGTAACATTTGCCGAGTTTAATTAAAATCGAATATTTATAATTATATCAGGAGGGTTGAAATATACTCTCCTTTTTTCATACCCAAAAATCAGGAAGGAGGTTCACTATGTCAGTATTCAGAATTGAAAAGAATAGAAATTATACGGTGATGTCAAATCATCATTTGAGAAACAAGGAGTTATCACTAAAATCAAAGGGGCTGCTTTCTCTGATGCTCAGCTTGCCGGAGGAATGGGACTACACCCTCAAAGGCTTATCAATCATCTGCAAGGAAGGGATTGACGCTATCAGGGTATCTATCATTGAGCTTGAGAAGCAGGGATATATTGAGCGTCGCAGAAATCGAAACACCAAAGGTCAGCTCACGAATACCGAATATATTATTCACGAGTCCCCTATAATCGTTACACCAAAATCAGAAAAGCCTACGTTGGAAAAACCTACATTGGAAAAACCTACATTGGAAAATCCAATATTGGATAACCCTATATTGGAAAAGCCTATGTTGGATAATCCTATATTGGATAATCCTACGCAGGAAAAACCTACGTTGGAAAATCCAACGCAAATAAATAAAGATAAAACAATTAAAGAAAAATTAAATACTGATGTTATTAAATATCCATCTATCAATCAAAGAGAGCAAGTTCAAAAACTTGTCAGTACGTTTGCTTCGCAAACGCCGCCTTCGGCGTCCGCCCTTCTTGGCGGTACGGATTGGATAGATATATATCACAAAAACACGGAGCGCATAAAAAATAATATTGAGTATGACTCTCTTGTTTTGAATTACGACAAGGCTATTATTGACGAGATAGTTTCAGTAATGGCTGAGGTGCTTACGATAGACACACCGTACTACACCATAGAGAAGAAAGAATATCCAATAGAGCTTGTAAGGCAGAGATTTCTTAAAGTCGATTACGGCAAGCTGGATGCTTTTCTGCTTGAGTTTTCAAGGCGAACGGAAAAGATACACAACACCAAAGCATATTTGATAACCTCGTTGTTTAACATCCCCGCGACAGCCGATACAAACTTGTCAAATATGGTCAGACACGATTTATACGGCAGCGGAGGGAGGTGTTAGAAATGGTTGGATTAATTGTGGCATTTGCACCAGGCATTGTGTTCGGAGCGATAACTATATGTTGCTGCATCGTCGCGGGACGCGCAGACAGAACCACAGAGAACATAAACGGTTATAAAAGCTGAAACAGGCAATATTCCAAGCGAAACGGAGGTGATAACAATGCCGTCAAAAAAGAAACAGCCAAGCGATACTCAAATCGTAGAAATGAAGCTCACAGAGCTTCACCCGTTCAAAAATCATCCGTTTAAGGTTTTGGACGATGAGCTTATGCAGCAGACAATAGACAGTATTTCGCAAGTCGGAGTGCTTTCCCCTGCTGTCGTTCGCCCCGATCCCGGCGGTGGTTACGAAATAATATCGGGACACCGCAGACTACACGCCTGTGAAGCGGCGGGACTTGAAACAATGCCCGTCATTGTAAAAGACCTCACAGACGATGAAGCGGTAATCTTTATGGTGGACAGCAATTTACAGCGCGAGAATATCCTTCCGAGCGAGAGAGCGCTTGCGTATAAAATGAAAATGGAAGCCTTGAAACATCAGGGACAACGTAACAATTCAACTTTAGTCCAAGTTGGACAAAAGTCGTGGACACTTGATAAGCTGTCATCAGAAACAGGTGAAAGTAAATCTCAAATAAGACGGTATATCAAAATGGCAGAGCTTTTACCCGAACTGCTGACAAAGGTTGATGAGAAGGAAATATCCTTAACCCCTGCGGTTGAGCTTGCGTATTTGACGCAAGACGAACAGCAGGGTTTTTTAGATGCGATGGATTATTCGCAGAACACTCCTTCTCTTTCTCAAGCACAGAGGATACGCAAATTAAGTCAGAACGGTGCTTGTACTGTTGAAGCTATGCGAGAAATTATGTCGGAGGAAAAGAAAAGCGAGCTTGATAAAATCACCATAGACACCGATGAAGTCAAGAAATATTTTCCCCGTTCATTTACGCCAAGCCAAATGAAAAATACGATTTTGAAGCTTTTGGAAACGTGGATGAAGAACAGAGCCAAGAAAAGAAACACAGAGAGGAGTTAAACCGATGAATACGCTATTATGTCCAAAATGCAAAACAGGAGCGGATAGCTACAAACTCGATCCGAGAAGCCCGGTATGCCCGTATCAGCAGCATTACAAAAATAAAAGCTGTCCATTATTTACACCTATTGAGGAAAGCGAGATGAAAGATGATGAAGGAGTTTGAGGTAACTATTACCGAGACGCTTCAGAAAACTGTGAGCATTGAAGCAGAAACAAAGGAAGAAGCAAAACAGTTAGTCGAAGATATGTGGAAAGACGGCGATATAATCTTAGATGCCGATAATTTCGCAGATGTTGAATATGCTGCCGATAACGGTAAAGAAATTGAAAAACTGAATGAATTGGAAGTCCTGCTTGTAGAACCCGGTCAGTATGCAAAAATGACCACTATCGAAGCAGGGCTTTCTTCTATGCAGGAAATTGTCGGCGGATATATTCAGGCAGTCAACTACTTTGATGAGCCTGTAACATTGGTCTGCAATGAAGAAGGAAAAATCAACGGTTCGGAATTGAACCGTGCAATCAAAGATGACAATGGCAAAATTGTTGACATCATGGCCGGAACATTCTTTGTCTGCGGTGTTGGTGATGAGAATTTTACTTCATTGCCGCCGGAGCATAGAGAAAAGTTTGAAAAGATGTTCAAGAAGCCCGAAGCCTTTTTGAAGATGGGAAAAGGCATAATGTCGATACCTGTTGAGCCTAAGAAGGACGGGTTAGGCAAAACGGCGGAAATGAAAAATCACGGACAGGAGTTGTAATTATGATAAAGCAATATTTGATTTATCGGTGCAGACCTCCTTAGAAACAAACGCACCAAATGAAACAAAACACAAATTTAATTTATGGAGGTAAAAATACTATGAGAACAAAACATTCTGTAAAATCCCTGCTTTCGGGACTGCTTGCCACTGTTATGACGATAGGCGCGATGCCCGCAATGAGCGTTTCGGCAGCACAGGTGAACGAGTACATTGATCCCGCTGATGTTTGGATTACATCAAACGGCAGAACAAATGAGCTTGACTTCAATGCCACGATTACGCAGGAAACAGCTTGGTGTCCCGTGTGTAACAAGGACACGATAAATCTGACTTACAGAACGCCGGAATACACAAAATCGGGTACGACAGCGTTAAACAGAGGCGTACAGTATTCGGACGGCACAATGACGGACGGTGTTACAAAGGGAAATGTTGACGACGGCAGACCGGGAGTTGACGCGACCTACTCAACGTACCATTGGACAAAATCTGTTTGTCAGATATGCGGCACGATAAACTCGGTTGACGGCGAAGACTCATACAGCTTCGGCAAAAATGTGTACGGCTTGAATAGCTGCGACCACGATTTCTTCTTGGACTTTGATAATACAACATATACACCGTATGACAACGAGTATCATACCACTACCTTGAAAAAAGGACAGTATTGTCAGTTCTGCAAAGGAACAAAGGCAAGAGCTACCGACAAAAAGGAAAGGCACAATGTTGATGAAACGGTTGACGGCGAGCTGGGAAACCAACGCTTTCACATCACAGGCGAATGTGACGATTGCGGGTATGACAAGAGCGAGTATGTCGCTGCAAAGTCAGTTGTGCAGAGCTACTACGGTAAAGTTGACGGACAGGCGCACAGCGTAACAGTCAATGATTTATCAGAGGACGGAGTGCATACCAAAATCCGCTACGGAACGGAAGCTGACGAGTGCAACGAAACCTCCGCACCGAATTACACTGAGGAGGGCTACTATCCCGTATATTACGAGATTGATTATTCCTATGACGGTGAGAATATGACCGAAAACGGCGTTAGCTATGTATGGCTGCTTGCGGATAATTCAAACAGTTCAGACAATACAAGTACAAATAGCGTACACGTTCACGACTATCGTTATATTGAGACTGTCAGACCGACCTGTACCGAGCTTGGATTTGACAGATTTCAATGCAGCGAGTGCGGAGCGTTGCAGAAAATGAATTATGTTCCGGCAACCGGGCATGATTACAACACTGTTGCAATCCGCGAAGCAAGCTGTCAGCAGGGAGGATTGGAGCTTCATAGCTGTAAAAACTGCGGCAGCTTCTATACTGAAAGTACATCAATGACCGACCATCATTATCAGACAAATGTTATGCCGTCAACGTGTACTATGAACGGATATACAGAGCATACTTGCATTGACTGCGGGTACAGATACATCACGGACTTAACCCCGCTTGCAAAGCACGATTACAGAGATACGGTAACGGCTCCGACGTGCACAACGCGCGGTTTTAGCACACACGCCTGCGCTAACTGCGACGATATTTACATTTCGGACTACACCGAAGCAACAGGGCATGAATGGGATAACGGCACGGTTATTACTTCCTCAACCTGTGACAGCGAGGGTGTAAAGGAATTTCACTGCAAGCATTGTGATGAAAAAATGATACAGGCAATTTCCGCGACAGGACATAAGCCCGGTGCGGCTGCAACTTGTACAGACCCTCAAGTGTGCGAAAGCTGCGGTGTTGTTCTTGAATTGCCGGTAGGACATCATTATTCCGAAACCGTAACGCCGCCGAGCTGTTCGGCTATGGGCTTTACAACTTTCACTTGTGACGATTGCGGCACTTCATATATCGGAAACTATACCGATAAGACGGCACATCACTATGTCGGTGTAATCACTCCCTCAACTTGCACAGAGCTTGGATATACAACCCATACCTGTTCTGAGTGCGGCGATAGCTACAAGAGTGATTATGTTGATAAGACGGAACATCATTATCATATTGATGTGACTGCGCCTACTTGCACGGCTATGGGATATTCGACCTACACTTGTCACGACTGCGGCGTAAGCTTCGTTGCGGATTACAGCGATGTTGTACCGCATAATTACAGAAAAGAGGTAATTGCTCCCACTTGCACCGAGCAGGGCTACACGGTTTATACTTGCCCCGACTGCGGCAAAGAGTTTATCGGTGACGAAAAAGAACCGATAGAACACAGCTTCAATGCGACTGTTACCGAGCCGAAGTGCGAGGAAATGGGTTTCACAACATACACTTGCGATGATTGCGGATATTTGTATGTGGATGATTATACAAATCCGACAGGACATCATTATGATGAGGTTGTAACAGTTCCGACGTGTACCGAAATCGGCTATACCACATATACCTGTGTTGACTGTGGAAAAAGCTACACAGGCAATGAAACCGCTAAAATCGAACACGATTATGATAAAGCTGTTACAGAACCGACTTGTACTTCAATGGGCTTTACGGTATTTACCTGTAAGGACTGCGGTGACACATACACAGGTGATTACACGGACGTTATCCCCCATAATTACAAAGAGGTCGTAACCGCGCCCACCTGTTCAGAGATTGGCTTCTCGACTTTTACCTGCGAGGATTGCGGAAAGTCGTATCACGGCAATGAAACAGCAAAAATACCGCATAATTACGATAAGGATGTTACAGAGCCTACTTGCACTTCAATGGGCTTCACGACATATACCTGCCCTGATTGCGGCGATACTTATACAGCGGACTATGCCGATATAAAAGGTCATAGCTACGAATCGAAAACCACAGCGGCTACTTGTACTTCTATCGGCTACACAACATATATCTGTAAAAACTGCGGCAACACATACATTGCCGACGAAACCGCAAAGGCGGCGCACAATTATGAGATTACTGTAACGGAGCCTAATTGTACCGAGCTTGGATATTCAAGATATACTTGTAAGGACTGCGGCGAAACATACCGTGCTGATGAGGTTGCAGTTAAGGGACACAGCGCGTCGGATTGGATAATTGACACTCCGGCAACTATTGAGAATAGCGGTGAGAAGCATAAGGAATGTACGGTTTGCGGCGAGGTTCTTGAGAACGCAGAAATACCGCAGCTTACCGACAAAGATAATTCAGACGAGGATGGTCATTCGAAGGTCGGTGATTACAGCATTTTAATTACCGATAAGGACAACAAGCCGATTTTTGACAGTGAAATTTCGATAGATAAGAATGACAATATTACTATCGTTCTTCCCGAAGGCAGACTTCTTAGCACTGACGATATTACCACTATTACGGTAACACGGTCCGAAACACAGCAGGCTGCCAAGGATATAAACATCTTTATCTCCGATACAAAAAATAACGCGGCAACGGGCAAGACTGACGAGAACGGACAGTTAAGAGTTCCGAACACACAGAGTTCAACGGGAAATACAAACGGCACTGTTGCCGACAAGGAAAACACTTATGTTGTCGTAGTTACCGATAAAAACGGCGTACTTATTCCGAATTGCAGCATAACTGTCGGCGAAAACTTCTCAATAGATGTAAAGCTTCCCGACGGTACAGCATTTGATAAGGATAACCGCATTACGGTAACAACAGTAACCGAAAAGGGCGAGCCGGTGAAGGGACTGCGAGTTCAGCTTATCGGTGACGGCGATTTTGTAGAGAACGGCTACACCAATATTAACGGACAGATAACCCTGCCGATGTCAAATTCCGATATTACGGACGGCGATGGCAAGGGCGAAGTCGGAGAAATAAACGGCGACAAGATTTATGACTATATCGTTACTGTATCAGATGAAACAGGTCCTATTAAGGACGCGCTTATCACACTGATTTCAGATGATAATTCAGTTCTTGTATGCCTTCCCCACGGAAAGGTAATTGACTACTTTAACCGTACAACGGTAAAAGTTACAAAGACAGACGGAACACCTGTTTCGGATTGGAAAGTCAGCGTTTACAATAAAGACGGCAGCGGGCTTCGTACAGAGGTTACGGACGAAAACGGTATAGTAATCGTTCCTCCGCTTTCCGAAGCTCCTATATCGAAGCCGACACCTACTCCGAACCCCGATGAGGAAACTAAACCTCTCCCCGGAGTTGAAGTAACTCCTGCTCCGAGCGAAATAGAGAAGCCGAGCAAGCCGACACCTACTCCCGGCAAAACAGATAAGCCGAGCGAACCGACACCGACTCCCGGCGAAACGGAAAAGCCGAGTGAAAAGCCCACAGATAAGCCGAGCGATCCTACTCCCACTCCCGATTTAGGCGACGGCTCTGTTGTTCAGAACAAGAATTATAAATACCGTGTATATGTTTGGGATAATGACGGTGTTATTACGGAGTTTGGCTTGATTAAATTGCAGGACAACGGCGATTTGATTATTGAGCTTCCCGAAAACAAACTGCTTGATGAAAGCAATAAAACCTACGTTAAGGTTGTAAACGAGAACGACGGTACGACAGTAAAGGCTATAACCGTCAATGTTTCAGATGTAAACGGCGGTAAAGCTTCGGATATTACAAACAGCTACGGTATCGCGGTTGTTCCCGTATCGGATACGGACACGACAGACATCAAGGGTAATGCACAGGTTAAGGATAATGAGGGTAATTTGTATAATGTAAATGTTTCGACCGATGAAAAGGGCGCGATTGAAGGTGTGGTTGTAAAGGCTGCCGACGGTAAAATAACTGTAACGCTCCCCGATGGCACGACAATCAATTACAAGGACAGAACCACGGTTACAGTTTCCGACAGGGACAATAAGCCAGTCTCGGATATTCCTGTAAACGTAAAGGATAATGCGGGCGGCGACAGAACGGAAAACACCGATAAAAACGGAGCTGTTGTTGTTCCTCCGAGGAACGAGTTTGAAACAGACGACAAGGGCGACACCGGCGAAATCCCTGTTCCGACACCTACTCCCAATCCCGATGCTACTCCTGAGCCGTCAGACGATCCGACATCAACCGATGATCCGAACGCGACTCCGACACCTACGGAAAAGCCGATTACAAAGCTGAATGTTAAGGTTGAGGACGAGAGCGGCATTATCGAAAATGCTGTTGTAGTTCGTGGCGATAATAACGAGCTTACCGTAAAACTCCCCGACAGCAAGGTGCTTGATAAGGATAACCGTATCAAGGTTACTGTTATCAATCAGGACAATGAGCCGCTTGAGGGTATCAAGATTACTGTAACCGACAATATCGGTGGCACAGATACAGATGCCACAAACAAGGCGGGTTATATAATCGTACCTGTAATCGAAAATGATAATACCGACGATAAGGGCGGCATTGTTGAGGATAACAAGGACGATGTGAAGACACAGTACACCGTTATCGTAGAAAACAACGATGGAAAGATTGCAAACGCTGCCGTTACGGTTGCGGACGGTAAAATCAGTGTTAAGCTCCCCGACACGCATACTTTGACAACCTCAAATCAGACAAAGGTTACTGTTCTTGATAAGGACGCACAGCCTGTTAAGGGCGTAAGCGTTAATGTTACGGATAAGAACAATAAGACAGCAACAAAGACAACCGATACAAACGGTCAGATACTCGTTCCTGTAAAGACCTCCGGCGGTGGAGGCGGTTCATCATCAGGCGGTGGCGGAGGCAGCTATATCAGCACCAATACCACAAATGTTAAGGTTACTGACAAGGACGGCAAGACCGTTAATGTTTCCCAGTCGGTAGATAAGGACGGAAAGGTTACATTGACGCTTCCCACAGGCAAAACGCTTGACGGCGATAACTACTACACCATTGTTACAACCGACAGAAGCGGTAAGGTAAAGACTGATGTTGATATTACACTCAAGGACAAGAACGGCAATTCCTCTGACGGCACTACCGATAAGGACGGTAAACTGATACTTCCGGCAGACGAACATAAGTCATATATCGTAGGTTATGAGGACGGCGAATTTAAGCCGGAGAGCAATATGACAAGAGCCGAAGCAGCGGCTATATTCGCAAGAAATATTGTTGAGTGCAAGGGTGAAAAGATTTCAAATGCTAAATCATCATTCACTGATGTTGACGCTAAACTTTGGTATAATCAGTATATTTCATACCTTGAAAAGTACGATATTATCGAGGGTTACGATGATAAGACCTTTAAGCCCTATGCTTCTATCACAAGAGCCGAATTTGTTACTATGTGCGCAAGGTTCTATAACCTGTTCGATAAGACAACAGACGCTAAGTCAAATAAATTTACAGACGTTGCAAGCTCACATTGGGCGTACAAGTTCATCAACAGCGCTACGGCTATGGATTGGATAAAGGGTTATGTGGACGGCAGCTTCAAGCCGGACAACAACATCACTCGCGCCGAGGTTGTTGCTATCGTGAACAGAGTTACAGATCGTGAAGCTGATACCGAGTATGTCAACAAAAACCTGTCAAGCCTCAACCGTTTTGATGATTTGACCGATACAGGTTATTGGGCATACTACACGATAATCGAAGCGGCGAACACTCATAAGGCGGTTACAAACGCTGACGGAGAAAATTGGGTGAAATAATTGAATAACGTATAAATCGGAGCAATCGAAAAAATGTCGGTTGCTCCTTTTTATATGCCCGAAAGGAGGCGTTTACTATGCAGGAAGAAGTTGAAAACAGAACAGTTACACTATCGGTCAACGCAGCAAAAATGACAGGCAGAATTTTAAAAGAAACATTGCGAAAGTATATTGCATATCAAAAAGCCAAATCACAAGGCAAGGCATATAAGGACGTGAAGCCGACAGGCAAGCAAACGGTCAAGCAGCTTATTGGACAAAATCAAGGTGTTACGAATGTTGAAATTGAGGATAAAAGTATCAAGGATTTTGAGCGAATAGCCCGAAAATACGGTGTGGACTATGCCATAAAGAAGGACAAAACCGCAGATATTCCAAAATACCTTGTATTCTTCAAAGCAAGAGACGGTGACGCGCTTAATGCCGCTATGAACGAGTACGCGAACAAGCAGCTTAAAAAGCAAACAAAACCGTCGCTCCTTAAAAAGCTCAAATCTCTCGGCGAGCTTGTCAAAAATAGAGAGCCGAAGGTTAAAAACAAGGATAAGGGGTTGGAATTATGAAGCAGATAAATTACAAAAAACTCATTATCCCGAATATCCCCTACTTGTTCATAGCTCTGCTCGGTACAAAAATCGGGCAGGGCTATCGGCTTACTCCGGGAGTTGATTTATCGCAGAAGCTTCTGCATCTGAATATCGGCTACGGCAAAGCATTTTCATCATTTATTCCGAGTTTTAATCCGACAGACCTTTTGATAGGAATTGCGCTTGCCGTGGTTATCAGAATTGCGGTGTATGTGAAAGGAAAAAACGCAAAAAAGTTCCGTAAGAATGAGGAATACGGCTCAGCTCGCTGGGGTACTCGCGACGATATTGCCCCGTATATTGATCCCGTATTTGAAAATAATATCCTGCTCACTCAGACGGAACGCTTAACTATGAACAGCCGCCCGAAAAATCCGAAGCTGGCAAGAAACAAGAACGTACTTGTAATCGGCGGTTCGGGCAGCGGTAAAACGCGCTTTTTCATAAAGCCCAATCTGATGCAGATGCACAGCTCGTATGTTGTTACCGATCCGAAAGGCAGTATCCTTATTGAGTGCGGCAAGCTGTTACAGCAAAACGGCTATCGTATAAAGGTGTTTAACACGATAAACTTCAAAAAGAGTATGCACTACAATCCGTTCGCGTATATCCACAGCGAAAAGGATATTTTGAAGCTCGTTACCACGCTCATCACCAACACCAAGGGCGAGGGCAAGGGCGGCGATGATTTCTGGGTAAAAGCCGAAACGCTGCTGTATTGCGCCCTGATAGGCTTGATATGGTACGAAGCTCCGCAGGAGGAACAAAACCTTGCTACCCTTGTTGCATTTATCAACGCTATGGAGGTTCGTGAGGACGATGAAACCTTTAAAAATAATGTTGACCTTGCGTTTGAGGAATTGGAAGCAAGAGAGCCGGAACATTTTGCCGTAAGACAGTATAAAAAATACAAGCTCGCTGCCGGAAAAACAGCGAAGTCTATCAATATTTCCTGCGGCGCTCGTCTTGCTCCATTTGACATTTCTGAGCTTAGAGAAATAACAATGTATGATGAATTAGAGCTTGATACTCTCGGCGATAAAATCTTTATCAACGAGAAGGACAAGAACGATAAGCACTATCAGAAAACAGCTCTGTTTCTTATAATGTCGGACACGGATACCACATTCAATTTCCTGATAGCAATGATTTATTCGCAGCTATTTAATCTGCTTTGTGAAAAAGCGGATGATGTTTACGGCGGCAGGCTTCCGGTACACGTTCGGTGCTTAATAGATGAGTGCGCGAACATCGGTCAGATACCGAACCTCGAAAAGCTGATGGCGACCATCCGTTCAAGAGAAATATCGGCTTGCCTTGTGTTACAGGCTCAGAGTCAGTTAAAAGCGCTGTATAAGGAAAGTGCCGACACAATAATCGGCAACTGTGACACTTCTATATTTCTCGGAGGAAAAGAGCCGACTACGCTCAAGGAGTTAAATCAAGCACTTGGTAAGGAAACGATAGACACCTATAACACAGGCGAAAGCCGCGGCAGAGAGGTTTCACACAGCTTAAACTATCAAAAGCTCGGCAAAGACCTTGCATCAGTTGATGAGCTATCCGTCCTTGACGGCGGCAAGTGCATCTTACAGCTACGCGGTGTGCGCCCGTTTAAATCCGATAAGTATGATATAACCGGGCATCCGAAGTATAGGTATTTGTCGGACGCAAATCCGAAAAACGCTTTTGATATTGAAAAATATCTCAAATGCAGATTAAAGGTCAAAAAAGATGAAGAATATGAAGTTTTTGAGGTTAATGTCAGTCATTAGTATATTCCTTGTTACATTGGCTAAAATATATCTATATAAATTTAGCTAACTGCATTGACAAATTAGCTAAAATAGAATATAATAAATATAGCTAATAAGAGGAGGTGCGTATTATGACTACAGTAACCGCAACAGATGTTCAAAACAATTTCGGTAAGTATCTGCAAATGGTACAAACAGGCGAAGAAATTATTATTCTGAGAAACGGTAAGGAGATGGCGCGGCTTATTTCTCACGACAAAAGCGTTTCATTTTTAACAGACTCCCTTATCGGTGTTCTGAAAAACGATTATGACGATAAGGCTGCAAGATCGGAAAGGATGGCTAAATATGAAAGTGTTGATTGACACAAATGTCGTTCTTGATGTTTTGTGCAAAAGAGAGGGCTTTTATGAAGATGCGGCAAGAATTATGAAATATTGTGAGGTAAATAAAATCACAGGCGTTATTTCAGCGTTGACTATTCCCAATATCGTATATATAATGCGAAAGGAATTGGACGCGCAAAAAACAAGAGATGTAATTGAAAAATTGCAGCTCGTGTTCACCGTTGCCGATTTGAAAGCCGACGATATAAAGAAAGCGTTGTCAATGGATTTCAAGGATTTTGAAGATGCGCTTCAAAGTGCGTGTGCTTCAAGAATTAAAGCCGATTACATCATAACGAGGAACATCAGAGATTTTGTAAACAGCAAAGTCACAGCAATAAAACCTACTGAGCTTTTAGAAAGAATTTAATAAACGCATTTAGCGGGAACAACCTTTAACTATGGGTTGTTCCTTTTTTAGTGCAAATTCTTAAAATCCCAGCCCAATGGGTTGTTCACATAGATAAGACACAAGACACAAGACAGCTATTACTTAATAATAAATTTTAATTCAAATCATTTTAAGGAGGAAACAAATATGGCATTTTTTAACTCGGCAGTAACCGTACTGCAAACACTTGTAATAGCTCTCGGCGCAGGACTTGGCATTTGGGGAGCTATTAATCTTATGGAAGGATATGGTAATGACAACCCCGGCGCAAAGTCACAGGGTATGAAACAGTTAATGGCGGGCGGCGGTGTAGCACTTATCGGTATGACGCTTGTGCCGCTTC
>JBJEIW010000239.1:0-5606 GCA_051877435.1 Candidatus Ornithomonoglobus sp.
TAGGCATGAAATATTTTTGTTATTTCATGTGTCTACTCTAAGGGGATTATATCAGTTGCAGCGTCCTCTTTTTGTAAGAAATTTCTCGATTTTTAACGCATATTATTTTTTTGATTTATAAACGGGATACAGACCATGTCGGAAACAAACTGCGCCGGGAGCCTAATCCACTAGAAGGGTAGGCAGAGTCATTTCACTGTACTGTGTTGAAATAATGCCGGTTTTTGATGCTCTTGAGTACAGACCGCGGAGCCTGCCGTTGTATATAAATAAGCCGGTAATATTGGAATACTTCGCAAACCCGGCATTTTCGTTCCAAAGCAAATCTATGTTTTCCGTTTCATACGGATGTATATATTCCTGCATAAGATAGTCTGTATCGGCATGCTTTTTTATAAATGCGCTCCACTCCTCGTCCGTTTTAGCCTCAATACCGGCAAATACGCCCTTTGACGCATACGAATCGGCAGGCTTTACAATCCAGCTGCAGCGGTTCTTTTCTATGTCATATTTTTTGATGTTTTCCGCAGTCAGCTTATAGGTTTTTGGAATATGCTCCTGTATAAAGGAATTTTCTTCATCGTTTAAAATTCTCTTTGTCATATCATGCTGCATAATCTCGAATATAAGCTTATTATGAACAATCTGCGTTTTAAAATCACCTATAAGCACAACCTCATTATTCCTTGCCGCCTCTATAAACGGCAGAATATCATCATACGCGGATAAAATATCACAGGTCACCGCTCTGCGGTATACCGCGTCGACAGCCCGTCCCGACGGAGCAATCAGCCGTCCGTCCTCCCGCTTAAAGCTGTATATATCGCATATTTCGCAGCTGTAGCCATGCCTTTCAAAGGACTTCTTAAATTCTTCAAATTCCTCCACGGACGCGCTTGACATAAAGTCGGCAATTGCAACATGCGCGTTTTTCTTATATCTGCCGGATGATTTGTATATTTTTGTGAATTCCTCTGTGAAGGAATCAAACAGCTCAAAGACTGTGATTTTATGCTTTTCGCAGAATTTGCCAAACACCTCCGAGGTACGGAAAACATTGTTAAGCTCCCTGTCCTCATTCATACCACTAGAGCCGTCGGTGTTGAATTCACAGAATTTAAAGCCGCCTGTTTCATGGTTATAGAATAAATCAATTCTCGTAACGGGGATTGGGCATTCATAAAGCGACGGGCGCAGAATAAGCTCCTCCAGCCTGTCATCAAATCCGAAAAGCTCTCTGTATTCGGGATTTTTTATATATTCCTTTATGATCTTATCAAAAATTCTATAGACGCTGTCGGCAATCTGCTTAAAGCGGTCATAATCCTTTTGCGTGTACATCTGCGGAATGTAGAGCGTATGTACCGTATTGCCGTGATAATGCGCTGTTGAATTTTCCAGCGCGACCCTCATCGCAGCCGCGTCCTTTTTTGCGCGCTCGGGTGACCGGCATATCAGCTCTTTATATTCATCTGAACAATTCATCTTATGTTCATTCCTCTCAATCACATACGGATGGCTTTCAGATACCGTAAGCCATCCGCGCATTTCTCTTTATTCGACAATATTATAGCATATATGAGCTCCGATGTCAACAAATATCCTTAAGCTGAAATCGGACTTAACAAAAAGAAAGAATTTTTGGTATGGTAACAGTAATGAGTGAAAAGGATTCTGATACACTTTGGAAAATAATAATTGACAATTTTTCGGTATATCATGATATGTGTATTTTTTATAATATCTGCTTAAATATGACAAAATATCTTGTTTTTGCCACAAAAATATGATATAATAATTTCCGGAAAAGGCAAGAGATTAGACGTTGGACGGAAAGCCACCCAGTATGCGGGAAATCGCGTACCATACACAAGGATATTTGCGTATGTCTATTAAGGGGGTGGTATAATAGATGAAAAATTTCATCTGCAAAGTGACAATTTCGTTGCTTTGCATTGCAGTATCAGCAGCCATCTTCGCCATATCGGCAAGATAATGCTGTAATAAAGCAATAACCGTTCCAATTCTGCAGTTCTGGAACGGTTATTTTTAAAACCAAATTTCAGGCTGACCGTCTAACGCTCTGCCTTTTCTTTATTTATATTATAACACGCACGCTTTATGATGTCAAGCATTTTTTTGATTTTATATAAAGCGTTCTTTTAAAGATATATGCGTATTTTTTTGCCTTTTTCTATTTACGAACGGGTTAAAATATGGTATTATTAGCTTGCGACATATAATTTAAGAATATTAAAAAGAGGTGTATAAGATTGCCATAATCGTATACGCTTTGATTTGATATTGTCTTCTTTTTAATATTCTACGGAAACAATTATGTGTCGCAGCATTGGAATCAGGGCAAGCGTTATGGAGTGCGCTGTGGGCTTGATTTAATGCCTGCGGCGCATTTTTTGTTTTCATGGAAAAATTTTTTATCAAATTTTAGGAGGAATTTCAAATGAAAAGAAGAAGCAAAAGATTTTTGGCATGGCTGCTTTCAGCGGCTTTGATTGTGAGCTTGCTGCCTTGTATGGCAGTGCAGGCATACGACATTGGCAATGCTGGAGAATATCAAACAATAACGGTGGGATGGGTTCACACAGCAGCAATAAAAAATGACAGCAGTCTATGGACTTGGGGAAATAATGGTTGGGGACAACTGGGGGATGGTACAAGTGAGCAACGTAATATTCCGGTAAAAGTAATGGATGATGTTGTTGCAATATCGGCTGGAAATGGTCATACAGCAACAATCAAAAGTGACGGAAGTCTATGGACTTGGGGGGATAATTATTACGGACAGTTGGGGGATGGTACACGTGACGATCGGCATAGTCCCGTAAAAGTAATGGATGATGTTATTGCAATATCATTAGGAATGTATCATACAGCAGCAATAAAAAGTGATGGAAGTCTATGGACTTGGGGAAATAACGAGTATGGACAACTGGGGGATGGCACACGTGACGATCGTTATATTCCGGTAAAAGTGATGAATAATGTTATTGCAATATCGGCTGGAGGTACTCATACAGAGGCAATTAAAGATGACGGAAGTCTATGGATTTGGGGGGGGAATGGTAGAGGACAACTAGGTGATGGCATAGGTGAAGGTCATTCTACTCCACAAAATGTAATGAATGATGTTGTTGCAATATCGGCTGGATATAATCATACAGCAGCAATAAAAAGTGACGGAAGTCTATGGACTTGGGGATGGAATGATTATGGGCAACTGGGAGATGGCACACGTGACAATCGTTATAGTCCCGTAAAAGTAATGGATGATGTTATTGCAATTTCACTGGGATCATATCATACAGCAGCAATAAAAGATGACGGTAGTCTATGGACTTGGGGGATGAATAATGGTGGAATATTGGGTGATGGCACTACAATTCTTTCAGATAAACCAAAAAAAATAATGGATAACATTGTTAAAATATCATGTGGAGATGATCATACAGCAGCAATAAAAAGTGACGGAAGTCTATGGACTTGGGGAAGTAATGATTGTGGACAACTGGGGGATGGCACAGATATAGGTCGATATACTCCTGTAAAAGTAATGGATGATGTAAAAATAAGCTACAAGCAGACATCGCAATTAGAATTGGCAACAGAAGCACCAATTCCCACACCCACCGCACATCCTACCTCCCTCAAAATCTACTGCAACGAGCCGTCGCTCTCGACAACAGTCGGAAATGTTTTCATAGTAGGCGCGGCAATACAGGACGATAACGGCAATTACGGCTCACCGGAGAATATAACCTTTGACATTGAAGATGAGAGCATACTAAGAGCGGTCAAGACCACAGACGACGGAGAAACACGGCAGCTGACCTTTAACGCGCTCAAAGAGGGAACTACGGTGATAAAGGTCACAGATAAAGCGACAGGACAAACGGGAGAGCTTCCCTTTACGGTGAACAAGGCGAACGGAAACGCGTACACCATATATAATATTCCGAACCTCGGCGATGATGAAAAAGCGAACTTTAACAATTTTTCCGGCTTGTATGTTGACAGCTTTAAGGTGAACCGGCAGAGCAGCGGCAGCGCGGTTGTAAGCTTTGACGTGTATAATCAAAATTACACAAGCGCATCGGTTGAGGTATATAATGCGGACGGAGAAATGACTGACGCAAAGGTTATAGACAAGTGCGAATTTGAAACAAGCATCAGCGATACCTTCACAACTATGTTTAATATCGGAAAGGACATATGGAACGGAGTATACAATCCCATGAGCTACAAAAGCTCAATCCAGTCAAAGAAAACGACAGTTTCAAACCTCACTATTCCTTGCGGCGGTTATCTGAAAATAACTCCCGACACGAGGGAATCGGCTGTATGCGGAGCAGCTAACGGTCTTGATATTATAGGACAGGTAATGTCATTGAGCGGCGATGCAATGGATGCAAGCTCGATAAAAAAGAAAAAGGATAATGTCGCCAAAACGGTCACAGAGAAGCTCAAGGATGGCGGAAAGAAATTTATTGAAGCCTATGGCAAGGATATGACAACGGAGATTTCAAACAGGACTCTCGCGTCACGCTCTGACGCAAAGGAATTTATCGGCGCAATAAATGATATGTTTTCACAGGGCGTTATGAAGGAGCTGGCGGTTTCCGTATTTACGGATTCGGCTGTTGATCTCGGAAAATCCACCGCGGAGGAATGGTTTACAAAAAACAGCGGACCTGCCGGAAAAGCTATTGAGGGATTTTTCAAGTTCTCAGAGGTCGATAATCTGATTATGCAGGCATCAGATTTTGTAAAAAAGGCAAACAAGGGCGGAATAATTATACAGGCTCCCGACGGCAGCACACGCCGCTGCTCGGATGTTACGGTAAACTGCAAGATGAACGACAACACGGCGCTTGATGTCTATAGGCTTGATAAAAACAGCCTTGAAATAATGCAGGCAAAGAAGGCTTATCCGACAAAGCTCGGCAGCAGCCTTGAGGGGTATAATATAACGCTCTCCGAAAACGGCAAGGAACGGCAGCCGGAGGGAAAAGCTAAGGTCACAATTGATATTCCGTCATATATGTCAGATAGCGACAATATCTCGGTATATCGTCTTGAAAAGGACGGCGGTATTACCGATATGAAAGGAAGGGTCAGCGAAAACACCGTTACCTTTGAAACAGACCATTTCAGCATATATCTTTTAACGGCAGACGGCACAGAAACCGAATTGCCCGAATTGAAAGAGGGACAGACCGTCATAAACGGTGACACGATCGTATCAGACTGGGCAGCGGAGGAGGTTCAGGAAGCGTTTGACGAAAACCTTGTGCCGGACGTGCTGCGCGGCGCGGATCTGACAGAGAGGATTGACCGCGCGGAGTTTGCGGCGATTGCGGTAACGCTTTACGAAAAGCTTTCGGCAAAAACGGCTCAGGCGGGAGAAAACCCGTTTGGCGACATTGCCGGCAGTGTCTGCAAGGAGGATATATTAAAGGCGTATAATCTCGGAATTACAAACGGAATCACCGACACAAGCTTTGAGCCTGATTTGCTTATTTCCCGCGAGCAGGTAGCGACAATGCTTACAAGAGCGTACAAAAAATCGGAGTTCCCGGACTGGACTT
>JBJEIW010000240.1:0-5584 GCA_051877435.1 Candidatus Ornithomonoglobus sp.
CGGCAAAGCGGCGCAGATGACCGTAAAGGATTCCAACGGCGCTGTGATCGAGAGTGTTTCCGCAGAGACGCTTTCCGCTGAGTATGACACATGGTATACCTACAAGCTTATATATCATAACGGCAGATACTATCGTTCCTTCTGTGAAAAAGGCGGTGAAGGTGATATTGCGCTTATCGCGGAGCTTGTATCCGACTACGGCATGTCACGGTTTGATTTTACCGCAGCCGCCGGAACAACCCTCGGCAACGGTGAGTCGGCAAATATTTGCCTTGATAATACAAAGGTATATATGAATGTAGAAATAGCAAAGCTTGTTCTCAATGTAACAGACGAGGACGGCAATCCTATAGTATCGCCAAAAATCACAATAAACGGCGCAGAGTACAGCGGAAACCGCAGCGGCGTATGCAGCGCTGAGCTGTTTGCGGGCGTATATGATGTAAGCGTTTGCGCGGACGGCTATGAGGACAAGAGACTGACGGTCAGCGTGTATAAGAGCAGTGTTGAAAAGACAATAGCGCTTTCAAAGACATTCGTTCCCCTTGAAGGCATAGCCTTTGAAAAGGAGACGCTTGCGCTGAAAGAAGGACAGAGCGGAAAAGTAACGGCTGTGACGGTACCGGCGGACGCGACAGAGCAGGAAATAGTATACTCGTCATCAGATGAGAGCGTGGCGGCAGTTGACGCGGACGGAAACGTAACGGCGGCCGCTCCCGGTACGGCGGTCATTACGGCGGCATCAGCAGCAGACGAAGCGATTACAGCCGAATGCACCGTTACCGTGTATGCCGGCAATTACGAATCGGTCGTTACATCGATTGAGATAGCCGCTCCGGAAAAGGCGTATATATCAAATACCGCGGTGGCAAACGAGGTGCGGCTCACGGCGCAGGCATATGACCAGAACGGCGTTGCAATGGAGGCGGAGTTCAGCTGGCTGGCAAACGTAAGCGGAGTTACGGTGAATAACGGTGTACTTTCAATTCCGGCTACCGTAAAGCCCGGACGCTGCGCGGTAATGGCAAAAAGCGGCGGTGTGTCGTCAAAGATAGCATATATAGAGCTTGTGAGCATTACTGACGGTGTGGATATAATAGCGGAGGAAACACTGGAGGAGGAGCTTAATATAGTGCAGGGTACATCCGATACGGTTCAGACAATCGGTGATATAACCTATCATTCGGGCGCGCGCAGCGGCGGCGGAGAAGCCGCGACAGGCTTCTATATAGGAGCTTTTGATAACAGACAGTGTCTGCGGGCAAAGGCCGGACGCTGGGCGTCGGCGGAAAGAGAGGCGTATTTTGTGTTCGACAAGGTGACCGCGGACTCTGTATATGAGTCCGGCAGGGACTATGTATTTGAAACGGATATATATTTTGACGGTACGGAGAAGCTCACATTTAACTCCTACAGTGACGGCTACGGTACGGCGCTCATGCAGGTTGACGCGGGTATACTCGGGCTTGAGCAAAAAACATGGTATCACTATATACTAATATACAGCGAAGGGAAATACAGTCAGTACGTTATTGACGGAAACGGAAGCTTTGTATCGGTTCCGGAGCCTGTAGTAACGGGCGGCAGCATGATCGCTCAGGTACATTTCTTACAGGGCGATGAAAGCGCGGCAAGCATTTATCTTGCCGGAACGCGGTATTACACTACGGACTATGCTACAAGCGACATAACCGTTAGGGTGACCGACGGCGTGAATGCAATACCGGGCGCTTCGGTAACCGTTGCGGGAATTGAGGCGAAAACCGGTGAAAACGGCGCGGCTGTTTTCACACTCCCAATCGGTATATACAATATATCCGCCGTATACGGCAGTGTGAGCGGCAGCGCAAAGGCTGTTTCAGCCGGAGAAAATGTGACATATACAATCATGCTTGAGACTGCTGATGAGCCTCCTGTTCCGTCGGAGCCTCCGGCGCCTGAAATTTCAGCGATTGACAGCGTGGCAGGAAGCGTGATAACCGTTACGGCAGCAGAGAGCGGTCTGAAGCTCTATGCGGCAAAATATGACGGCGGAGCGCTTGCAAGGATCAATGTGTTTGACGCAAGCGTGGGTACAGCGGAATTTGCGGCGGAGTTTGAGCCGGATAAGGTATTCCTCTGGGACGGTGATATGAAGCCGATTGACATATGGATAAAATAATGATATAATACAGTGCGGACGGTTTGTAATCGTCCGCACTTTTGATATGTATGAGAAATTATTGTTTAGCGGCTAATTCTTGCCCCCCTTTTTTAGAATTGCCGTAGGCAATTATCAAAAAGGGGGGAAGGAGAAAATCGCTGTGCGATTTTCGGGAGGGGGGTTCAGTTGTCGCAAATTTGCATATTTACCGTGATTTACGGCATTTAAACCCCCTTTCCGTCGCTACGCTCCTCCCTTCCCCCTTTTTGATAACCGCTGACGCGGTTCTAAAAAAGGGGGACAAGGTATTTGGGGGGGCGCACCGAGGATTAAGCCTACAAACAATAATTTACTGTGAGGAGAAAACGATGGGAAAATATGACGGAAAGCTGCTTGTTTCCGATATGGACGCTACGCTGCTTAACAGCGAACACATGGTATCGAAGGCAAACAGGGAGGCAATAGAATATTTTATAAGCGAGGGCGGAAAATTTACGGTTGCCTCGGGGCGCATGGTTCCGGCGGTACGCGCATATTTTGATCAGATGACGATTAACGCGCCCGCTATTCTGCACAACGGCGCAAAGCTTTATGACTATGAGAAAGAAGCGGTTGTGTTTGAAAAATTTATAGAGGAGGAGCGAAAGAGGGCAATAAAGCGTGTTCATGACACAAGACCGGAGTTCGGTCTTGAGATATACTCAAATGAGCTTGTATATATCTATCAGCGGTGCTTTGAAACGGACAGATTTCTTACAAAGACGTATAAGGTGTATTATGAAATGCCGGACGAGGTATGGAACGCGCCGTGGGTCAAGGCTCTTGTTATCGGTCACAAGGCTGAGCTTGACGAATTTGAACCGATCTACCGCAGAGAATACGACAGCGGCTACAGCGTCCGCAGCGGCGATAATTACCTTGATATAGTTGCCACAGGTGTTTCAAAGGGGAAAGGTCTTATAAGGCTTGCGCAGATACTGCGGATATTACCTGAGGACATATATGCCGTAGGCGATAATATGAACGATATTGATATGCTCAGAGCGGCGGGACACAGCTATGCGGTTGAAAATGCCGAACAGGCGGTAAAGAACACTGCGGATGAGATTATCCCTTCCTGCGATGACGACCCCATAGCGCATATAATACAAAATATATAAAATACTATATTGACAGAAAAATTCCAATGTGATAAAATAAGCATATGAATAAATTTACAGGAGGGTAACTAAATGGCAATAACAAAAAAGCCTTACGGCACAATGCCGGACGGTACGGAAATTTTTGCATATACTCTTGATAACGGCAAGGGTGTTGCGGCGGAGATTATAAACTACGGCGGAATAATAACAAAGCTTCTTGTGGCGGATAAGAACGGAAAGACACAGGACGTAGTTCTCGGTCGCGCAAGTCTTGAGGAATATCTGAAGAATGACGGATATATCGGAGCGGCGATAGGCAGACACGCTAACAGAATTGCCAAGGGTCAGTTTGAGATCAAGGGCGAGAAGTTCAGCGTAGGCATCAATGAGGGCCCGAACAGCCTTCACGGCGGCGTTGTGGGCTTTGACCAAAAGGTATGGAGCGTTACGGAGGTCCCCGGAGAGAACGCGATAATTTTAAGCTATATCTCACTTGACGGTGAGGAGGGCTTCCCCGGCACTTTGAGCGTGGCAATGCGATACAGCGTAACGGAGGAAAACGCGCTTAAAATCGAGTACAGGGCAACTGCCGATAAGGATACGGTATGCAACCTTACAAACCACAGCTATTTCAATCTCAGCGGTCATGAGAGCGGTTCGATCAATGACCAGATACTTCAGATAAATGCCGGCTTCTACACGCCCAACGACAGCGAGTGCATGCCGACAGGAGAGGTGCTTTCGGTAGCGGGTACGCCGTTTGATTTCAGGGCGCCCAAGCCGATAGGTCAGGATATAGACGCTGATTTTGCACAGATTCAGGCGGTCGGCGGCTTCGACCATAACTTTGTAATAAGCGGCAAGGGCTACAGAACAGCCGCTGTGGCAAAGAGCCTCAAAACAGGGATAACAATGCAGGTGCTCACAAATCAGCCCTCAATGCAGCTTTATACGGCTAACGCGCTTCCTGAGGGTGTTCATAAGGGTGATGTGGAATATAAGATACATGACGCGTTCTGTCTTGAAACACAGGTATTCCCGAACGCGCTGACATTCAGCCACTATCCCGGTCCGATACTTACAAAGGGACACACATATAACCATATAACAGAATATAAGTTTATATAAACAGACTAATATGTTAAAATGCAATGGTGCACTATTTCGGCGGGAGTAGCGCACCATATTTTTGTATAAAAATATTCTTGCTAAAAGCGCAATAATATAGTATAATATTCGATGGACTTATACAGAGTTATCGATAAGGGATGTATATATCGAGTAAGGAGGAAAAAAGAAAATGTCATACAAACAGATGACGAAGGAAGAACTTTTAAAGCTCCGCGAGGAGCTGCTGAGGGCTTATGAGGAAAAAAAGGCTCTTGGACTGAACCTCAGCATGGCGCGCGGCAAGCCGGAAAAAGGACAGCTTGAGCTTTCAATGCCGATGCTTAATATTATTAACGAGGATACGCAGTTTATCGGCGAGGACGGTCTGGATTTCAGAAACTACGGTGTTCTTTCGGGAACAAGGGAGGCAAAGAGGTTCTTTGCGGATATTCTCGATGTTGATATCGAAAATATAGTTATCTACGGAAGCGCGTCGCTTTCGCTTATGTATGACACGATTTCAAGAGCATATATAAAGGGTATTATGGGCTCGGAGCCGTGGAGCAGGCTGGATAAGGTTAAATTCCTCTGTCCCGTGCCGGGCTATGACAGACATTTTACAATCTGTGAATTTTTTGGAATAGAAATGGTTAACGTACCCATGCTTGAGGACGGGCCCGATATGGATATGGTGGAAAAGCTCGTATCGGAGGACCCAGCAGTCAAGGGCATCTGGAATGTGCCTAAGTATTCAAATCCGGGCGGCGTCGTTTACAGCGACGAGGTGGTTAAGAGATTTGCAAACCTCAAGCCTGCCGCAGAGGATTTCAGAATTTACTGGGATAATGCGTACTGCATCCACCATCTTTACAGGGACAATCAGCCGGAAATTCTCAATATTATAAAGGAATGCGAAAAGGCGGGAAATCCCGATATGGTTTATGAGTTCTGCTCAACCTCAAAGGTTACCTTCCCGGGCGCGGGCATCTCTGCAATGGCAGCGTCAAAGGCGAATATTGACGAGGCGGTAAAGTATATGAACGCGCAGACAATAAGCCATGACAAGCTGAACCAGTTAAGGCACGTATTGTTCTTCCCGACACAGGAGGCTCTTAAAGCGCATATGACCAAGCATGCCGATATCATGAGACCTAAGTTTGAAAAGGTTATCGAAATGCTTGAGGAGGAG
>JBJEIW010000241.1:0-25307 GCA_051877435.1 Candidatus Ornithomonoglobus sp.
ACTCCTTTTATGTCAGGTCTTGTTTTACAAATGTGCTGATGGAACGGGTATTCGCTCGACGGCTTATGGATTCCTTCGATTGTACCGTCCGGCTTGATACATACCATATCCTTTCTTGTAAGGCTTCCCTTGTCTATGGAGCCGGGAGTAATCCAGATGTCGCCGTTATCATCAAGGATTGAAAGATTACCGCCCGAGGTGGTAGTCATTCCGTAGCCGTAAATACGTTCCATAAACATGACCAGCTGGTCAGCAGGATGAAGCATATCAAGATTCATAAAAATCACCCTTTCTGTTTATTATATAGATATATTTTATCACGATTTTTTAGTAATGTCTATACAATTTTACGCAATTTCTGTTCATTTTTTGGTAATTCTGCTTCAAATTATCCCCAGAAATCCGGAGGCAGCTCCTCAGGCGGCTGATACTGTGATAGCGGCGGCGCGGGAGCCCTGCTGTCCGGCGCATATTCCTCCTGTATCTGCGTCGCTTTCGGTGTCTCCGGCTTCTTCTCCTTAAAGGTCAGATCAAACTCAACGGGGCCATACTGACCGGCGGGATTGATTCTCATTGAAACATCCGCTTCAAATATATTCCCTGTCTTTGTTGTCAGCTTTTTGCAGGTCACCGGTTTCCGGGCAAGCCATTTTTTTACCATTGTTTTTGTGAAATTCTGATTTTTAAACATTCCCGACTTATGCTTTTTCCAGATTACAAATTTACACGACATGGGTGGCTTCCAGTTCGCGCAGCCGTAGCCCTTTGTTCCCTCTATGACATTGCCGCCGCACATCGGGCATTTTCCTAAAATCTCAATCTGCCTGCTTCCGGGGCTGCTGTTCCGGCGCTTAATCATCTGATCGCTCATAACGGTCTGATCAACAGCCGGATATTGATTTTTTATTATTCTCTCAATCGTTTCAAGCACATTATGGGTAAGCGTTTCATATCCCGACTTTCCGCAGCGTATATCCTCCTGCATAGCCCACCATTCGGCTGTCATATCCGCTTTCTTTATCTCATCCGGCAGTATACGGTACAGCTCCCGTCCGAGCGGTGTGGATATAAGCTTCTTACCCTTTTCCTCAAGATAGCCCTTCTTCACAAGCCCGTCTATAATCGTGCTGCGGGTCGCCGAGGTTCCTATTGAGCCGTTCTCGCCCTTCTTGTCCTTATCCTTCAGCTCAAGCAGCTTTTTTATTTTCGGGTCTGAAACGTATTTTGCAATGCGAGTCATATCCTCGTTAAGCGTTGCCTTTGTATAGCGCGCGGGCGGCTTTGTTTCCTTTTCCTCCGTGTTTCCGCCGAGGGGTTTCGCGTTATATGTCCCCGGCAGTATATCCGAAAGAGCTGTCGGCTCCTCTCTTTTCATGTCCTTAAAAATCGCAAGATAGCCGGGCTTTATAACCCTTGCGGAGGTCGCGCAAAGCTCATATTCCTTATCGACCTCCGCGGTAAGCCTTGACTTTTCCTTTTCCGCCTTAGGCAGAAACTGCGCCATATAGTATTTACATACCGCAAGATATACGTTTTTTTCGCGCTCTGTGAGCCTGTCAAGGCTTACGGTATTGTTTGTCGGAATAATCGCAAAATGCGCCGTGATGTTCTTATCATTAAAGCATTTTGAATGTATCTTCATATCCAGCTCCTTCGGGCGGTAACTGATATTTTTAATAACCTGCTCCATTGTCTTCGGCGCTTCTTTAAAATGCTCCTCCGAAAGATACTGACAGTCCGAACGGTTATAGGTTATCGCCTTGTGCTTTTCTCTCAGCGACTGCGTAATATCCATAACCTCCTGCGGATTGTAGCCGAAATGGCTTGAGCAATAGCTTTGCAGCTTGACAAGGTTAAACGGCAGCGGCGGATCCTCCTTCACTGTTTTTCTTTCAACAACCGCGGTATAATCACGCGACATAAGCTGTGATAATATTTCCTCCGCCTCAGATTTACTTAAAATGCGGCTGTTGTCCTCCTCACCCTTCTTTGGTTTTTTCTTAGGCTGATACTTTGCGCGCACGGTTTTAACGCCGTCCGGTGTTTCAACCCCCAAATCCACATAGACGTCATAATATACTGTCTTTGTGTGTCCCTCAATTGCCATATCGCGGGCAACCACAAGACCCAGAGTAGGCGTCTGAACCCTCCCGACAGTAAGGAGAGCGCCGGGATTTGAGCATGTAAAAAAGCGGCTCATATTAACGCCAACCATAAGGTCTGCAACAGAACGCGCATACGCGCTCCAGCCCTCGTTTACACATTCACTGTTGTCCTTCATCCTTCCGAGCGCCTTTTGCAGTCCTCCCTGTGTTGTGTCGCCGGTATCAAGCCGCATTACGGGTTTGTCATAATGAAACCATCTGAGCAGCTCATCAATAAGGAGCTGCCCCTCCTCATCGGGGTCTCCCGCATGGATAACTGAAGCCGAGCGTGACAAAAGCTCGCCTATCAGTTTAACGCGTGATGCCTTGCTTTCAAAATTTCCGCTTCCTCCTGAATCTTCGCCAATTTTCTGTCCCCAGTCTTCAAAATAAATCGGCAGCATATCTGCCGACCATTTTTTATACTTCTTATCATAGTCCTCAGGCTCCTTTAGTGTAAGCATGTGTCCGAAAACCCATGTAACAACATATTCGCCCTTTTCGATATACCGCCTGTCATTTCCTGTACGCATACCCGGCAGAACGTCCGCTATATCACGTCCCAATGACGGCTTTTCCGCTATAACCAAAATCATCCGAGAATAACCTCTTTAAATTCTCCGTTTTCATAAATCAGGCACCGATGCGCGCTGCCCTCCTTGGGTATCGAAACCGAGCCGGGATTCACGCACAGCACTCCGTCACGCTCCTCAAGAACCGGAACATGGGTATGTCCCTGAACGATCGCGTCACCCTTTTTAATATTTGGGAAGCTGTCAAAGCCATACTTGTGTCCGTGAGTAAGATAAAACATTCTTCCGTCAAGATAAAGCACCGCATAGTCTGCCATAATCGGGAATGACAGCACCATCTGGTCAACCTCGGTATCACAGTTTCCGCGCACGCACAAAAGATCATCGGCAATCCCGTTAAGCAGCTCAATAACCTTTTTAGGCGCATAATCGCGCGGAAGATCGTTTCTCGGTCCGTGATAAAGCAGGTCACCCAGCAGCACAAGCTTTTCCGCTCCGCTTGTCCTGTATGCCTCTATTAATTTTTTCGCATAATATTCCGATCCGTGTATATCGGAAGCAATCATAATTTTCATATCAAAACTCCTCCCTTAAAGACGATTCAATTAATTTTACCACAATATTTATATAAATTCAAGCGTCTTTTGAGGTGTTGAGAAATTAATAATGAATTATCACGTTCAGTGAATGCTGCGTATCGGCGGCGGTTTCAATAGCGCGCGGCAATTCCTCCCACGTGAAATCATGAGTTATAATAGACTCAATATCCCATTTGCCGCTTTCCATAATACGCATAACATCCTTTACGTCCTCGGGCATATAGCCGCCGCTGCCGATTATGGCGTGCTGGGCGTACGTCATTTTCAGCACATCGATGGGACGTTTTCCGGCAAGCACAGCGACAACAACAAGTCTTGCGCCGATTTTACCCATATTCTGATAGGTTTCAATCAGCTCCGGCGCGCCTGCGGCGTCAATGTAAATATCCGCGTCCTCTGTTATGCCTGAAAGAGAATAGGCAGTGCCGAAAACAGCCTTTGCTGCTTCCTTTAAATCCTCTTTTGAGCTGTTGCAGACCTCAAAGCCCAGCTTTTTCGCAATATTAAGCCGAAAATCCGATATATCGCATATCAGCACCTTGCCGCAGCCGAAATATTTAAGCGCAATTGCCGCGGCGATTCCAATCGTTCCGGCTCCGAACACAACCGCATTTTCACCTGCTTTCGGAGCTGAACGTCTTGCGGCGCGGCAGCCCACTGTAAACGGCTCAATAAGACAGGCGGATTTAGATGAAATTCTGTCGCTTACCTTATACACCTGCTTATCAAGCTCGGCGTTCGGTATCAGAATATATTCCGAAAAGCCGCCGATTGTTCCGGCGCGTTTTGTATCTCCCTTTGCAAGCAGAGGGTATGGATAAACCCGGTCACCGACCTTTATGTTTTTTACATTTTTACCTGTCTCAACGACCTCGGAAACTGTTTCATGTCCAAATTCTCCGCCTACCGTAATCTTATGCCCCGTGTTCGGACCGTGCGTGTAAACCGCCACATCAGTCCCGCAGATGCTTGAATAAATATTTTTTATCACAATGTCGTTATCTCCCGCTGACGGAGCCGGCAGCTCCTTCAGCAATATGTTTTCTTTTCCGTTGTAAATTGCCGCTCTCATAATAACCTCCTATAACAGCTTGTTTCCTTTTTCACAAATTTCATATATCTCATCATATTTTTCCTCGATCAGCGGCGCGACCTTTTCCGCGCGCTTTGAGAAAACCTTCTTGTAAACGAAGCACGGCAGAATCCAGCCTATAAAGCCGGGAATCGCAAGCAGGACGCACAGCCATATAACGGGAGGATTTGCAGTCACCGCAAAGGTGGAGCCTGCCATAAATGCCGTGCCTATCAGCCCGATGCTGAGAGATGCCGACAGCGCCGCGGCTTCCTTTGAATTTTCAAGGGCGTTAATTTCATTCATACAGGCTTCAAAATGGCGTGTGAGCCTTGTAAGCTCCGCTTTGTTTATTATTTTTCTGTCACGCTTTAAATGCAGCGTTACCTTGTTCCTGCCGTCCAAAGCCGGCACCTTATCATTCAGCTGCCAGCCGAAGCACTCTAAACAATCAATATATTGCGATACATTCTTTTTATCTGTCGTTATCTCCTTATAGTCATAGCCGGTAAAGGCTTTGTTGTCATCATTCACTGTCCGTTCCCTCACTTTCTATGGGTATGTGTACCGTAAATTCCGTACCCTTGTTTATTTCGCTCTTTACGCTTATGGCGCAGCTCATAAGCTCCAGAACCCTCATCGCAAGCGCGAGACCGAGACCGTTCCCTTCGGTGGAATGTGAGCTGTCGCCCTGATAAAACTTATCAAAAATATGCTTTGCCGTTTCCTCGTCCATTCCGCAGCCGGTATCGGAAACAATAACGCATATTTCATTTTCCTCTGTTTTTTCGCTGAGCTTTACAGCGCCGCCCGGCTCGGTAAATTTAAAGGCGTTGGATAAAAGATTATTCCAGACGATCTCCATAAGCTCGTAATCGGCGGTGATCTCCGCGCTGTCCTCTATGTCCGCCTCAAACTCGATGTTTTTTTCCTCCCATACGCTCTCAAAACGCAATGCGCATTCGGCAAGCTGAGCGCACAGGTCATAGGTCTGCTTATCGGGCAGAATAGTCTGCTTTTCAAGCTTATTCAGCTTCAATATATTTGTAATTAAGCCCGACAGGCGTTTTGAGGACTGATAAATCGTGTCCGCGTATTCCCTTTGCGTGTCGGTCAGCGGTTCTGTTTTCAGCAGCTCCGCGGTGTTCTGAATAACGGCAAGCGGTGTTTTTATCTCATGTGACACATTTGAAAAGAAATCAGTTTTCAGCGTTTCAATGCTGCCCAGAGCCTCCACCATTTTATTAAAATCCATGAACATCACATCAAGATAATCTGTTTTATCCGATGTGTGCTGCGGCGGAATGTATACCGAAAAATCTCCGCTTGAAACCTTTGCGGTTGCCTTTGCCATAATCTTCATAGGCACCTCGTACGTTGTTTTTACGCGCCATGCTGTGTATGCGGTTAAGCCTGCCGCAATGACTGCCCAGTAAACAAGCGGCACGATGATCTGTATAAATTCACTGCAATGCTTTTCGTTTATCAGAACTATTAAGCCTACATGAACTCCTGACATTAAAAGTAAAACAAGAAAGAAAATCGTAAATAATGACACCACCAAAAGTCTGTGCTTTCTTTCTTTTTTTTGTGCAGCATATGTCTTGCTCATAGCAGCACCGCCTTATATCCAAGCCCGCGTACCGTCGCTATTTTAAAGCCGTCGCAGTCAGAAAGCTTATCACGCAGCTTTGTGATATACACGTCAACCGCGCGAAGTCCCGCGTCGCTGCCAAGCTCCCAGAATTCGTCCATAAGCTGAGCGCGCGAAAAGGTTTTGTTTGGATATTGAAGAAGCTTATAGATTATATTAAACTCTCTTGTGGTCACGGGTATTTCGTTTCCGTCAATTACCGCCGTCATCGCGTCTGCGTCAAGAGTGAGATTTCCGATGCTTAATCTGCGTTCTATTTTGATATTTGCGCGCCGCAGCAGAGCGTGGACTCTTAAAAGCAGCTCGTCAAGCTCTATCGGCTTTACCATATAATCGTCTATGCCAAGCTGAAAGCCCTTCTGCTTTGCGGGCAGATCATCTCTTGCCGACATGAACAGAATCGGAATATGCTTATTGACGCGCCGTACGTTCCGGGCAAACTCAAAGCCGTCCGTGCCGGGCATCATAATATCCGAAATAATCAGCTCGTACAGATTGTTATACATTTCCTCATACGCGCTCTGCGCGTCAAGACAGCCCTTTGCTCTGAAGCCGCTGTCGTTTAAGTATGTGCAGACAATTTTGTTAAGCCGCTCATCGTCCTCGAGCACCAATATGTTGATCATGGCTTACCTCCTTGATGTTTTTCTGTTATTGTTCATTTTATCACGGATTGCAGCGCTTGTAAAGGGCATATGCTTTAATTTTCTTGTCGCATTATGGATCATATAAACTGCCATTCCGAGAACTATCACGCATACTCCAGCGCCTGTGCATGAAATCATAAGCCTGCGCAGCGAAGGATCCTCAGCGGCTCCGAATTGAGTGAGCATAGCCATTTCCAGAGAAAGTATTGATACCAGAGCCGCCGTGAGATTTATCACCTTTGCCGCGGACATTACGGGACTTCCGTATTTTCTGTATTTTATCAGGTTTACGCTTGCCGAAATTACCGCGTAGAAGGCATATATTGCCATCGCGTATATCAACAGGCCCGGATATTCAAAGCCGCTGTTTTTTGTAACGGCAAGAATAATGATGCCTGCCAGCGCCTCGTTCATGACGAGCAGAACAACACCGCACAGGCGGTATCTGCGAAGCTCTGCCGCCTTATTTTCGCCGGCTCTCCTTACATGCCCCAGAAGCGCAAACCTCATAACGGACAGCGATATATAATATACGGCAAGGCTTACAAACCATGCCGAGCGGTAATATATCCCCGAAAAGAGCTTGATCACCGCGTATGTGAAATTGATTGTCAGACTTGAATACAGGGAAATCTCCGTGCGGAATGCCGGCTCCTTCACACACTTTTCACACAGAGGAACGCTTAACAGCTTCTTTGTCAGAGGATTATTGTAAATTCCGGATCTGATCCACTCTGTCACAGCGCGTATGCCGGTAACCGAGATGATCATCGCATAAGTCGACAGTACATAGGAAACGTAGGTCACAATATGATTATCCATACCGCTCCCGAGCACAAAAAAGACCAATGCAAACGACGGCAACGCGATAAGCAGCGTCAGCGGAGGCGGCAGACAAAACAGCCTTTTCAGTAATTTCTTCATTTGCTGTGCGTTCATAGTTATTCCTTTCCGAATATACCCAAATACCGCAAAACGGCCGGATAAGCGGTTGTTTTGCGGTATATGTAGAATTATTCAATTCCCTTGCAGAGCGGGATAAGGCACAGCAGAAGCACAATTCCTATGCACCCCACAAGAATACCCCAGATCATAAGACCCTGCCATACCATTGTCATGCACATTCCTATGCCGAGCGTTAAGGCTCCGACAACTCCGAGCGCCACGGCGCCTATTGCCCTGCCGCTGAGGTGTATGTCAATCGCCTTCTTGCCCTCCATCTTGCGGCGTACAATCAGCATTGCCAGAAGCACGACAAGACCGATAACCGCTACAACAACACCCTGTGAAAAGGCTTCCCATTCCGCTATCAGGCACATACACATTCCTATCGCAAACAGGATTCCGCCTATAGTTCCCATAATCATTGTTACAAAATTTTTCTTTTTCATATTGAAAACCTCCATATATTTATTTTATGACTGTATTATAACAGCCGAATGTTTGGCTTTTGTTTGAGTTTTGTTTCAGAATTATTAATTGCTCAACATTTCTTTCAGTGACGCGCTATTATTTATTACGGTTATTTGCTATAAACACTGCTATCAAAGCAGCTGCCGCCGCAACGGCGGCAACGGCAATTACTCTCATCATACGGCTTCACCTCCGCCGCAAGTATATTTTCAAAGCCGTCCGCATCAAAATGTGTTATTTTATCAATTCCGTGCCTGCCGCTTACCATGCTGCTCCACATATCGGAAATATCATTTCCTATGGGAGTTACGGCTCCCATTCCCGTTATTACCACCTTTCGCATTGTATCCTCCTGTGTTTTCAATTCTGTGCCTTTGTTTTTTGACTGTTTATTAATTCTGTATCTATAATATAAACTATATTTGTTTTAGAAATATTTGCATTTTGTTTTAGAAATATTAAAATACAGTGTACTTAATGTAAGCTATATGATAATGTCCCACAAAAAAACGGTCTCACTCTTTTGAGTGAAACCGTTTTATTTATGCCTTAATTATTCGGCTGTGAATTCAGCTGCCGTAAATCGACCCTTTGAGCCTGCGATCCAGATATAGTATGTTGTACCGGCTTCAACTGACGCTTCAATTGTCACTGCTGAGCTGTCAACACCTGTCACTGACGCTACTGCATTCTCAACCTTTCCGCCCTCGGGCATTATATATAATATCTTGCCCGCGTCAAGCTTCTGAACGCTTACGCTGAGCTTGCCATTTGCATATGCCTCATACTTTAAAGCTGTGCCTGTCACAACGCCGCTGTCGATTGAGCCGTTATCGATTCCTGTTATATAACCGCTGCTTGTGCTCGTGTTGGCAAATAATGTTGTAAGTCCCGGGATAAGCTGCGTACCTGCCGCAATGCCGCTGTCTGCTGACGATGCTATCCATGTCTCTCTTACAGTGCCATCCTCCGGCGTAAGAGTGATGCCGTATACATTCAGACCGCCCTCTGTTGAATAGATAACTACAGTTTCTCCCGCTTTTATTCCTGTTACAGTGTAGGCGGCTTTCGCGCTTACAGTTATGTGCTCCGCGGTATCACCGTGCAGGACAACAACATCTCTTGCCGCGCTGCTGCTTGATGACGTTGCATCAAGAACCATTGTACAGTCCGAATCTACCGCGAAGTAGAAGCAGCGCACGCCTGTTTCCGGATTGCCTGTACCGCCCGTTTTGGCTCTCTGAGTGTAGTTCGTTGCTCCGATGGTTGCATTGTTGGCATCAATAACTATCGTGCCTGTCTCTTTGCCGTTGCTGTCTGTGCTGTCATCAGCTCCCATGTAAAGACCGTCAAATTCATAGGTTTCTGTATATGTTCCTGGGAACATGTCATCGGCGCTCCAGAATACACCGTCACCTACCGTAACAGTCTTTTCCGGTATTACCGCGTTCACAGGCTCATCCGGTACTGCCGGCGGATTTGTTGCTGCCGGCGGTGTCGGTGTTTCCTCAGCCGGAGCTGACGGGGCCGTTACCGGCTTCATGCCCGCGAGTGAATCCCAGTACATTGTCTTTACATTACCCTCGGTTGTCGGAACTGCTTCCTCTACCGGAACATTATCAGTGATCTCAACATCTGAAAGCACACCGTTATCGTAGGTTGCAACGATCCTTACGCATGTGTCGCCTGACGGCGCCTTTGTTGCGTCCGGCGCCGGAGTTGTTACATCACCGCTGCCTGAGCCTTCCGGTGTGTAGATTACCGAATATATGTTAATTCCGCTTGATGCAGAATAGATATATACCGGTGTGCCTGCCGTTACACTGATTTCTTCATATGTATCGGCAACGGTTGAATTTACGGTAATCGTGCTTGTATTGCTGCCCTGAACCACATTAAGTGTTCTTTCAACATCTGTGCTGCCGCTGAGCGCGTAAACCTTAACCGTACCGTTTTTACCCGGAAGGAAGCTTATACATCTTTCCGTGCTGCTGCCTGTGCCGCCGAATTTAAGTCTTGATGTATAGCCTGTGCCCTCAAAGGTCTTGTTGCTGTCATCTATCACTATCGTCTTGGTTTCTGTTGCTGCAATCTTCATATCATCGACAATTACGGTTGAAGATATGGTTACAGTTTCATTGCCCTTGTCGTCCGTGCCTGCTGTACCGTAATCGGCAAAGCCGTCCCTTGTGAATATCCAGCTCTTAGCCGTTGTTACAGCGTTAAGATCTGACGGAGCCTCTGTTACCTCCGGTGCTGTGGTTTCGTCCGGCGCTGTCGTTTCACCCGGCGCTGTTGTTTCGTCAGGAGCCGTTGTTGCATCCGGCTCTGTTGTTGCATCCGGATTCTCTGTCGGCGCTACCGGATCATCGTCTGCATCGTCTGAATAGCTGCCTTCAGATGTATATTCCGCTGCCCAGAACTCTACGTTTGTGCCGTCGCCGAACGCGTAATAAACCGTTCCTGCCGTTACATCCGCTGAAAGTGTTGTGTATTCGCTTTCGGTTGATGTGTTCTCATGTGAAGCAATAACCGTTCCTGCCGCATCTGTTATATAGAATATTTTTCCTGTATTAAGCTTGAAGTATACTTTTATCGTTCCGTTTGCCGACGGTGTGAACTTTAATGCTGCACCCGCTTCCGGATTTTCAAGTGACGGCTTCGGATTTGCACTGAGACCTGCCATCTTACCTGTCAGAGCCACGCCGCCGATTGTCTTATTTGTTGATGTGTATGCAAGCTCAGCGCCCGCGAGGGTAAGCCAGTCATCCTTCAATACCGTGCCCGCCGTTACGCTTGCTCCGGTGTCCGACGCTCTCCAGATTACCGAATTTGTGCTTGAGCTGCCTCCGCCTGTGCCGTCTGACGGCTTTGCTGTCGGCTGCGCGTCAGGGTCAAACGGATCGGCTGTCGGTCTCGGTGTCGGCATCTCGCCGCCTGTGCCCGGATATTCTGTGCCTGTCGCATACTCTGTTTCAAGCGATGTCACATAGTCCTGCAGCGCGTTACCCAATATTTCGTCACGGTCATAGAGCGCATCGTCTACCTCGTCATTGAACTCATGTGTGAAGTCGCCGCCCTCAATACGTCCCGCATAGGTCTGAACGTTTTCTACAACATTCGCCGTATCTGTCGGAGTGTAGTCGTACATATCACTTGAAGTATCAAAGTTTGAATATGTGCCGCCGCCCTGCTTTGCGGAATATGTTGACGGAACCTGCTCGTCTCTTGTCTGTGCAAGATATGCGTCAAAATCGTTTGTGTTTGTTTCCGATGCGTAAATAATTTCAAATCCGCCGTATACAGCGTTGTCATACATCTTTATAACGCCGCCGTCCTCGCCGGAGAAGGTGCCCTCCCCGAGAGCGTCTGTACCCTGTCTTGAAATAAGAACAGGATGCAAGCAGTTTCTGAACACATTCTTCTCAACATATACAGAGCTGCCTGTACATGAGCCTATTCCGTACTTTGAGTTTCCGTCATAGAAGTTGTTGTATACATGCACCTGGTCGCCTCTTACACGCGGATGACGTGAGTCGGAGTGGTCGAACCAGTTGTGGTGGTATGTCATGTGATAGCCCTTGTATGAGTCGGCTGTCATACCGCAGAGCGATGATTTTCCGCTGTCCCAGAAATGGTTGTATGAGAACGTGCAGTAATCCGAGCCTGACTTTACGTCAAGCGAGCCGTCACCCTTCTTCTGGTCGCCGCCGCGGTTCTGACCGTAGAAAATATCACAGTTGTGGATCCAGTCATTGTAGTTATCTGTATCAAGCGAGATACCGTCGTCATAGAATTCCATTACCGCAAGGTTTCTTACCTCAATGTTGTTTGTATCTCTTAAAAGGAATGACCAGTGATATGTTGTCGCATCGTCACCTACACCCTCAAAGGTTACGTTTGATGTAGCCTTGATCTGCATATAGCCTGAGCTGTTCTTGCCCGCCGGTGACTCAACCTGACCTATCATACGGATGATAAGCGGTGTTGTTTCAGCGCCGTTCTTTTCGCGCGCAGTAAGAATTTCCCCAAGACCTGTACATGACGTTACGGTACCCTTGCTTGCATTTGTTATGACATCAAACTGTACCGTATCCTTGTTCGCGTCTGTAATATAGACGATCTTAGCGCCGTCCTTTACGGTACCGTCATTCTTATAGCCGCCGATGCCGTCAGCGTTATAATTCGGTGATTTCGGGTCAAACGCAAAGCCCTCGCGCACCTGTGCCTTAACCTCAAGAATGCCTGTTTCCTCTGCTTCCTGCGCAATGCCGCCGATTACCGGCTCTACCTTCAGCTGATAGTTACCCGCCTTAAGACCCAGAGCGTCCGCACGGTAATATGAGCCGTAGTAACGGATAAGCTCATCGTCTATCTTTGTATACTCGCCGCCCTCCGGCTTTACATATACATTGTAGTAATCAACCGGTGTCGGGTTCGTCCATGTCACATATGCTGTTTCAAGCCAGCCTGCGCTGTTTGTTATCGTAATATCCGCAACACCGTTCGGGTCAACCGTTGGCTTCGGTGTCGGGGTCGGAGCCTGTGTAGCGTCCGGATCCGGAGTTGCCGCTTCCGGTGTAGCGTCCGCTGCCGGAGGTGTATATGTACCCGTCGTTGTCGCAACCGCATAAACGATAGTTCTGTTTGTGCCTGTGCTTGTCTCGGCTATGGTATATTCGCCCGCCGTCTCGGCTGTATAATAAATCACATAAGGCTTAACGCCGCTGTTTTCGGCGTTTGTTTCGGTCGCAACCACGTTTCCTGCCGAATCCTTTATAACAACGTCGATTGCCTTGCCGTTTGCTGCTCCGCTGTCTGAACCACAGTAGTACTCAACTACGGTCTCACCTGCGTTAAGGTTAAGCTTAACCGTAAGCTGCTTAGTTATTAATGCGCTGGTTACATTTTCAACATTACCAAGCGGTGTGGTAATTGCCGTATTTACTGCTGTCGGCTTAAGAGATTCTGTTCCCGAAAGAGTAAGCGCGCCGTCAAATACGCTTGCTCCTGTCTTACTGTAGCTTGCTTCGGTAAGGGTTGAGAAGTTATAAACCGTCTCTGTGTCCTCAGCATTTGCGGTAACGATTCCCGCAAACGATGAGACAACCATACTCAAAGCCGCTGCTGCTGAAATCAATTTCTTTGATCTCATAAAAAAATTCCCTCCTCTATGATATTAAATCATATTATGTTACAATATATTATACCACAATATAGACAAATTTCAATATCTTGTATTCAAAAAATTTAGACAAAAAAATGCTTAAAAAAATGTTCAATATTTTTGTAATACATTTTTTTTGTTGTTTTATGTTTATTTTTTGACATAATTATTTTAAATAATATAAATTTTTACAGCATCCTCAAAGCCCGGCGCAAGATACTGTCTGTCCTGCTCATAGCAGCCGGGCCTTATTTTATGCTGCGCAAGGCTCTGCCGCTCAGTCTCGGGCGTACCTAACAGTCCGCTTGCTTCTGTATTATATATAGTCATTTCAATATGATGCGTTCCCGCCCGGAGTATTGTGTTCAGTCTGTACGGAGAAAACGGGAGCTTATACTCCTCCCCGTCAAGCCTTATAACCGCCGCATATTTTATTCTTCCGAAATCAATACACACATCACCCCCGCGCGGCAGCTCAAAATCCGCCTCAAAGCTTATACCGCCGTAATAGACAGGACTTATAAACCGCCGCCAGTCCGGCATTGCGCTTCCTATATCCGCTGCGCCGCCGTTTGGCATACGCATTATCCAGTTGTCTATCGTGATACAGTCCTTTTTTGAAAGCTCCTCAAAGGACGGTACTGCGCCCGCGCTTACAGCTGTGAATATTCTCAGCTCTCCCGGCTTAAAGTGCAGCTCTCCCGGCCTTACAAAAATATCGAAAGTATCTCTTTCAAAGCTGTATTCAAACATTCTGCCTCCGCATACCGCATACTGCTCCTTATCGGATTCGTTAAGCAGAAAATACACGGCTCCGCGCTCCGTAACACGCTTTGCAAGGCTCACCCTGCCGCAGCCGGTAAATATTTCAGACCGTATAATATCCTTTAACGCATCGGGACAGCTTACAAGCCATGCTCCGCTTTTAAGTCCCTCAACAGTCTTTCCCACTGTTACGACCGCGCCGCCGCTTCGGATAAATTCGGTAAGCTTTTTACAGGTCTGCTCCGGCAGAGCTATTCCTCCCGGCATAATAACGGTGTTTATCGTCTGACCTCCCGGCGAGGCAAATCCGCCGTTTTCAACCGGCATTGAGATGATCGCACCGTCCCATATATATTCATAGTCCCTCGGCATATAGCACAGCGCTTCGGCAATACTGTCTGTCTGCTCCCATATGTGCGGCATGGTGCTTGTCATCCACGGATGCCCCGCCTTGAGCGCCTGTATATATACCTCCTCCATAGGAACATATACCGCAATTTCCGCCGCCGGTCTACCCTCTGACGCAAGCCTGTTTACCGCGGCGATCCTCTCGTTTATCATTCTGCCGAACAGCTTATTCTGCGGATCATCTGTTGAAAGCTTTGTATGCTCCATTTTTGTTTCCGGCTCGGATATCATTAAAAAGAACTTATCTATTCCGCGCATTATCTGATGCTCCATAGTCCAGCGCATCATATCCGGCGGCATCGCATAGCCCGTTACGGCAAAGGACTCGCTTGACGCGTGCTTTTTTCCGCACAGATGCTTTACGCTCCCGGCAAACCGAGGATAATCGCAGAAGCTCTGACGGTTAATCTGGTTCCATATGTAGTCAATACCGGGCGAATCCGATTTTTCGCTGTTTTTAAAAAAGTCGCCGCTTATTGTGTTAAGTCCCCTTACGCTGTGGTCAAGGTCCTGATGACCCGTAAGCATTACGCCGTGCGCCGCGCACCATTCGCCGAGCTGCCCTGTAAAAGCCTGTGCCATCCTGTCCGTCACAATATCGCGGTAATCTAGAATATGCCGAACATTTTCCGGCGAATACCAGCCGGGTATAAGCATCTCGGAAAGATACGGAACTATATCATAACCCTTCTTTTTTTCAAACTCCTCAAATATTCCTGAGGTATACGGGAACGGGTACGGTATAAACGGCTCATCATAAAAAAATCCCTCAAGACCGTTCCCGAAAAGCTCACCGAATGCCTTGTAATATCTCTCATGCATATTGCTTATAAAGCACTTCACCGCATCATAGCTCAAAAGGTCTATCGTTCCGTATTCCTCTCTGCCGTCATCGCAAAATACCCCGTGCGTTCCGCCGCTTGTATAATCCCATGCGGCCGCCGCAACGCGGTATGTTCCGCCCCTTGCTGTATATCGCAGAAGTCCGTCCTCAGGTACTACAGGCTCCGTTATTCCGTCTACCGCTCCAGCCGTTCCCGTTCTTCCGGCCTGCCACGCGTACGCTGTTATAAAGCGGTCGTTCACCTTAAATTCAACAGCTTCTCCGTCATGCAGAATCACATCAAGCACAATACGCAGGCACTTTGAACGGTAATCCCTGTTCTCAGCTATTGTCTTGCCCGCCGCTGTTCCCGTGGGATAGCCCCATTCATCAAAAAGCCACACGTCAACGCCGTTTTCCTTTGCGGCTCTTATCATTTTTTCCGTATTTGCCATATAATCGGCTATCCAGCAGTCGATGTCCCATGCCGGCTCCGCTGACTTCCCCTCAAGCGACATACCCGAATATCCCATATCCGCGCAGTGCTTTGCGTATTTCTCAACAATACCGTCAGCATATTTTTCCCTGAACGCCGTGTGCAGTATCGGCGCGTATTTTCTGTATTTCATAATTATCAGATCCCTTCATACCATAATTATACTATATCCCTTAATTTAAGTCAACAAAAAAGACCCGCAGCAGTCTGCGGGTATATTCGTTCAGGCTTAACACTTTTTCTTATTTGGGAATTTTAATAACGGCATCTGTTCCCTGATCCGGCACACTGTTTATCATTAACTCTCCGACGCACATCATTTTAAGCCTTTGCTGTATATTTTCTATTCCTACATGGGATTACATATTCATATCCATATAGCTGTCAAATACCCTGTCAAGATATGCATAATTATATTCCACACAGGTTTTGCTGTTTTAATCACGATATTCCTGATAAATTGCCATATCATCATAAAACAGACCATGTCCGCGTACATGCCTGAAGCTGATTTCCTTCTGCACAAGCACAAATTCAAGCTGCTCCATATATTCCTTATACAGCGCAAGTCCCATTTTGCCGGTGCCTACACAGAAATCGACATCGTTTCTGAATTTCGGTACACAATCGTTTGGATGCATGCCGATTTGTATTTTTTTAATACTCTTTTTTGTCGATAATGGTAATCCTACCGTCCGGGAGCATACACTCTTGTTTCACCTTTATATTTAAAGCATTTAGGCTCTCCGTCCGGGATATGCTCCCATAAC
Organism: Candidatus Ornithomonoglobus sp.; assembly: GCA_051877435.1. Taxonomy (GTDB): domain Bacteria; phylum Bacillota; class Clostridia; order UBA1381; family UBA1381; genus Ornithomonoglobus. Next base: position 16,492 of record JBJEIW010000241.1, read on the forward strand.
GGTAAATACGGATTTGCCCCGGTTATTCTCTTTTTCATAGAATCATACCTCCGATTTATTCACATTAAATATTATCGGCTTTATGCCTGTCAGCTCATATATACGCGCCTCAGGCTGACCGCGACTCACATAAAATGCAAATCAGTTTTTATGTTCGATTTTTTCACCGTTATCGTTTACAAGCATTAAATCCTTTTTACGTACCGTGAGAATAACTTCTTTTTCCTCACCCGGCTCAAGATACACAGGCTCATATGCTCTTAATTCGTATCTGGGTAATCAGTTCACTATCTTCAGCACCATCGCTGCACAGCACAAAGCAATCCTCTTCCGGTGAACCTGAATTTTATTCTTCACCTTCGGTGATATCGGTATTTGCTTCATCTACAGGCTCTGATTCTGTTGCTTCAGCGGTATCTGTCTCCTCGTCTGTCTCAGCCTCAGTAATCGTTTCATCACCAGCTTCATCTGCTGCTGTCGTTTCTTCTATAGTCTCTTCCGATTCTTCTATAACTTCTTCCTGTTCTGCTGTATCAACAGTTACTGTTATGTCTGCAAAGGTGAGATTTGTCAGGTATCTGTATATGAATGTAACAGTCTCTGCTCTTGTTACCTTATCATGCGGAGCAACCCAATACTTACCATTGCCTACCGCATTACCTGCTAAAACTCCGACCGCAACTGACCATCTGATTGCATCAAGCTGATTTTCTGATACCTTGGAAACATCAATAAACCTTTCAAGCTCATCTCTTTCCTCCGCGATGTTATGAAGCTGATACGCTCTGAAAATAGTTGAAATAACCTGCTCTCTTGTAAGCAATTCAGAGCCATCAAAGGCTTCTGTGTCAATGTCGATAAAATCGCTCATTATCCCTGCTTCTATAACCCATTCCTCAGCTGCATCCGCCCAGTTATCACCCTCGGTTTCTGCGCTGTCACCTGCTTCTATTCTATAAAGGATAACTGCAAGCTGATCTCTCGTTACATTGCCATTGGGATCAAAGTGAGTATCATCATGACCTTTAATCATTCCGTTTGCATATGCAAAAGAAACCGGTTCCATATACCAATCTGCTACGCAATCCACAAAAGGACATTTTTCATAATCTGTTACTGCGGTAAAATACGGTCTTGTTATCTCCTCCGGCACATTTTGTGCGCCAGGCTCTTCTGTTTCCTTAACTGCATTCCCTGTTTCATCTGCATCAATATTCTCCTGATCAGTATCTTCATCGGATGCGTCCTGATTCTCTTCCTCATCAGTATCATTGATACCTTCATCATCCGCTGCATCTGCTGCATCAGAATCATTCTCTGCCTCGATTACCTCTTCAATATTTTCCTCGGTATTCTCAAAATCAGCTTCATCAGCAAAAGCTGTATAAACACCTGCATTAGCTGCAAGAACAGCCGCGCAAAGCATTGCAATATACTTATTGAACTTCATTTTAATTTCCTCCTTGTATTAATTTTATAATGGATTATTTTACACTATTAATTCTTTCTAATATACTTAATAGTTTACCTATAATGAATCCCCTTGATTCTCAATATACTTCAGCAATTCCATAATTCTATATTCTCCATGCTATTAATACCCAATTATTCAATCAAGCTTAATTCTTCTGCGCCGTAATAATTCCGCATATATCATAGCTGCTGCCATTAAACCAATAAAGACCCTATTGCTATTATTGCATCTTGATTCTTTTTCATACTCATCATAACTCCATTCTACTACCTAATTTTAATTATATGTTGACATCTCTTGTAAATCTTTATCTGTAAAACTACAGCCTAAATACATATCATATCCCTCTATGTTGTAACCATATGAATCTGTATATGACACATTTTTAAATTGGAGACTCTGCAATTCTGCCGGATTGGAATCTTCATTTTCAACTATTTTTTTGCCGTTTGCATATATATCACACTTCCCGTTATCATAATGATACACTACATTAAAACGATCGGACTTATCAAAGAATGCACGCGCGTCAGTCCAATAGTATACCAACTCATACCGTACCGTATTATTTAAATATGGGTCAAACCTTGGGTATGCATTATTAAGGTTATTAATTGTACATGACACAAGATAGCTTTTCATATTATCATTTATGATTATTCCTTTATAAACAACATCTACACTTTGATTTTGAAGATTTACAGCAGTATTCTCCTCCGTAATCAAATTAACGCTGTTTGAATTTAATAATATATCGGATTTTGTTCGATCTTCATTACGATCAGTTGAGCTCCTTGTGCCTCGCAAGTCATATGTACTGCCCGCTATGCCCTTATTTTTTACTATGATATTTCTATCAGACGAATACGTCTCAAAAGCATCATCTAAAATACCTTTAAAATCATATTCAATATATGCCTCACCATTTTTTGCAACTTGAACCGGAATAGTAACATTTTGACTTCCGCAGCTTACTATTATATTACACTCGCCTGAGCTCAAGCCTTTTATTACTCCGTCATCACATACAGCAATGGTTTCATCTGAGCTTGCATATTCTATAACATCTGTAGTAAATTTAGGATACACATATGATGTTAAGCTATAGCTTCCGTTCTCAGCCAAAATTACACTGTCAGATTTCACAGCTACCTTTGCGCATGGAATTTTTTTATCGAAATCGGAAACTGTAATCGTGTATTCAGCCGATGCGTTACCGCAGTTTGCTGTAATAACAGCTGTACCTTCTTTATGAGTTTTTACATAACCTTGACACACCGTTGCAACATCAGGATTGCTTGACTGCCAAGTACATGCCTTATTTGAGGTATCTGAAGGAATATAAACTCTGTCAAGATATAATTCCGAACCTACAGGAAATACTAAATCTGTTCCCGGTTCCCACATCTGCGGATATATCTCAAGCTTTTCACACTCTGTATTTTGACTTTGATAGACTCTGAAATAATCAATAATAGTTTCATAAGTATATTCCAAATTATCACTTGCTGCACCTGTAGATAAATAAAATGCCTGTGCTTTTTTAAACGGATTATAATTACATAAATAATTATTATCTACAATACAATCAGAACAATCAGTTTCACCAACCAATTTGCCGTCTATATACGACTTTACTACACCATTCTTTAAGCTGAACTTATAAATATGAAATATTTCAGGATTAAAGTCACCTCTTACACCGGATAAAACATTATCCCCTCCCGGATATCCGCTCTCTGTCCCCGGTCCATAATGAACAGTAGGTGTTGTAAAATAATATGGCTCTTCTGTTTTTGCTGCCGCCTGCTCAAATGCGTCAATCTCACCGCCTGCGGGCCATTTTATTCCATCCGAATATAACCCGTTTGTCCAATATGTACCTGTACCATAAGTTATAACACCTGACCACGCATATGGAACCTTAGGAAACATCGCCTTAAACTCGCAGGTAAAATCATCAGTTTCAAATAATCCGGCCGTAGAAACCATTTGAGTCAGCCACGCAGCAATATTCATATCATATTTCATTGTCAAATGAAGCTGATTATTATAACATTTTATATTATAAAACTTATCATATAAGCGTCCGGCATAGCTTCTATCTTCCCATGTATAAAACTGTGTGTCTGCAAGAATATCTCCGGAAAAGTCCGCATCGAAGACCAATATATTATCTTCATTTTCCTCACTGATCAGATATATCGCTTTCTCCTCATCATTCCAATCAACTGTCAATCCAAGCAGCTGCGCTACAGCTCTTACAGGAAGATATGTTGTTCCATCATAAATAAACGGTTCTATCGCGTCACCTTGTTGAGTTGTAAGAACTGTTATGTTACCATCGATAAATATATGTATATTTCTATAATATATTGTAACAGTTTCTCTGTGAGGTGTACTGTCTATTCTTGAAACAGAATTCTCATGCTTGTTGACTTCACTATCAAGATAAACAGACGATGTATCATCATCCCACCTGACATCAATGCCCAGCATGTCAGCAATAGCTCTCAGAGGTAAATATGTAGTCCCTTCTGAGATAAATGGCTCTGTATATTTTCCATCCACATCGGTTGGAACTATTTCACTACCATTAATATAAATTTTTATATTTTCATAAACAGCAGTTATCTGCTGTTCTCCGGTTTCAGCATAAGCATGCATTCCTGCAAAAATCATTATCAGTGCAGCAAAAAATATTCTTAAAGTTTTCATTTTATATGCTCTTTCTGTTTTTAAGGTTTTTATGATATAGTATCATACATGCTGTGTATAAATACATCGGCCACATAATAGGATAGACATATCTCGGATGCAGGAACACGCATGGTCCGGCAATAATAATAGCTACAGTCATCACCATTGGTATTACAGTTACAATAAGCTTGTACTGTTTTTTCTTTAATATATCACATATAAATAGAATCAATAACCACACATACAATGCAGGATTGCTTAATGCGCCAATTACCGGAACAGAATCAAGCTTAGTCAATAAGCGCTCCAATTTATCTCTGACTGACTTGAAAGGCTTGTTCTGATTTAATGGTGGTCTATCCATGTTGGGATAAGAGCCGGAATTCACCCAATATATCGAATTGTTTACATCAGGATAAAAGGCGGGATAACAGGTATTCATCGTCGCCTGAATATAAGCATGGGGATGCTGCTTCAGTCCTTTTAACCATGTTTTCAGATAATTCAGGTGCATTTGTGCGGTACCGCCCTTATATGTCCCTTTTAAATCATCAGATAAATTAGGATCATATTTTGTTGCAAATGTTTCATAATCAAAAATTCCATCTATATTTGCCTTATCTTCTTCTGTAACATCCTCAGGATAATCCCGGATTAATCTTCCCGTCTGCTGTACTAAAATGGACCATGCCTCTGCCGGGTTGCCTCCGTTAAAGCCTAATCCCTTTACGCAGAAGCTATGTGTTAATGTTCCTGCTATTACAGGCAGCATAAGAATAACAAGCGCCTTTGCCCATGATTTGAACCCTGTTCTCAGCTTTATAATTACAGCCGCTATTGCCGTAGGCAGCACAACATATATTCCATTGCTTCTGAAAAGAATCACAAGCAATGACCAGACTGCAATGCATATGAGATTTCTTACCGATACCTTTTCGTTTGCGGCGAATCTGTACAGATAAAACATGTACAGCAGCATAAAGCAGCAATACCATACATCCTTATATGCGCTTGTTGCATAGCTTGGAAATACAGGCAGCAAAGCAAAAATTACGAGCATACACCATCTGTAAACATTCTTTATTTTCATCTCACCCATTTTGAGAATACTGAATGCCATCACTCCGGCAAGGAAGGCGCTTTGTATAAGAATATATACAAAAAGTCCGAAATTCGGATCCTTTATCTTTGCGAACAGCCACACTATCCCGCCAATCAGCAATGTACTCACCGGCGGATGATGAGTAGTCCACGGTCTGTATCCAAATGCCATGTTTATCTGCCATAACGAGTCAAAGTTCCATGAACCGGGGTATTTAATAATAATGTACGGGATCCAGCATATATACATTATGATAAAAGGCATTATAAACGGATGCTTATTCATTATAAAATTATTTATCTGATTCAGCCTGTTATTACTAAGATTAAAATTATAATTATATACTTTCTTACCCAATAATTTCACTGCAGCAATCAACTTATTAAATATGAAGAACCAGCCAAACAGCTTAATAATTGATAAAATGTTAGTTTTTAATCCTCCTATGGCCAAATCCCATGAATCGGAAAGCTTAAAGCTTTCACCCAATACCATAAATATTGCAAACAGCGCCGGCGGTATCATATCCCACATATTTTTCTTATAATGATACTTTGTGCTTACTATCATAAATATTGAAAACACCAGAATAAATGCTATGGTATTCTTCAAGGGTTCACTATCGTTATAAAACAAATACGATGCGCAAATCGTTTCTATTAATAAAACCATTATATTTTTTAAACCTGTCTTCATTATCAGCACCTCTTTTAATTACTCTTAATTCTGCTAAACAGCTTGTTTGTAACTCTTTCGAATATATCTTTAAACTTATCAAATTCCTTGGTTTTTCTATATAATCCGAAAATTACTCCGTTAAATACTGCAGAACATAACAAAATTCTGAATATTGTATCAATAATCAAATTGAACCGAACCAGACTGCCTATTGCAAAGCAAACAACTCCGCATAAAGTAATTATGATAACATATTGCGCAAGCTTTTTAAAATACAATGAAGGTTTCTTCTTTAGTCCGTACTTAAACACAGCATATGGATCATACCACTGATTTGTACACGCTCTCGCTATAGCAGTTGCAATAAATATTCCGAACAGTCCGCATATTTTACCTAACCATATAGAAAATATCAGATTTAACGCGGCAGTTGCAAACAGCATATATCTTCCCTGTCTGAATATTCCCAATGTATTTTTATATGTCCACACAGCGCTCTGAATTCCCACCATAAAGAAATTCAACGCTATAGTGAATACTACCGGTGTTGACAGGGCATATCGCTCGCCAAACACAAGACTTACAATATCTGTAGAACAGAAAAGTATCCCCAATGCCCCCCAGCCAAAAAGCCAGAAATTCATAAGATTTAAAAATGAGAACATCTCAAATTTGCTGTCATCGTCCTCAAGCGCATTATGATTTCCCACACTTGCCGATACACCCGAAAATAATTGTCGTATTAAAGTATTAAGTGTTCCACTCAGCAAAGTGTAATTAGAAGTCAGTCCTACAGATATTAATCCACTGAAATATGTTATAATGATATTATCCGTACTGTTTACAAGCAGACTGCTTATTTTCCATATTGTAAGAGCGCGAATATTATCTATTAATCCACGTCTTTCGTTCTTTTGCAGACGGGCTATGTTTTTCCCTTTTATAAAGGGATATTTCTTTACAGCTATATGAGATATAGTAAAATTATATACAAATGTACCGATACTCTGGATAATCAGATATGTATAATACTCTCTTGTCAGCAGTAATACTGCCATCTGGATCACGCTTTGCACTATAGTAATAATATAATTCAAACCGGTGACAATATAATTCTGCTGCGCCGCCATCAACAGCGATGTGCGGTAGCTGAAAAAATATGTGCTGGCAGTGTTAAATATATATATTGCATATATAATGTATAAATTCTCTTTTATATCAGGCGGCGATGTAATTATAACATCAAGGAACGGCATAAGCGCCACACCGACTGCGGCAACAACTATTCCAATAATTTTGTATGCAGTGCCATAGAATTTTACAAGCGATGCTATTTTTTCTTTATTTCCTGTTGCCAATGGTTTATATAATGCATATACAATCGCACTCCCGATTCCAAGCTCCGCCAGAGAAAGCATTGAAATTATATTGCCAAACAATCCGTTTATTCCAAGATAATCTGCATTCAGACATCTTGTGAATACAATACGGCACACAAGTCCGAGCACTGTATTTACCACATATCCGCCCAATCCCGTCATAATATTCAGAATTGAATATTCAGTTCTTGATTTTTGCATTGCTTGTCAATCCTTCTTTAATATACTCATAATTTTCCAATAGACCTTGTATTGCAGCTTTATATAGCCATAGGCTGTTTTTTCTATAAATCCGAATATCGGTTTATTTATAATAACCTCATCATATTCGCCATTCTTTGTTGCAGCGCGCAATATATGTTTACCATATGTAAGCGGTATATCTGTATCAGCATTAAGAGGTTTCCCGTCAAGTGTAACATTATATTCTGTATTTGGCGGATAAACCTCAACCTTATAAGACAATTTATCACTGAAATTTCTTCTGTAAAGATAATTGTCCTCTGTATCCTTGAGCTTAATGTATTCTATATCCCAAGCCGGTTCATATGGTATAGCAGCATTCTGCATTTTCCAAAACACCTGATCCCCATTAATAACCCGCACAATCTGCCTCACCGCCTTTTGTGATTTATGACATAACATGGCTTTTATTATACGATTATTAAATCTGAACCAACCACGACAATTCTGGTTTACTGGAAATCTTATCCTTTCATCCCAATCATAATTGGAATTATCCATATGATTTTCATAATCAGATTTATACTTACAGGATTTCAGATTCCTTGCGTAAAAATCCGGCACGGCATTCCATGCCATATTATATGCAAATCCTTTAAACATCAACGGCATATAATCATTATTACCGCAGCTTAATATCTCTCCTATTACATCCTCAAAAAACAACGATACTGCCTTATGATCCGGATGTTTATCTAAGTCTACAGAAAATATTATATCAGCACTGATATCTCTTATTATTTTTTCAAATGCTTTTATCACATTAGCTCTGGTATATAAAACATCATTCTTCTCTGTGCTCATGTATGTTTTATTATATCCGCAATGACTCTCCACAACTTCATTATCATCACAGTTATATATATGTTTTCCATCTCTGTTAATAAGAGTATCCCCAAATCCAAGGAAATGAACATTATTGGCTTTGACTCCGAGCACAGACAATGCTCTTAAGGCTTCTCGCTGTCTTATTTCCGCAGGAAATTCATAATCACCATTCGTATAGTATACTACATGAACTTCATTCCCCGCGTCTGCAAATCCACTTATAGCTGCACCCGCAAGATTAATTTCATCATCCTCATGCGGAACAATCACAAGTATTTTTTTATTTTTAAATTGTTTACTCGTATAAAAGCTGTTGTCGCCGCCCCGCTCATGCACAAGCAGTTCCACAGCAACCAATACAACAGCGACTAATACAACCGCAGTAAATGCAAATATTACATATATCATATCT
>JBJEIW010000242.1:0-5444 GCA_051877435.1 Candidatus Ornithomonoglobus sp.
AGTATATCGTACCGTCAGTACCTGACTGGTGGTTTCGGAATAAAAATTCCGATTTATCGGTCAGTTTTCATCTTAAGTATAGCACAATATCCCAACTCTGTCAACAAGGAGAAAAATATGACACCCAAAATCATCTTCAAGCAGCGCGACCGTCCTGCGAAAGCAAAACACCCATACGCAGCCGTAAGAAATGCGGAACACCTGCGGTACATAGGAGAGCGCGACGGTGTTGCGAAAACCGAAACCGAAGAACATCTCCGCTACCTCGGCAATCGTCCGGGTGCTGCGGTCAATGCCGACACCGGAAACGGCTTGTTTGGCTATATCAATAACGAGTATTACCCTAGCTGTTCAATGGAGGCGGCACAGAGCCATATCCGAAAGATGACCACTCCGTATCGCAATATATTTCGCTGCGTGTTTTCATTCACTCCCGAAACCGCAGAGGAAGCCGGACTATACTCCCTGTCCGATTGGCAGAGTTTTGCGCGAAAACAGATAGGCGTTATCGCAAAGCACATGAATATGGACGCGACCAACATTGAGTGGTTTGCCGCCGTTCACCTTAAGGAAGGACAGCCGCATATTCACTTAATGTATTGGGATAAAGCGCAGAGCGTTTACATAAACAAAGTTGCTCCCGAAACCTGCGACAAAATACGGGTTGAGGTTATTAAGAATACCTACCACGATTTCTATGTGAACCTGCGGAGCAAGGAGAACGAGCTGCTAGGTCAGTTCAAAACAGAGGTTGGAAAGGAAACCGGTGCCGCCCCTGTTCTTGACGAAATTGCTGAACGGCTTGAAAAAATACGCTCCATGCTGCCGAAAACAGGTCGCCTTGTTTACGCATATATGCCGCAGCCTGTCAAGGACGAGATAAATGCGCTTACAACATTCATTATTCAGAGCAGCGACGAGGCAAGGCGGCTCTATGAACAGCTTATCGAAACCCGCCGTATTTACAACGAAACGCTGCACAGTACCGAAACCGATTGGGGAAAATATCAAATAGCCAAGTATGCCGGAAAGATGAACGACGATATTTATACCGCCGCAGGAAATGCCATAATTAAGGCAATAAGACAAGGGGAACGGGCAACTCAGAACAATCCGCGCGGACAGTTTGTAAACAACAGACCGCATACGGTCAATACCGAAAAACTGCTGCTTGCCGTACTTACCGTAATACGCAACGCAGAGCGCGACAGCAACAATGCGCTGAACGAGGTCAGCCGTATTGCTTTTGGCAGAGGCGACTTATCGCGGGAAGCTATCGCAGAAATACTCTACAAACTTGCGGACAAGCAGAACACAGCCGAATTCTAAAGAAAGGACTTGTTACTATGTCAGAAATCACTAACCCTATTCTTTTTTCGATAACCAAGAACGCAGGCATTATTGACCGCTATTGCAAGGAACGCGGCATTAAGCCTACCAAAATCACATTCTCCGGTCCGACAGATTTGCAGGACGTTGTTAATTCCGATCTCCGCAATATGCGCTTTCATGACGTTTATATTTTTGATACGGCTCTTTGCGGGGACAGCGCAGAATTTCTCAACTGTATGAAAGCGGCGCAGTTTCAGACGGACGCGCGTATCGTTGTCTATGCGGCAGAGCATTACGCGGGTGACGATTTGCTTGACGGTCTTATCAGTATCGGTATAACCAACATAGTGGCGAGATACGATGAAAATGATATTGAGGAAAACATCAAGCTGATGATGAACGACCTTGCTGAATGTCTAAGCGAGGACGGTTTATCCCATAAGAAATGGCGGAGATACCAGCGTGGCTATGACCCGGCGGCAGAGGCACGATATGAACAGGCTCTCCGTGAAAAAGAAGCTGCCAAGCCCACATTCGCAAATGCAAAGCTGAAAATAGCCGTGATCGGCGCACAACCGCGCATAGGAACAACGACTACCGCGATACATATAGCGGATTATTTTGTAAAGCACAAGGCGACGGCAGCTATCTGCAATTCTGCCGGCTCCGACGCAAGCGACCTTCAGCTTGATATGCTCTGCGATATGTACAACGGCGTGAACGACGGCGACCACATCTTCACAAACGGAATTTCGTTATATAAGAAAGGCGCTGCTCCCGCAGAGGTAAATGTTATCATACATGATTTCGGAGCGATACGCGCGGAAACAGCAAGTCTGCTTGTGGGTTTTGATTTGATATACCTTGTCGGCGGTGTGTCATGGAGCGAGATTTGGATGACATACGCGGCGCAGAGTATGATGCCGCAGATAAATTACAAGGTGCTTGTGCCGTTTGCCGACAGCTCCGTCCTTGACCGCAGTATAGAGATAGAGGACGAGGGCTGTTCCACGATAGAAAAGGTGTTGTCCGGGCAGAATTTCTCAGATATAATCTGCCTGCCTTATGCCGCCGAGGACTTTTCCTCCGAGGAATTTGAGAGCCTTTTCGACAAGGAATTTAACGGATACAGAGATACCACCATTGCTGAATAAATAAATACCCTGCGTTGTCGGTGCTTGCCGGCGGCGCAGGGCATTTTTGTTATTCATAAAGGAGTGTCCGCCCACAAGTTATCGCTGGAGCAGCTCACTTAAATTTAGCAGAGCTACGGCTTTGTCCTTTGGCAAACACCTATAATTCTCCAGAAGCAGCCGTTCTTCTTGCGTAGGAAACATAACCTCGTCGCTCTCATTAAACAATTCTGCGAGCGTTATACCTAAAGGCTCAATAAGCCGCGAGAGTGTTTCGACAGTAGGCTGCCGTTTCCCCAGCTCAATACTGCTGATATGGTTTTGAGAGATACCTGTGTCTTTCGATAGCTTGTATATCGTGATTTTCTTGGTTTCCCTTATAAATCGCAGCTTGTTTCCAACATTCATATCCAGCACCTCTGCATGACCCATATATACTGTATTTCCTACACTTATATTATAGTATATTATCCATAAGAATATAATGTATATCGAGGTGTAGGTGATAGTATTATTTAGGTGTAGTTTTGTGTAAAATTACCATTGATAATAAGGTGTAAAGTGTGATAGTATTAGTACATATACTGAGATAAGACGAAAAGAGGTACACTATGAAACGACATTTTTCAGCCATTTTACTGGCATTATTATTTCTAACCGGCTGCACAGACCGCGCCAATGTTCCCATACAAGCAAGCGCAACGACAGTATCGACTACAATATCTTCTTTCAGCGATGATGAAAGCAGCGAAGAACCCACAACAAGCACCTCGTCCGAAAATATTGAACCTACGCAAGCCATATCTTCAGAACCCACACAAGAACCGGAACCGAACATCACCTCTACCGAATCACCCGCTCCGGAAACCACCCACGCAGCAACCACTCCAACCACCACTACAACAATCGAGATCGCCGCAGAAACGCCTGTTGAATATCAAGAGCTGATAGTCCACTTTATCGACGTTGGGCAAGGCGACAGCACATTTATAGAGCTGCCAAACGGAGAAACTATGCTTATCGACGCAGGAGAGCGCGAGTACGGCGATAAAGTAGTTGACTATATTTATAGTCAAGGCTATGACACGCTGGACTATGTTGTAGCGACCCATCCGCACAGCGACCATATAGGCGGCATGACAGACGTACTTAATACTCTCCCAGCCGATAATTTCTACATGACATCGTATGTAAACCCCACCCAGACCTTTGACGATATGCTTACCGCAGTAGAGAACAACGGAGCTGCCGCGCATGAGGTAATGTCAGGATCGGTCATACTTGATGAACCCGAATTGCTTGTTGAGGTAGTTGCGCCGAAAGCGATTGCAGAGGATAGCAATAACAATTCTGTTGTCATTAAGCTCACTTACGGCGAGAACAAATTTCTTTTCACAGGCGACGCAGAGAAAGCCGAGGAAGATGGTATTTGGACTAACATCAAGTGCGACGTTATTAAAGTCGGACACCACGGCTCGGATACCTCATCTACCGCAAATTTCTTGAAAAAGGGCGAGCCAACTTATGCCGTGATAAGTTGCGGTTTATTTAATCCATACGGACACCCGGACGAGGCTGTCCTTAAGCGGCTTTATGACCGCAACATCAATGTGTACCGCACAGATATTCAGGGCACTATTGTGTTCCGTTCGGACGGCAAAGACATCACCGTAAATAACGCTCCCGTTGAATACACACCGCCTGTTACAACTACCGCCACGCAAGTGACCGAACCACAGGAAGAACCGACAAGCGTCACCTATGTATTGAACACCAACACCAAAAAGATACATTACCCAAGTTGCTCCTCTGTTGACCAAATGAAAGAGAAAAACAAGGCGTACACGGACGATTATGCCGGAGCGATAGCACAAGGCTATGTACCTTGCAAAAACTGCAATCCAACGGGATAAAAAATTCGCTTGTTCTGTTGCAATTTTTCTGATTTGTGATATAATAAGAGTAGCTTTTACCGAATTACTGAAAAAGAAAGGAATATCACTAATGGCAGAACAGGAAGTATTCACATTGAGTCGTGACACTTATAAGAAGATAAAGGCATTCAATCGTGAGCAGATGGAACAGTTTATCGCTGAAATTTATAAAGAGGCTGAAGAACGCTATTCCGAAACTGCGGTTGACCTTGACCAACTTAGAGCTGAGATAGGGCAAATCAAGGGTATAGGCGAAAACCGCTTGAATGAGATAATGGCAGTAGTAGAGAGAAATATGAATGATAGCGAATAAAGCGCTATACCCAAGCTGTTAACACCTGCACTTGAGCAATGATATTTATCATTATGAACATCAACGCCGACTGATAATTTTTCTTGCAAGAAGAATATTCAGCCGGCGTTTTAACTAGTCCGGTAACACTTACGCTTTATTAGAGCGCAAAAACTCTATCCAAATATATTGGATTTCTGCTTACGCTGATGAAGGGTGATAAGGTGGTCGAGGTTGCGGAAATATGTGCCGATTTGCTGTTGTTCTTCAAATGTTGTAGGCATCATCAAGTCCATATTTGCCATTTGTTTACCTGATACTTCTACAAAAGTTGAGCCTGCTCCTTTAGTTTCACCATATTTTTTCAGTTCCTCTGTGCGTGAAAAAATAAAGTAAGAATCAAGTTCATTTTTATGAGGAACAATAGATTGAAAGCCCTGATTTGTACAGCCTTCTTTGCGTAATATAGCGGTTTTTCCGATACCTGCACGAGATGTAAATAACACAGTTCCAACAGGCAACATTTTTGCAGAACTATTTTCAAATCCCTTTTTTGTAATCTTTCTTGTACTTGAACTTACATAAATCTGGTCAGCTATTTCTGCTGGTGCATACCAATCTATTTCGCCGTCCCAATAATCGGAATTCGATGTACTTGGTGTTCCACCACCTATAATATCAGCTAACTCTCCGAGCTTACGCTGTTCCCAAGCATCAGTAAAACCCTTGAAGCGTACCTGTGGTACATTCTGT
>JBJEIW010000243.1:0-5443 GCA_051877435.1 Candidatus Ornithomonoglobus sp.
ATACCCATGAAGCTCTTTGCTTCCTCTACGCTGTAAACTCGGCTGATTCCTGTTTCTGTTCCTCGTGTATAGTCTGTTCCGATTGATGAAATATCCTTGTATGTATAAGAATAATCGGTTGTCTCGTAACCCATTTCCGACAATTCCGCCGCTATGAACGATGCTGCCAAAAGTGCGGAATGCTGTGTAAGATGAAGATCATCACCCACATGATAGTTGTTTGTTATCCAACTGTCATCACCCGTATCCGCTATTGCTTTGTTTGTATAAAGCAGTGTGTATTTATTAAGGTCTATGCACCGGATATTCATTTCCTCTGCAAAGGCATATATATCGTTTGTTTCCGTATCTGTGCTGTAAGTAAAATATGTCTTATGTTGATACTTACTGTTATAAACAGGTGTTACAAGTACAGGAGTTACGCCCCTTTCCTTTGCTGTGTCTACTGTCCTTTTAATATTTGTTTTTGTTGTTTCTATATCCGCCTTGTTTGAGGAGCTTACTGCATCATTTATACCAAAATCAATAAGTATTATGTCACCCTTATGCATATGTATTGCGGCAGAATCCAGACATTCATCATTCCATGTTCCGGCAGTCGCACTCGGCTGTCCCCAGTTTGCCACTGAATATTTATCCGAAAGGAATTTGCCAAGCTGCATACCAAAGCCTGTCATCATAATTTTATTGCTTTCAAGGTCATCTCCCTCGCTGTCGATTGGGTAATAATTTGCCGATTCACTGTCGCCGGCAATCCATATAACAGGTTTTCTGAACCTTTCGGGCACACGCACAATCTCTATTGACGCTATACGCTCATTAGTGCCGGAGGTGTTGCCAAATGTAATGTATGCGCTTCCGTCACTAAAGTGTATTCCATTTGCGCTCATAAGACCAGAGTCTGACGGACGATTCTGTGAGCCGCTCGATGTGGTGTTATTTATAATCTGCACCCCGTTAACGTAAATATCGGCTCTTGCACCGCCCTTTCTGTATATTTCTGCGTCATAATAGCCTTTAGGCAGGTCAATTTTGATTGGACTGCTGTCAGCTCTGCATCCGTTTTCGTTTATGCTGTAGCTGCCTTCGCTTACAAGTCCATAGCCGCTGTCCTCACTATAAGAGTTTTCACCCACCTTAACATAGCCTTTTATATGCTCATCTGTCGGATTAGTCTGATTTGTAAACTCGAATTTATATTCAGGGACTACTGTAACTTCACCGCCGGAAATATTTAAAACCTTTCCGTTATTCACCGCAACGGTTTCATAGCTGCCGTCTGCCTTATACATACGGCAGGTTGAATTACCGTACATTTTTAATGTTGAAACATCTATGTTTTCAGCCGAAGATGTGATTTCAAACACACCCTCAACCGGCATAGGTGTTGCTTCTGTCTCATCTGACGGTTCAGGATAAGCAGTCCACGCTCCCTTGTTATAAATCGTGTATGCCGTATTGTTTCCGGCAATAGCTCCGACTGAATTATATGCCTCCTGATAGTAGTGATACTGGTCACGCATTAATGCTGCATATTCATTAGTATAAAGCGATGCCACAGCTGTTATATTTTCTTCTGCATCAGCTAATTCCTTCTGTGCCAGATTGACCTCCTTATAACGAGGGTCCTTTACCTCATCAAATGCCGCCGCCCCGCTTGTCTTGCAGTGACCTGTTCTTACGATAAACATATCAGTAAGTCCCGTATTGGACTTCATCGTTTCAAAAATTGCTTTTGTGTTTGATTTATAGTCGTCCATGCTTCTGCTGTTGTCCGCATCTGAACAGCCCTGACACCATACCATAAACTGATTGCCAATAGTATATCCGCTGTCCTCAAGATATTTTTTCGCCTTATTATATCTTGCCGCAGCCTCGGTCATTCTTGCACTATTGTTCCACCAGCTCGATTCCGTTCCGCCTCGTGAACACTGTACTCCAACCAAAGGTGTGCCCGATGTCTGATAATAGCTTTCCATGAACGCTGACACCATATCTCCGCTGCGGCGGTCAATTCCGTTGCCGCCATTGTCATTTACTGCGTCATTATTCTCGTATTTTCCGAACGGCTCACAAACCGTCGAAAGAACAGCCGGCTCTGTTATTGCATGATATTCAAAGCCGTGTCCCGCCGCGCATTTGACCGCGTCCGCATAATCACCGCGCCCTGCCATATTGGACTGTCCCATAAATATAGCAAGGTCAACCGTCCTGCTTTCGCCGCTGTCCGAAAAAATCCAGTCAGACAGACCTGCTTCCGCGGCGACTGTATTATTAAGCTTATGCCCCTCATACGGATATTCCGTATAGAGTGTGTCAACACCGCTTGTCTGCAAGGAATTTACCATAGCCTTCACCTCTGAAACAGGCGTTGTTTCATCTGTATATCCGGCAAACACCCACACCTTGCCGTCTGGCTTGTCACTGCCAGTTCCCGCAATGGTTATAATTTTATCCGCGCCGGACGAAAGTGCCGCCGCCGCATTTTTTGACTGACCTACAACTGTAACACCTGATGCGTTATATGTATTTTTAACTTCACTTACAAGAGCCGAAACATCCGTAAATAATCCGTCCGTCTGCGGGGCTACAAGAGTTGCATTTCCGATAAGCGCGTCAAACAACGGCTTTGCATCGTAAAGCGGCGCATAAATGTCCGTTCCGCATCTAAGCTCGCCTGCAAGATAAATTATCGCCGGCGATCCGCTTTTCGGTTTTACCTGACAGGTAAAACCCGCGATTGTTTCTGTTTCATAGCCTTCTGCAACTGTTACCTCTGCCGGAGGCTCTGTCGAGTCAAATTCTGAAATTTTAAGGTTATCTATTGAAATATATCTGTCCTCGGCTGTTTTGGCGCGTGCAGAAGAAATTTCAAGCTTTTTCATATCGGCAACAGCCCCCTCAGGTATATCGGCTGCAAATTCTGTTGTTCCGACAGTTACCGTTACCTTTCTTGCCCTATAATCAATATTAGTTTTGATAGGATGAGTACCTACTGATCCCCATGCAATGCGGACAGCCGTATAATCGGCAATTGTTTTGCCGCAGACAACAAGTCCCTTTACGGATTGATTGCTGTCATCATATGGGTGTACCTGAAAATCTACAATAGTTTCCTCGCTGTTTTTTATAGAAAAATTGAAATACTGCTGACCGAGTGCCTTTGTATGGTCAATGGCATCAAACTCTAATGACACGTTGTTTTTTATAGAATTTTCCATGTCAACCGTAAGCGTTCCTGTTGTTGTATCTACGGCCGGAAATTGTACCTCACCGTCCGCCCATACCGCGTTTCCGCCCATGACAGGCAGATTTTCACCTGTGCTCGGCGGCGTTGAGTCAAACTCCCAGAGCGTTGACGGCGATTCGTATTCCGCCGTGTCACCTGCTGCGGGCTCAGGCGTGCTTTCACTCGTCTGTGACGAAGCAAATGTAAGCGAGCTTATATATGTACCGCTGACTCTTTGTCCCACCTGAAGCTTTTGTCCTGCCGTAAGCTCTACCGTTGCAGTACCTGCGCTTTTATTATAGGATGTGTATGTTCCGTTTATGTAGTAGTTGTATGCGTTTGCATAAAAAGACACAGTTCCGTCTGACGGCGCTGTAAACTCAATATACGAGCCATTCGTATATGCGCCCTTTCCGGCATTCGAGCCTGTCAGATACACCTTTCCGTCTGCGTCTGCATATGTACCCTCATAGGTCAGATATGCGGTTGTGTATTCGTCCAATGTTATTATGCTTGCGGCAGTTCCGTATTCGGTTGCTTCACCGTCCTTTACCAGCTGTGTAAAGTCACACGAATATTCTCCGTTTGCAGTTTCATTTTCTGCAAATGCAGTTCCCGTAAGCAGCGAAAAAAGCATTGCTGCAGCCGTTATGAAACTGATAATTCTTTTTGCTTTCATGGCTTTTTCTCCTTTTTATACTGCAAAATTTATTATAGTTATTATACATCTTAAATCAGTCTGTTTGAATTGCATTTTGTATAAAACAGTTTGCATTTTTTTACTTGTTATGATATAATGATACCGAGGTGATCGGAATGGATTTAAAATGCATCAAATACGGCAGCCACAGAGTCGGAAACGACACTGACGGATATATGTACAGCTTTAACATATCAGACGGATATAATTTCAACTCACACCTGCACAGCTGCTATGAATTTGTACATATCATAAAGGGACAGCTTTTATACACCGTTGAAGGCAGCGATTATATGCTTTCGGACGGTGATATAATCATGACAAGGCCGGAGGAGCTTCATTCGTTCAGCTTTCCGAAGCAATGCGAATACGAGCGCGAGTTTTTGCATATTTATCCCCGATTTCTTAAGGATTTCCCCGAAGTATCTCAGGTACTCGAATCGCGCAAATCAGGCTGTTTAAATCATATTCCCGCCGAAAAAGCAAAAAAATACAGGCTTACTGAAATTTTCAGAGCGATACGAGAATACTGTGAAAATCCGCTGCCCGAAACCGAGCTTATGGTTATGACCTTATCCGTTCAGCTGATTTTAAAAATCAACCGCATACTGACAGACGATGCCCCTGAATACACAAATGTGATTTCCGACAAAAAAACAAATTTAATTTACGACTATATAGATAACCATTATTTTGAAGATATAACCGCAGCATCTGTCGCTGAGGCAATGTATATGTCGCATGCGTACGCAAGCCGTCTGTTCAAGCAAAAAACCGGAATGACGATTAAGGCGTATATTAATATGCGCCGTATAAATAATGCAAAGAATTTGATTATGGAGGGACAAAAGGCTACAAGTATTTTTACACAGTGCGGCTTTAAGGACTATTCCACATTTTACCGCGCCTTCACAAAATATGTAGGCATGACACCCGATAAATTTAGGCATCGGAATGATAAGCGCAATAACTGATACTGTTTTTTGCATTGCTGTGCAGTTGTTTCAAATCACATCAGCTTGATTTTATACGCAAAGAGCCGGCTTATGGCCGGCTCCTATCGGATTTATTTATAAGACAGTCCATATCATTGCCTTTACAAAGCTGAAGCTATCGGGCAACGTTATTTCGTCAATGCTTATCTTGTTTTCAACCTTCCGTCCTGTACTGCGTATGCATGGTGACAGAGGTCCAGACGATATTACAACACTTTCAGACCTTGATTACGGCGGCGGTTTTTCTGAAACAGGCAGACCGAATGAGCTGTGGAGCTATTATCAAGAACAAAATAAGGCAATCTAAAAATCAGACTGCCTTATGCAAAATTCAGCTAATTATGCTTTTACCGTAATTCCATTCTTAAAAGTAACCCGTATATCCTCCTTTGAATTCACAGTTACATAGTCTACCATACTGAGCCACAGGCTCTCGTCAAATTCGGTAACTGCTCCGCTCTGCTTTTTGAGATTTTTCATAAACAGCTCCATTGTTTCCTTTCGGGCAAGCTTATCCGC
>JBJEIW010000244.1:0-5401 GCA_051877435.1 Candidatus Ornithomonoglobus sp.
TTCGGGCATTCCGCTGCCGCTTCTTGCCGCAAGCTTGATTTCGCTTATCTTGAACGGTGTTCCGTAATCGTATTTTATCCAGCCATTCTGATTTCCGTCAAAGTAGGTGCTGAGATCGCCGTCTGCTGCCTTGAGATAATCTGCGTTATCGTCAGGTCTGGTCGATGCGCTGCACCATGATGGGGTACCGGTAAGCGTGTAGAGCGGAATTGTGAAATCGCGTGAAACGGTGAAATCACCAACAGCCGCATAAACGGTAACCTCGCCGCTGTCCTTTGCAGTAAGAACGCCATTGTCGGTTATATCGGCCTTTGTATCATCCGAAACAGACCACTTTATATCGCCGGTAAGATTGGTATTAACAGTAAGAGTTACGGTTGAGCCAATACCTATCTGGCTGCTTCCGCCCTTGATTATAGCGTAATTTGTAGGACCGTTGCCCGATACAATATAGGTTGTAACGGTGCCGGCTTTTGCAGTTGTTGTGATTTTTTTGTCTGTAAGGGCTGCCTCACCTGTAATTTCCGCCCAATGCTCCGCCGCATCTCCGGTTGAATTATTTGATCGTATTTCCTTAACCGTGCTGCCTGTGTTTGTAAAGGCTGAAAGGTCAAAGGTGTAAGGCTTGTCGGCGGAGGACGAGTTTGAAACAACTATCTTTATATCGCCTGTAGTCTTGTTATATGCCGCAAGCGTGCTGCCCGATGAAGCTATAATCGTATCACCCGGGTTAATATACCTTGTGAACTGACCGTAGGCATAGTATTTGTTTGCAAGCTCTATCTCCTGCGTGTCGTGGTTTGCCATTGCGACGCCCCAGAGTGTGGCTGTCGGATTAAGTGCAGCAGAGGCCTCGGTATAGCTTCCGTCAGGAGCCTGAAAGGCTGAATCCTTATGGAAGTCAACTATATCCCACATTACCCATGCGCCCGGCTGCATACCGTTCATGTCAAGGATGATTCTGTCCGCCAGCCCGAAGCCGTTCCAGCCTCCGTCAACCTCACTCATCCATAGCGGCTTGTCTGCCGCGACTGCCGTTGCCTTGAGTCCGGCGCGGTTGGAGCCGCCGTAGGTGTGGGTGTCTATTCTGTCAAGCGCCGTTTTGGCATCGTCCGTAAGCTGATTATATGAGCTTATGGAATAGTCGATACTTGTTTCGTCCATACCTGCAACGAGAGTTGTTATGCCTCTTTTGGTGTACTCACTTTTTAGCGCTGTGATTATTCCCGACTGATGCTCACCCTGAGCAACGAGATTGCCCTCCTGCTTAGGACTGTACGCGCCCCAGTATTTTGTAGCAGGGTTCGGCTCGTTCATCGGTGAATAGCTGTCAAAGGTAAGTCCGATTGTGTCCATATGCTCGGTGACATCCGCAAGGAAAACCGCGAAATTATCATAATTCTCAGGATCGAGATTTTCCGTTGCGTCAACCCCTCCGCTTGAGCAGCCGCTTATTGTCATAAACCATGGGGGAGAGTTTGTGTAGCCCTCAATATGGACATTTGGATTCTGCTCTTTGATTTCTTTAAGGACATTTATCTGGTTGTGATCATTATCCCAGTTGTAGGAATATACCACATCTCCGTTTTCACCTGTTTTAAGTGTACCGTCCTCATTGTACTCGGGGACAGCAAAGCATGGAAGCTTTGAGTCTGAACGTGTGATGTGGTTGTGAGTCGGGTCATCGCCGCCGCCTACGTTGTAGCGAACAATGTCAAGTCCGAGTCCGTCCTCCGAATAGAACAGCTCCGCAGCCTGCTGTGCAAGCGTGTCACTGTAGCCGATACGGTTGCCCCACCAGCCCATGCTGGTGCCCCAGCCTTCAAACTCCCATGGCGAGGCCTCCGAAGGGTCAAGACGCACTACCGTTCCCGATGATGCGGCAGAAGCCGTAACCGGGAGACTGAGCGCTCCGACTGTTGGGAGCATTGTAAGCGCTGTGATGGCGCTTAATAACTTTTTCGCCCTCATATAAATTCTCCTCTCTGTTGGTATTTTAAGTATAATATTTGATATTTTAATTATAACCGGTAAAATAAAAAGTGTCAAGATTGAAATCCTGACACTTTTATATACTTTACTGTGTAATTACTGATAAATTACGATGAACTTTGCAGTCGGAGTTGCTGATGAAGTAGTTTTTGATCCTGATACATATGTAAGGAGAATCTTTGAGCAGCCGTCACCATAGTCTTCTGCGCCCTTAAGGTCTGTTATGGCGAGAGCCGTGCTTTCTGTGCCTTCTGCATAAGGCGTGAACTCATCTTCAAGCGAATCATATCTTATGATTTTTGTTGAGCTTGAAACCTTAATTTCTGTATAGTCACTCGGCAGGTTACCGCTTTCGTCAAATCCGTTAGGTGTGACATAAATGAGGTTTTCGGCATCAAGTACCTGCAGAACATTACACATAAAGGCGCGTGATGAAATACCTGTGTAGTTACCGCCTGTTACCCAATAGTCATCAAGGTCTGTTACCTCTGTCTTAGGATAACGGAAGTCAAACTTGTATTTCTGCCAGTTATTTTCCTCAGTCTGCTCCTGCTCTGCTGTCCAGTTGAAGCGCTCGTATTTTTCGTTGCCCTCATCATCGGTAACGAGAACTGTTTCGCCTCCGAGTACAGCCTTGATCTCGTCATAATCCTGAGCCTGCATGTATGTATCAAGCTCCTTATCACTGTTGCTTCCAACGAGAACTATATCGCCCTTGCCGAGACGGCTGAAATCATTTTCCGGTGATGATGCGATAGTAGTTGAACTCTTTGTGGTAGCCGAGTTGTATGTGTAGAGCTTGTCTACAACATCTCCGTCACTGTCAACCTCCTGATTGATCTTATCGTAGATAAGTCTGTATGCTGTTGAGTAAGTAATAGCGGTACCACTCTTAAAGTTAGAGTTATAAACAAGCAGACAAGCCGGATATTTTGCATCATCAACATCATATGCGTCAACATAATATGTTCCGCTTGATGCCATTGAGTTTGTTGTAATTGCGGATTTAAGCGAATATGATGCGGTATCGGTTCTGTCTTTAGGTATAACAAACAGCGGTGTTGTCGTTTTTATTGAGTACATTGTTGTACCGGTACTCTTTGATGTGTTCTTGACACTTGATGAGGTTACATAATACTTTGTTTCAGGATTCATAGCCTGAAATCTTACAAGCTTGCTTGTATCAGAATTTCTGTTACCGTCATTGGCTGTGTCAAAGATGACAATGTTCGCAATTTCATTGCCTGAGAAAAGGATGCGGACAAGCTGGTTGTAATCCGTTGTTTTTATGCTGGCGCCCGAAATCTGTGTGTCAAGATTTGCGGCAGCTGCATTTGCGGCAAGCTGCGCTATAATTGCCTCCGGTGAGGATTTCTTTGAGTTAAGCTTCGGACTGTCAGCAATTTTATAGCTCTTTATGGAATATGCTGTTGATGATGTGAAGGATGTTATGTTACCGTTTGTAGGCGCAAACATTTTAAGGTAGTAATCCTCGCCGTCCTGAGCCGCATCAATAATATAGGCATACGGGTAATATGTTGTGGACTTGCTTATAGTACCCCATTCAAGTGAACCGAATATATCGAGATATGCTGTGATTACGGAGCCTGTTTCGAGTGTTACCTGCTCTTTATTCTTCATATATGTGAGGAAACGGTCTGTTACACGATATTCAACATTATCAATGGATAAAGTTTTTTCATCCGCCGTATCACCGATGTTGAGAGATGTTATTGTCCCTTTAACGCTTTTAGCGGTATCATATACTGTATAATAGTAATCATCAGAATCAAGGCTCTTTGCATAGTTTATTACATCGCCTGCGGCAATTGATGTTGTCGCGATTGCGGTGTTGTTCTTTGTGAGCGAGAATGTATAATCTACACTGTCGGGATCAAGAATAAGATAATTACCGGTTATAGTCTTATCGGAAATTCTGTAATCTGAGGCAGATGGAGATGCGTTAGCAACTATAGTATCGTAGTCATAGATATCAACTATGTTATACTTTCCTGTTGAACCTGTATCGATGAACTTTATTGTACCGTAAATGAAGTAATCACTGTCAGGGTTAAGCCATTCTGCAAGCGCTTCGGAAGGTGTACAGTCCTTACTGATAGCTATGCTGTTTCCTTCGGCATTCACAGTTGTAGCTGAGATAGTTACATTATTCTGAATTGATTTTCCATTGTAGCGTATAGTAAGACTTGTCGGGTCAAGCTTAACTGTTTCCTTTTTATTTGTGCCGTTCACATAGTATTTAAATGTGTTTCCGCCAAAGGATTCCACATCATAATACATAACGGAAAGCTCTGAATTTTTGTAGGTCTCATTATCAATATCTATGAGGAAAAGATCCTCGCTGTTTCCGTCCTTGCGGTAATATATCTGTACTGTTTTGCCAAGGTATTCTGTCATTGCTGCAAGAGACGTTGTATACTGCGTATAGTCAATGACATATTCGTCGCCTGTTGTTGCTTCGTCAATTGCTATAAAGCCGGGATTAAGCGATGCCTGACAGTCAATTGTTACAGAATCTTCAACTCCTACTACAGTGCCTTTTATTATATAGGTATCAAGATAGTCATTTAACAGGTTCTTTCCTGATGAAACATACTTGTTGCCGTTGAGCTCATACATATCAATTTCAAGCGCATTATACATAACCTGCGCAACAAGACCTCTTGAAGCATTATCCGTATAGGCTGATGCTGTAATGCCGTCAGTGAGCTTGAGTGATACGGCCTCAGCGATATATCCGTCGGGATATCCGCCCATAGCCTCTGCTGAATTCTGATACCCAAGAGCACAGACTACCATTTTAAGCGCCTGCTCATATGTAACCGCATTGTCAGGACCGAATTCGGTATCACTGTAACCGTTTACTATTCCGAGATCGTAAGCTGTTGCGATATTTGCATTTGCCCAATGGTCTGCGGCAAGATCGTTGAATTGTGTTGTGGTTGTGGAAATATTTCCGTAGCCAAGCATATAAACAATAAGCTTAGTAAACTCTGCTCTTGTTATGTCCTTGTTAGGCCCAAACGTTCCGTCCTCATAGCCGTCTATAACGTTCAGCTTGCTGAGCGTTGTGATAGCTTTCTTATAGCTGTAGTCCTCCGGCACATCGCTGAACGCTGCTTGTACATTAAATGCGGAGAGTAGCGTTGATGCTGAAACCGCAAGCGCTGCAGCCGAAGAGAGCATTCTTTTTAATGAAATTTTCTCGTTCATTACTTTATCAGTTCCTTTCTTGTAAGGATAAAGCCGGGCATAAAGTCCCGGGATTATCTCCCTTTTATACTATACATGGATATTATACCACTAAATTGCGGTAAAGTCAATCATAAAAAACATTTGAGTTTCCCCATTTTTTCAGCACCAACCAAAACCAACATCAGTAAACAAG
>JBJEIW010000245.1:0-5382 GCA_051877435.1 Candidatus Ornithomonoglobus sp.
CTGATTCTTACGCTCTGCGAAAAATATCCGTTTGTGTACGGAGCGGTTGGTATACACCCGGAGGAGGTCGACGATGCGTCACCCGGCTACCTTGACAGGATACGCGAATACGCAAAGCATCCTAAAATCAAGGCGATCGGCGAAATAGGTCTTGACTACCACTGGACTACTGAAACGAAGGCGGAGCAGCACAGAATACTCGGCGAGCAGGTTGACCTTGCAAGAGAGCTTGGACTGCCCGTAATCATCCACGACCGCGAGGCGCACGGCGACTGTCTCAGAATTTTAAAGGAGCATAAGGCTTATGAATGCGGCGGTGTTTTCCATTGCTACAGCGGCAGCGCGGAAATGGTGCGCGAGGTCACAGATGACCTTAATATGTACGTTGCCTTCGGCGGCTCTCTTACCTTTAAAAACGCGAAAAGACCGCGCGAGGCGGCAGCGGCAGTTCCCCTTGACCGTCTGCTTATTGAGACGGACTGCCCTTATATGGCGCCCGTTCCATACCGCGGCAGGCGCAACAGCTCGCTCTATCTCCCCGAGGTCGTAAAGCTCCTTTCGGAGCTTAAAGGACTTTCACCGGAGGAAATTGAAAGAATTACTGAAGAAAACGGAAGGAAGCTTTTTAATATATGAACGATATGATCTTAAACGGAGCCGAAAGGCTCGGTATAAAGCTTACCGAAGCTCAGGCAGCCTCGCTTGTCAGATACAATAATATTTTAATTGAGAGGAACAAGGCTGTCAACCTCACCCGCATAACTGAGCCGGAGGAGGTTGTCACAAAGCATTTTCTTGACAGTCTTACGCCGCTGCTGACAGGCTGTGTAAACGGCAGGGTTATTGACGTTGGAACCGGAGCAGGCTTTCCCGGTCTTGTCCTCAAATGTGCAAAGCCGGAAATCGAGCTTACCCTTCTTGATTCCCTCAACAAGCGGATAACCTTTTTAAGGGACGCAGCCGCGGAAATGGGTATAACAGACGGCATTGAATTTATACACTCGCGCGCGGAGGATGCCGCGCTGTCACCGGAGCACCGTGAAAAATACGATACCGTTGTATCCCGCGCGGTTGCGAATATGCGCACCCTTGCGGAATGGTGTCTGCCATTTGTGAAGCCGGGCGGTTACCTTCTCGCTCTCAAGGGACCTCTCGCTTCAAGTGAGCTTGACGACGCAAAAGCGGCAATCGAGGTTCTCGGCGGCAGTGTCGAAAGCGTATTCAAGGCGGATATACCCTTTACGGAGCTTGAACATAAAATAATTGTGATAAAAAAGCTCCGACATACTCCGAAGCAATTCCCCCGCAAGGGAAAAAAAGCGACAGAAATTCCTGTCGAAAAGGTTTATAAAAAAGGATAATTAAAAAGCGTGCCGTTTTATGTCGCACGCTTTTTCTTTACATTCGGAATTTTCATGCTATAATTGTTCTTGTAAGACAAAAATCACAGATACAGACAGCCGAAGCTGTCACCCCCGATTGCACAATGGCTGTTAAACAATCATTGTACAAATGTCTTACACCTTCCACCACCGAGGGAAATGAACGGACAATGATTTTTGTACATCAAAGGCGATCATTTTTGTCACTGTCCGTTCATGGCCCGTTAAAGGTTAAAAATTACGATCAGGTGAACAGCATGCCAGAAAATAATTCAAATAAAAGAATAAGGAATATTCCGCTAAAGGCAATAAGACCCAATCCCGGACAACCGCGGAAATATTTTGATCCTGACGCCATGGATACACTCACGCGTTCAATAGAGCGCTACGGTGTTTTGTCACCGATAACAGTCAGAGAATGCGGTGAAGACGAATACGAGCTTATTTCGGGCGAGCGCCGCTACAGGGCAGCCTACAGCGCGGGGCTTAAAACAATCCCGTGCATAGTCACCGAAAGCTCAACCGACTGCGCAATTCTTTCACTCCTTGAAAATTTACAGCGTGAGGACCTGTCATTTCTGGAGATTGCGGAAAGCTACAGGGAGCTTATAAAGGGCAAGGGTCTGTCAAGCCATGAGCTTTCAAGAAAGATAGGCGGTAAGCCTTATGAAATAAAGGAAAGAATGAGACTTATGATGCTTGATCCAATTGTACGCAAATACATAAGAAATTTCAATCTCAGTGAAAGGCAAGCACGCGCGCTGCTGCGTATCCACGATAGGGATACACAGATTGAAGCTGTGCGTCATATCTGTGAAAATTCATTAAGCGATAACGAATCTGTCAGCTTTATATCGGAGCTGCTTAAAACCGGGCATGAGCCTAAAATTCACATAAACAAATTCAAGGACATTAAAATCCTGAAAAACACCCTCACAAACGCGGTCGGACTTATACGTCAGAGCGGAATTGACGCAGAATTTAACGAAAATACCTATGATTGGGGCGAAGAATTTATAATAGTTATCCGCAATTGACTCTTTACAAAAATAATTTTATGTTGTATAATGAATTAAAAATCTGAAAGGATCAATCATTTGCAATGGATAAGACAAACAAAAGAATCGTGGTCAAGGTGGGAACCTCCACGCTTACATATGATACGGGAAAAATAAATTTAAGACAGCTCAACGCTCTTGCCCGGGTGCTTTCTGATTTACGCAATCAGGATTATGAGGTTATTCTCGTTTCCTCAGGAGCAATAGGCGTTGCAATGGGTAAGCTCGGGCTTGACCGCAGACCTAAGGATACAAAGGTTAAGCAGTCGCTTGCGGCAATCGGTCAGTGCGAGCTGATGTCGCTTTACGATAAGATGTTTGCTGAATATCACAATACGGTCGCGCAGATACTTCTGACACGCTCCGACGTTGATATTGAAAAGCGCAAAAACCACACAACCGACACCTTCAATACCCTGCTTGACATGGGAATTATTCCGATTGTAAACGAAAACGACACCGTTTCAGTTGAGGAAATCGAGTTCGGCGACAACGACAGCCTTTCGGCAATCGTGGCAAAGCTGGTCAATGCCGATCTTCTCGTCCTCTTTTCCGATATTGACGGTCTGTATGACAGCGATCCTCACACAAATCCCAATGCGCGGCTTATATCGCGTGTTGAGGATATAAGCGCCGTTGAAGCGGGCGCCGGAGGCGCGGGCACAGACCGCGGTACTGGCGGCATGGTGACAAAGATTGAAGCGGCAAAAATCGCCAACGATGCCGGAATCAGCATGCTCATCGTAAACGGTAAAAACATAGAAGCCCTCTACGACATTATCGAGGGTAAAAAGGTCGGGACGCTTTTTAAGGATTATTGATAAAAAAGCGAATCACTATAATATTCCATTTACAATAATTACATGTTTTGCTTTCTGTTGTCTGACAACTGCTTTTTGAATATTATTCTGAAAATCAGCCTTACAAACGGTCCTACAAAGAAAATTTGCAGGCAGTACGCCATCGGAAAGCATGTAACCGCCGTTGCTATCCATTGCACAAACCAATTTCCGGTAAATCCGTTGTGTATGAATGTGGCAACCAAGGTTATTGCCGGTACGATACATACGACCGTAAAGGACTGTACAGCCAATGTAATAAAAATCGGCTTATCTACGCCGGGTGTTAAAATTCTCAGCATCAGCTTTTTGGCAATTTTGGTAATTGCAAAGAAAATAAAAACAAATACAATTATGTATTCAAGCCACATTTCTTTAATTGCCATAGCAAATATCCGATATGTGAGCTCTCCCGTATTTAACGCCAGCGTGTATACCGTCATGCTGAACACCATGCAAAAAACCATTATAAGAGTAAATACAATACTTTGAAATTTTGTCTGCGGCATTTTCAAATCCTCCTTAAACCTTATAACTCTTAAAAAAAATAAATGTCACCTTGCCGTCATGACATTGGCAAGTGACATTTATTGTCTGTGTAATATATTTAATTAAACAGCGCCGTTGATGCGACGCATCTTTATTACAGATTATAGCACCGAAACAGCAAAAAGTCAAGCTGTCAGTTAACATTTTATATGATTTGCTCAGTCAGCATTTTGCATAATTTGCTTTTTTTATTCAATCCGACAAAACATTATGACATTATCTCTTATAAAATGCCTTATACGCTCTGTATGCCATATAGACGTCGCTCTTTGCGGTAACCTCAAACGGCGCGTGCATGGAAAGCACCGGAACGCCGCAGTCTATAACATCCATGTTGAGGTTTGCAACGTACTGCGCGATTGTTCCGCCGCCGCCCTGGTCTACCTTGCCCAGCTCACCGGTCTGCCAGATTACGCCGTTTTCGTCCATTATCTTCCCTATTTCATAAACAAATTCCGCATTCGCGTCCGATGAGTCCGACTTTCCTCTTGCTCCCGTGTACTTCACAATCGTTACACCGTAGCCCGCGTATGATGAATTGTTTGCCTCTGAAACACTGAGATAGTTCGGATCGACAGCCGCCGAAACATCCGATGACATACACGCCGAATTTTCGATCGTTCTGTTCAGATCGGTAACCGAACAGCTTCCGTTTGCCTTTTCGAGCATCTCGGCAATTGTCATTGTCATAAACGCGCTCTTTGCGCCTGTGTTGCCCATTGAGCCTATTTCCTCTTTGTCAACAAGGATCGCAGCCGCGGTTCTCTGCGGCAGTTCCTCCTCAAGGATCGCGCGGAGAGTTGTATATGCGCATACTCTGTCATCCTGACCGTACGCCCCGACAAAGCTTTCGTCAAGACCTACATTTCTTGCCTTCTGCGCCGGAACAATTTCAATTTCCGCGCTCTGGAAGCTTCTTTCGGTTATTCCGTAACGGGCATTGAGCAGCTTTAAAATTGAGAACTTGACCTTTTCCTTAACGCCCTCTGCCTCAATAGGCATTCCGCCTATAAGAACATTGAGGTTTTCGCCCTCTATGCCCTCTGTCATCTTCTTTGTCATCTGATCCTTTGCAAGATGCGGCAGAAGATCGGTTATAACAAATACAGGATCCTCCTCCCTCTCACCTAAGACGATTTCAAGCTTTTCACCGTCCGTATTGTAAATAACACCGTGAATCGCAAGCGGAATTGTCGGCCACTGATATTTCTTTATTCCGCCGTAATAGTGCGTTTTAAGAAGCGCCATATCCGTGCTTTCATAAAGAGGGTTCTGCTTAACATCAAGACGTGGGGAATCAATATGAGCCCCTAAGATGTTCATCCCTTTTTCAATAGGATCTGTCCCGATCTGATATAAGATGATGAGCTTGCCATTATAGTTGGCATAAAGCTTATCACCAGGCTTGACAGGTTTTCTTTCATCAATATAGTCCTGTAAGTTTTGATAGCCTTTTTCTTCTGCTTTCTGAATGGCCAAAGACACACATTCACGTTCTGTCTTCGCCGTATTTAAACAGTATTTATAATCTTCTGCGACTTTATTCATAGCATC
>JBJEIW010000246.1:0-5382 GCA_051877435.1 Candidatus Ornithomonoglobus sp.
AGCATAGTATTATGTGTTTTTATGACAGATAATACTATGCTTTTATTTATTGTTATGGAAGAGGAAGTTATGATGGAAAATAATACTCAAAGCGTACAAGTGGACTGTCATCTTGTGCATATAATTAAAGGGAGGTGGTCGTTATGAAAGAGACTCGGGTCGAGATCAGGCATTACAGCAGGAACGGCAAAGAAATAAACGTCAGCTCGGAGGAATTTCGGACGTATGTGCAAAAGATAACGGAAGAGGTCATAAAAAAGCTCTTTGATATGCCTTGATATATTTGCATTATCAGTGATTTTGCAATAAAATAAAATCTGATAATGCAATATGAGATCTTTTTTTCATGAGGAGGTCATATTGTGAAAAATAATAATTTAGCAGCGATTTATGTAAGGCTGTCAAAGGAGGATCTGAACAGCGGGGAGCACGAGAGCGAATCAATACGGAATCAAAAGTCGATGCTTTTGGATTATGCCGCATCGAAACGGTGGATCGTATATAAGATCTACTGTGACGAGGATTACAGCGGAGCTTATTCGGGACGGGAAAATACACGTCCCGGATTTAACAGGATGATTGAGGATGCAAAAAACGGCGAATTTGATATAGTACTGTGTAAAAGCCAGTCAAGGTTCAGCCGCAATATGGAGGTCATAGAGCAGTATGTTCACGGCAGGTTTGTCGAGTGGGGCATCAGGTTTGTGAGTCTTACCGATAATGCTGATACTGAGGTTAAGGGAAACAAAAAAGCAAGACAGATAAACAGTCTTATAAATGAGTGGTATCTGGAGGATCTGTCAGAAAATATAAAAGCAGTTTTTCATGATAAGATGAAAAGGGGAGAGTTTCTTGCGCCCTTCCCGCCTTACGGCTACTCCAAGGATCCCCGCAACAAGCATCATCTTATAGTAAATCCGAGGACTGCACCGGTGGTGAAGCAAATATTCAGATGGCATTCCGAAGGCTGCGGCGCGGCGATAATAAGCCGTATGCTCAATGATCGGGGCATACCGAATCCAAGAAAACAGCAGGAGGAAGACGGACTCAGGAAGACCTATTATTACGCTCCGAATGAAAAAGGTCTGTGGAGTACAACAAGCATCAGTGATATTCTGCATAATCAGGTCTACTGCGGTGATGTCGTCCAGCATGTCAGGGAAAAGGTAAGCTATAAATCAAGGGTGACCCGGAAGGTCGATCCGACCGACAGGATAATTATAAAAGATATGCACGAACCTATCATAGAGCGCGACGTATTTGAGACAGCGCAAAGAAGAATGGGAAAATTCAGAAAGGCAACCGGTACGGGCAAAGTACATATTCTGTCGGGTAAGGTGTTTTGCCATTACTGCGGCAAGCCCATGCAGAAAAATCATTCAAAAAGCACAAGGGGAGGCGACATAAATTATCTTAGATGCAGAGAAAAATATAATTATTCCTTCAAAGATAAATGCCCCACACCAAATATCAGGATGGATACGATTCTGCAGGCTCTGCAAATGGAGCTTATCGGTAAGCTCAAGGATGTCGTTATCAATGAGATGAATGATGATGTCCTGACGCGTGCGCTTTTTAAAAGCACCGATACTGCAGCGCTGAAAAAAGCTGAGCTGGAGGAATTGAACAGGGAGAAGGCGGCGGTGGAAAAGAGCCTTGAGCACTTATACAATGACAGGCTGAGCGAGATCATTTCACTGGAGCAGTATATCGACTACAATAAGTCTTACAATAAAAGGTTGAATGATATACAGGCAAAAATATTGACACTGAAAGAAGATTTTGAGAATGACAGTCAAGGGAGATACGATGACATAAAAGCTTCTGTCAAAAAATTTCTTGACACAAGGTGTATTGACAGAGAGCTTATAGAAAATCTTGTGGACAGGATAGAATTCGGAGAGCTTGATCCGGTGACAAACAAGCCAATATTAAAAATTTTCTGGGCATGGGACTAAAATTTGTACTTTACACGGTCAACAGATATTGAGTCGGTACCGTTCAACCGCGGCTTCTATTCAATAGATCTCAGATACTTCTTCAAAATAACCCTGAAGGTGTTCACAGGCGTAGGCAAGCCGACAGAGGTCGAGGGTCTTGCCACCTTCAGCAAAAAGGTGATCCTTTTCGGCTCCGACGGCAACGCGAAGATTTTCTCGTCAAAGTATAAGCAGAACGCGTTTGACCCGCAGCAGTGGAGAAAGACAAATCTGCCGTACGCTGTGGTAGAGGTGGTTGAACCGATAGTCCTCGGTGAAAAGCTTGTTGATGTACGTCAGAAAAATTGCTGCTGTGACGATGAGCTTGACATTGCATCGGTTCCCGAATCTGTAAGCCGCGTATTTGACGATCCGATTGTGATCGGAGGCGAAGCGAAGAGAGCCTTTGTATCGATCGGTATCTTCTCGATCATCAAGCTTGAAAGACGCGTTCAGCTGCTAATTCCGAGCTATGATTACTGTGTTCCGAAGAAGCAGTGCGTGGGAGCGACCGAGGATGATCCGTGCGATCTGTTCGACAGAATAGAGTTCCCGATGGATGAATTCTATCCGCCCGAAAAATGCACCTTCCTTGAGCCGGGTCAGATCGATCCGTCAGTAACACCGCCCGCGCCGCCGTGTCAGCCGTGCTGTCCGCCGTGTCCGCCGCCGTGTCCGCCGCCGTGCTGCCCGCCGTGTCCGCCGAAGGAGGAGCATGAGCATAATCATGGCGCTGGCAACAACAGAATTATAAGAAGAGCATAACATAAAAAATGCGGGAGGGCGCTTTTACCCTTCCGCATATGTTTTAAGGCTTATATTTATATTTTTTTAAAGCACAGCGCCGCGTTGTGCCCGCCGAATCCGAGAGATACCGACAATGCCGCGTTTATGCTTATATTATCGATTCTGTCGGTAACGATATTTACATCACATTCCGGGTCGGGCATTTCATAGCCGAGATTTTTATGAAGAAAGCCCTCCGACATTTGCAGCGCCGTAGCGCATGCCTCAACCGCGCCTGTGCCGCCGAGCATATGACCGGTGATGGATTTTGTTGAATTAATGTGAATATCCTTTGCGCGCTCACCGAACAGCTTATTGACAGCAGCTGCCTCGGTTTTATCATTGAAGTGGGTCGATGTGCCGTGGGCGTTTATGTAATCCAGCTCGTCAGGCATTACTCCCGCTTCTTTAAGCGCCATATCCATTGCAGCGCAGACCGCATTTGCTTCCGGCTCCGGCATGGTGATATGATAAGCGTCACAGGTCTCGCCGTAGCCCGCAATTTCGGCATAAATCTTTGCGCCGCGCGCCTTTGCGTGCTCATACTCCTCAAGGACAAGCATGGCGCCGCCCTCACCCAGAACAAAGCCGCTGCGATTTAAGTCGAACGGTGTGGATGCCTTTGTCGGGTCCTCCGCGTGAGTAAGAGCCTTCATGTTGTTGAAGCCGCTGAGACAGAAGCTTGAAAGAACCGCTTCGCTTCCGCCCGCAAGGCACATATCAAGGTAGCCGTCCTTTATCTTTCTGAACGCCTCGCCCAGAGCGTGGGTCGATGAGGCGCACGCGGTTGCCATCGAGAAGTTGGCGCCCTTAAAGCCTGTATTGATAGCGATCATTCCGGCGCTCATATTAGGTATCATAGCAGGAATATAAAGGGGCGAGATCATTCTCGGACCGCGTTTAAGAAATTTTTCGTGCTCCTCCTCTGTGTGGGGCATACCGCCGAACCCAACGCCGGTTATAATACCGCAGCGGTAGGTGTCAAGATCGGAGAAATCCGTGCCCGCGTCCTTTAAGGCTTCTACAGCGGAAACCGAGGATATCTGCACAAATCTGTCCATTCTGCGAAGCTCCTTTCTGTCAAAAAAAGCTTCGGGATTAAAGTTCTTTATCTGTCCCCAGACCTTGACCGGAAAATCGTCTGTGGGAAAATCCTCAATAGGTGAAATACAGCATTTGCCGTTGTAGAGGCTTTCTTTAAATTCATTGATATTATTGCCGGCGGGATTGACCGTCCCCATGCCGGTTATAGCTACTCGTCTCATGTTATACCTCCGTAAAACTACTTTCACTGACATTTTACCACAAACAAAGGGAATTTGCAACAATTAAGTAAAATTAATTTATTCCGCACAGCCTGCATACCGGTCGATCAATTCGGTTATTTCGCTTATTGGGGGCATTATGCCTCCTTTGCCGGTTTTATTTCAGTAAAGTGCATTTCCACGGGAGCGTAATCGCCCCATGAGCGGGGAAGAAGAATACCGCCGTTCATCAGGGCGCTGCCTGTATAAACAGTCCCGT
Source organism: Candidatus Ornithomonoglobus sp. (assembly GCA_051877435.1). Lineage (GTDB taxonomy): Bacteria > Bacillota > Clostridia > UBA1381 > UBA1381 > Ornithomonoglobus. The sequence goes on from JBJEIW010000246.1 coordinate 4,290, forward strand.
CCGATTCAAGTCTGTATAACGCATCCGCCTTCAGACCTCTTAGGCGTATCGGATATCTGAGCATATTTGCCTCCGTTTTGTATATCATTCCGTGTATAAGAATTTCCGATTTGTCCTCTGAAGCAAACTGCCATATTGCGAATTTATCCGTTAGGGGGCTGCTTAATCTGAAATAATCGCCGTTGTGTATAAGCTTATTATACCGCTTAAAACGAATGATCTGATTTTTTACCGCGGCTTTTTCCTCATCGGAGAGCGTGTTCAGATCAAGCTCATAGCCGAAGCTCCCCGCCATAGCGGTCACGGCGCGCGATTCTATGGGAGTGATCCGTCCCGTCTGGTGGTTGGGAACAGCCGAAACGTGCGAGCCGACAGCCGATATCGGATAAATAAAGGAGGTGCCGTACTGTATTATTGTTCTCTCATATGCGTCTGTGTCGTCGCTGCACCATATCTGAGGGCAGTAATAAAGCATACCCGCGTCAAAACGTCCGCCGCCGCCGCTGCAGCCCTCAAACAGCACATCGGGAAAATCCGAGGTGAGCCGCTCAAGCAGCTCGTATAAGCCGAGAATATATCTGTGCGGCATTTCGCCCATGGCGTCTCCCGGCAGCTCCTGCGAATACCAGTCGCATATACTGCGGTTCATATCCCATTTTACATAGGAGATATCAGCGCTGTTGAGCACTGCGCTTATCGCGTTATAAAGATATTCGCGAACATCGGCTCTTGTCATATCCAGAACAAGCTGATAACGGCTCAGCGCGGGCTTTCTGCCGGGAATCCGTATTGCCCATTCCGGGTGGCTTCTGAATAAATCGCTGTCCTCCGAAATCATTTCCGGCTCAAACCATATCCCGAATTTTAAGCCCATTTTACGGATTTTATCGACAAGCGGCTTAAGACCGCCCTTAAGCTTTTTTTCGTTTACAAACCAGTCTCCGAGACCGGAGGTGTCGCTGTCGCGCTTTCCGAACCAGCCGTCATCCATAACAAACATATCAACGCCAAGCTCCGCAGCCTTGCGCGCGATTTCTTCAAGCTTTACCTCGTCAAAATCAAAATATGTAGCTTCCCAGTTGTTGATGAGGAC
>JBJEIW010000247.1:0-5377 GCA_051877435.1 Candidatus Ornithomonoglobus sp.
CGTGCAATATGCGGTGACACAAGAGCAATACTTAAAATATTGGAGCATTATGCTCCGGATGTCCGGCAGGCGGCGACAAAGCTTGTAAAGGATAAAAAAACAGGAAGCTGCCGGAATTATATTGATAAGGAGTATGAAAATCGTATACTGATAAAACTGATTTTGAATATATCAACATTTGATTGTTCATAAATTTTTTCTCTTTTTACTCTATAGCGGCGCATCACTTTACTGTTGTGGTGCGTCTGTATAGGCTAAAAAGACGCTGCTGTAGGCATAGGAACGGCAACAGGTTTTACAGTCATAGCAGCTATAATACGCCAACAACTGAATAAAGGCGAGCGGAGCAACGAGAACCGAAGTATGAGCGGCGGGTATTTGTACGCTACAGTCTGTATACACTAACAATGAATGCAAAAATTCATTATGCAGATGCGATAATACAAGATACCGTCATCCCTATTGGTAGCGGGAAACTGCGAGGACGCTTCGGGGCAATAATGATACTTACGTCCGGCTATCGTCACAGAAAAGGGACGTCCCGCACAGAGTGGGGGAGATAAACATCTATGGAATTTGCACCAAGCAAATCGTTCGGCAAGTCTTATAAACTGATTTTGGATTTTTATTTGAGGGTACGGTTTTATTTGTGTGCCTTGAAATAAAGATTTAATATCTACTACAAATGATGAGGGATTTACAATAATATTTTTTATAGAAAGGATGTACGAATATGGGAACAGGAAAATACAATATACCAATACCTCAACGATATTGTTTGACTATCGAGGAGGCAGCGGCATATTCTCTGATCGGAGAAAATAGGTTAAGAAGAATAATTGATGAAGATAGAAACGCTGATTTTATTCTTTGGAGTGGAAGAAATGCACGAATAAAAAGAGTAGCTTTTGAAAGATATTTGGATAAATTAACATATGTGTAAAACAACCATATTCCAATTCAAAATTTTTGAGGATTTTAGTTATAATTTATTGACTAAGAGCTTTTTTTGTAGTATAATAACAACGGTGGATTTGTTATTAAGAGTTCTTTGTCAAGGTAAGAAAGGATTTTACTAATGGCAAAAGAAAGACGAGATAACAAAAATCGATTGCTCCGTACAGGCGAATACCAGAGGAGCGATGGCAGATATGAATATAAGTACATAGACGCAAAAGGTGAGAAGCGCAGTGTTTATAGTTGGAAATTAGTCCAATCTGATAAAACACCCAAAGGGAAACAGATTGAGATGTGCCTGAGGGAAATGGAGAAACAAATAGTCCGTGATAATCAGGATGAAATAGACGGCTTTACTGCAAAGCGAATGACATTAAATAAGTTTTTTGATATTCATATTGAAGAGAGACGCCTTAAGGATTCAACGCGTACAAATTATAAGTATATGTATAAGAAATATGTTAGTGAAGGTTTAGGTCAGAAAAACATATCGGATATAAAATACAGTGATATAAAAAGATTTTATAGTTCGTTAATTTTTGAGAAAGGCTTCAAACCGAGAAGCATGGAGGTTATAAATACTATAATTCATCCAATCTTTACCATGGCAGTAAGAGATGGATATATCCGATTAAATCCGACAGATGGTGTAATGAATGAAATAAAAAAGAGTGCTATGTGGGATACGCCTCATAGAAATGCATTAACGGTAGAACAGCAAGAAGCTTTTGTGAATTTTACCCGCAGTTCAAAGCAGTATAATCATTGGATGCCTTTGTTTACGGTGTTATTAGGGACCGGATGCAGAATAGGCGAAATTATTGGATTAAGGTGGGAAGATTGTGATTTTGAAGAGAACATTATTTCAATCAATCATACATTAATCTATAGGCTTCAGGATGACGGCACATGTAAATTTCGGATAACAACACCCAAAACAAAAGCGGGTATTCGTGAAATTCCGATGTTTAACGAAGTAAGAGAGACCTTGAAAAATGAATATATGAGACAGTCGATAACCGGATTTAATCAAACAGTGGTCGATGGTTATTCAGGGTTTATATTTCAAAACCGTTTAGGTACCGTTTACTCGCCTCATGCTGTTAATAGAGGAATAGAGCGGATTTGTAAGGCTTATAACGAGTTTGAAACAGAACGGTCTGAAAAGGAGAATAGGGAGGCTCTATTACTTCCGCATTTCAGTTGTCATCATTTAAGACATACTTTCTGTACAAGGATGTGTGAAAACACATCAGATCAGAACACCCTAAAAATGATTCAGACCATTATGGGGCATAGTGATATAAGTACTACATTAGATATTTACACTGATTTGACACGGAAAAAGAAAAAGGAAGCGTTTGATTTCTTACAAGGCAAGATGAAATTATGGTAATTCACATTTTATAAATTTACGAAAAATTTTACGAAATTTGAGTGTGAAATTTTGAGAAATTTTAAGAAAAAATAAGAAATGAGAAAAATAGGATATCGTGTCGGCACAATATCTTGTTTTAAAGAAGAAATATAAACACAATATGTAGAGTATAATATGCTGGTTGAATGGGAAAATATTATTCTGTTCAAAATAACGCATTTTGGGCTTAAATAAAGCGTTTTATAACTGCCGTGCACTGTTGGTGAACCACAAAAAATGGTAAAATCAATTCCAGTCAGACGCGCCAAATAAAATAGCACTGCAAAGTCCATAACTACGGACATTTGCGGTGTTTTTATTCTTATTGATTTTTTCTTTTGGTTGCTGCTTTGGTTGCTGATTCTTCACTAAATGGTTCTATTCGTTGTTTTGGAATATATTCTTCATGATTTTAGCAATCATAACAGAAGCAGTAAGCTGGTATTAACGGGGAGCAGCACAGGAAGTATTGACAGTACATCAATAATTGCAAACGGCGAAACCGGATATTTTATGAATGACTTTATATTATGCTTGCTGTATTTATAATCAGCGGTAATGAGGCGGAATAAGATAACAGGTCAGATTTGCAGTATTTATGAGAAGGAGCTTTGTATTCCGGGAAACACCATATATGTTACCTATCATCCTATATCCGACCGGGGCTGGAATGGCAGAATTTTTTGAAAGTCATCAATATGTAAAATGTATGAAATAAGGCATTTCCGGAGATTTTTTAGGGAGTTTAAATTAGAGAATATCAATTTTGACATGAATATAGGTCAAAATAGTATCTTCAAAATTTATAGAAATTGTGATATTATAAATATAAATATATTTTAATAGAAAAGGAGAAAATGAAATGTTATCATATAAACCGCCTATGGGCTGGAATTCATGGAATACATTTGCGCAGAATATAAATGAAAAGCTTATTATGGAGATTGCAGATGTAATGGTAAGCGACGGATATAAGGATGCGGGCTATGAATATGTAATTATCGATGACTGCTGGTCGCTGAAGGAGCGCGTTGACGGCAGACTTGTGCCTGATCCGGAGCTTTTTCCGAACGGTATGAAATATCTTGCTGACTATATTCATTCGAAGGGTCTGAAGTTCGGAATGTATTCCTGCGCCGGATTTAAAACCTGCGCGGGTTATCCGAGCAGCTACGGTCATGAGTTTGAAGACGCAAAGCAGTTTGCCGAATGGGGAGTGGATTATCTTAAATATGATTTCTGCAATTTCCCTCAGAGCGCGGATACAAAAAATGCTTATCTGACAATGGCAATGGCTCTCAGAAGCAGCGGACGCGATATTCTTTTTGCGGCATGCAACTGGGGGGTTGAAAATCCGTCACAATGGATGCGGTCACGCGGCGCTCATACATACCGTTCGACAGGTGATATTTTTGATACTCCCAAATCATATATTGATATTTTTAAAAGTCAGGTTGCCAATATTGAGAACAACGCTCCGGGCTGCTATAACGATATGGATATGTTGATCACGGGAATGCGCGGAAAAGGAAATGTCGGATTGCAGGGGTGCAGCGATACGCAGTATTTACAGCATTTTGCAATGTGGGCGTTTATGGGTTCACCGATGATTATCGGAGCGGATATAAGAAATATTGATGAAGAAAACAGAGCCGTTTTACTGAATGAGGGCTTGATCGCAATTAATCAGGATGAGGAATGCCGTCCGGCTTTCTGCGTATCAGACAACGGCAGGTCGTATGTTCTGGCAAGACTTCTCAGCGGGGGACGCTTTGCCCTTGGACTGTTTAATACCACAGACGATGATGAAAGCTGGGAGGCGTCAAGGCTGCATGTGTCCTTTGACGATTTGGGAATACATTCATCCTCGGGAAAGGCTGTGCGTTTTAAGGATGCCGTTACCGGAGCGGATGCGGGTGTTTATAAGGACGGGTGCATTTTCCACGTGGAGCCTTACAGCTGTAAAATAGTTATCGGAGAAATAATAAATGGATAAATGCGCGGAATGCGGCAGAGCTTTGACAAAGGACGAAATCGGACTTCATAAAAAGCTGTTTAACCGCTATGCAAGCCGCTTTATGTGTATAGACTGCTGCGCGTCATATCTTGATGTGCCGCGGGAGCTGCTGAAGCTGAAAATCAGACAGTTTAAGGAAATGGGCTGCACATTATTTGAATAACGGAGAAACACTGCGGACAGCGCGGTGTTTTTTTTATTGAAATCGTGTCAAAAACAGTTCGGGATAGGTCAAAAACGGCACTTGTATATTTCTGTTCTTAAAGCTATAATTAGGTTGTAAAAAACAGCGGATAAGCGTTTATCCGTATCAGAAGCTATCTTCATAAAATGAAAGGTTAAGAAGGAGGAAAAATTATGAAGTGCAAAAAATTCATTGCGGCAATGCTTACAGCGGCTGCCGCGGTCGGCTGCTTTTGCGTAACTGCGGGCGCGGCTGTCTCAAAAACAGGAAATCTTATAACGGACGGAGGGTTTGAAACCACATCAAGCTTTACCTCACTGGACTGGAAGTTCCAAACATATGACATATGGTATTCGGGCGGTTCAATAGCAGCCGACGGAGAAAATCATTATGCAGAGGTAACGAACACCGGAATAGGACAGAATGTAGCTGTTGAGGCAAATAAGACATATATTTTATCGGCAAAAGTAAAATCAACAGGCAGCACCGCGCTTTGTATTCAAAACGGTGATGCGGCTTGGCCCGGAAATCAGCCCGGAGAAACGCTTGCTTCGACTGACATAACAGCAAGCGATGACTGGCAGACAATTACGGTAGAATATACAACAACAAGCGCGGGACATTTGTTTGCTTACCTGTGGTCACCAACCGGCGTGACAACTTGTATTGACGATGTAAAGCTTGTGGAGGTAGACCCCGCGGAAAGCTTTGACTATACAGCGGATGAAGAACTTGCATACACTGATGCGACAGGCTTTACATATACCTTTACACCTGCCGGAGCTGTGAACAATCTCACATG
>JBJEIW010000248.1:0-5370 GCA_051877435.1 Candidatus Ornithomonoglobus sp.
CTTGTCAAAGCCGAGAATGTCGGAAATAAAGCCGGATAAATCAAACGGCTCGTCCTCCTTAGGTATTCCCTCATCAAGTATTGCCCTGGATATATCCGTACTGTCGGAAAACGCGGGTACAGCGGGAGGAGCAAAGCTTTTTGCCGCAAATATAAAGCCCGCAGCGGCTGCTATGCCGCCGGATATAATTCCCGCCCTTACGAGGGCTTTTTTAGTTATAACATATGTTCTGAACCGCCTCATTTATCGTCTTGTCCTTTCATTCATCTGTATTCTATTCTTACGAGACGGATAAGGATTTTATGACACAGAACGAAAAATAATCCTTGCATAATCTGTACAAGTATAGTATAATAAAGATAAGTGTTGCGAAAGGAATAGAGACATATATGAGTATAAATTTAAAGCAGTCGGTAAAGTGCCCTAAATGTGAGCATATGTCGGATGTAACTGTATGGAGTTCAATAACGGTCAAGGACAGTCCCGACCTTAAAAAGGATCTTCTGGCGGGCAAGGTCAATATATTCCGCTGCCCGAACTGTGAGCAGGTAGGGCTTATGCCGCATCCAATGCTTTACAGTGATGAGGATAAAAGGCTTATGATAACATTTTCACCGACCGATGACGCGGTGGTAAAGCAGCAGCTTTTTGAAAAGGTTCAGAGCTCGTCAAAGGAGTCCGGAGAGCTTGAAAAGCTGGAGGGCTATAATCTCAGATTTGTATCGGATTATAATGAGCTGCTTGAAAAGATATTGATTTTTGACAATGGGTTTAATGATAAGGCGATAGAGGTTATAAAGCTTATGATTTTGTCACAGGATATTGACAAGAGTGAGCAGAGAAGCTGCCGCTTCGGCAAGATTGAGAACGGCAGTATGGAATTTATGATACATGACTTTATAGAAAATCAGGTGTACACCTCACAGGTTCCGCTGCAAACCTATAACACAATATGGCAGAGCCTCAGGGAATCGGGAGTAAAGCCCTATTCCTTTGACTGGGAGATAGTTGACGGCGCGTACGCAACGCGATTGCTTAACGGCTATAATAACAATTTTTAAGAGGAAGGTAAAATGGAAATAACAGCAAAAACAAAGCAACTCGGAATAATCGGTCATCCGGTGGAGCACAGCTTTTCACCGGCATTGCACAGCTTTATTGCCGATGTTACGGGTGATGATTATGTATATACGGCATTTCATGTACTGCCGGAAAATGTAGGCGATGCGATCCGCGGAGTACGCGCTCTCGGAATAAGAGGTCTTAACGTAACAGCGCCGCACAAGCTTGCGGTTATGGAATATCTTGACGAGATCTCACCTCAGGCAAGACTGCTCGGCTCGGTCAATACTATAGTTAATAATGACGGGAAGCTTTGCGGCTATAATACTGACAGCGAGGGCTTCTATCTTGCGCTTACAAACGCGGGTATTAAAATTGAGGGCGCGAAAATACTCGTTATGGGCTGCGGCGGCGTTGTAAAACCTACGCTTATGCGAATAATTCAGGCAAAGCCGGAGAGTATAACTATAGTGAACAGGACTAAGGCAAAGTGTATTGCAATGTCGGATACGATATATGAGGCGACAGGCTTCAGAATTAAAACGGAGCTTGCCAGCCTTGATTTTGACATAGTTTTAAACACCACCTCGGCGGGAATGGCTCCGCAGCTTGACGCGCTGCCTATCGACAGTATTGATGAAATAGAGAGCTTTGATTTTATACACAGCGGTATGTCATGTGTCGATATGATATATAACCCTGAGGAAACGCTGTTTCTCAAGGAGGCGCGCGAGAGGGGCGCAAAAACGCTTAACGGTCTTGATATGCTGATTTATCAGGGAATTATAGCAAACGAGCTGTTTATGGACAGAAAGCTGCCGGACGGTATTGCCGATAAAATCCGCAAAGAGGTATTTAAGAGATGAACATTGTACTTACAGGCTTTATGGCGTCGGGAAAGACGGAAATTTCAAAGGCTATTGCCGCAGCGTCAAGGTATAAGCTGATAGACACCGATGATATGATAGTTAAGGAAACCGGCAAAACGATCAATGAAATATTTGCCGAGGTCGGAGAGAAGGGCTTTCGGGAGCTTGAACACAGGATAATATGCAAGGCGGCGGCGCTTGACGGCTATGTGATAGCCACAGGAGGCGGAGTTGTGCTCAACAAGGATAATATAACCGCGCTCCGAAAAAACGGTGTAATAGTAAATCTTGCGCCGGATTTCAGTGTTATAAAGGCGCGGCTTGAAGCGGCAAGAGCCACAAGACCGCTTTTGCAGAATCAGGATATTGATGCTGTAGAAAAGCGGTTTAACGACAGGCTGCCGTTCTATGCCGACTGTGATTTTAAAATACATATCATTAACGGAAGAACACCAAGGTCATACGCATTGGAAATACTCAACATATGTGAAAACCGATAATATGAGGAGAGTTCGGAATGAAGATAACAAGAGAGGCGGATTATGCGCTGAGAATTGTCGCGGAGCTTGCACGGAGCGGCAGACAAATTGAGGCAAAGACGATTGCTGAGCAGAACGATATTCCGTACAGGTTTACGCTTAAAATTCTCCGTAAGCTTGTCCAGGCGGAATATTTGAAATCATACCGCGGAGTGAACGGCGGCTATGCTCTCAATAAGCCTGCGGAGGAGATAACGCTCAAAAATATAATTGAGGTTATTGACGGGCAGATAGCCTTAAATATCTGTCTCGGCGGCGACTGCTGCGCCAATAGTGTGGAATGCAGAGTGAAAAACAAGCTTGCGGCTATTCAGAAGAATCTGATAGAGGAGCTTGATTCGGTTACGTTTAAGGATATAATAGACGGATAAAATAAAACGGAGCGCATCTGTGTGCTCCTTTAAATTTATTTTCGGAATGACGGGAGAAGCGATGGACAGAAAAGAAAGAATATTAAGCTACATTTCCTCTAATACCTATGTGCCGCTCAAATTCAATGAAATGGCAATAGTTCTTGATGTGCCGGAAAGCGACCGCGACGAGCTTTCCGCCATGTTGGACAGTCTTGTCAAGGAGGGAAAAATATATAAAACAAAAAAAGGCCGCTATTGTGTTGTAAGCGATAAAGGTCTTACAGCCGCCGGTGTGCTTATGTGCAATGCGGGGGGAGGCTTCGGCTTTGTGCGCGTTGAGGGAGAGGATAACAATGATATTTTTATCCCTCATGAGAAGCTTGGGGGCGCGTATGACCGCGACAGAGTTCTTGTAAGGATAGATAACAATGATAACGGCCGCGGACACCGTGAGGGACATATAGAGCAAATCATTGAGCGAGGTAATTCAAATATTGTCGGAGTTCTCATCGGCATGAAAAACGGTTATTACCGTGTATCACCCGACCGACGCGAATTCTTTTCGCAGATACGCGTTAAGGAGCAGGACCTTGGCGGCGCATCGGTCGGCGATAGGGTAATGGCTTCAATTGAGGAATATAACTCAAATGGAAAGCCTGTTGGCGTTATAACAGCGGTTCTGGGCAGCGGTGACAGTGTGGAAAGCTGTCTTAACGGACTTATAGCAGAGAACAAAATTCCCGAACGCTTTTCAAAGGCGGTTCTTGACGCGGCGGACAGTCTTCCGGACCGCGTATCCGAGGAGGAAATTAAAAACCGCGAGGATTTAAGAGACAAAAAGATATTTACGATAGACGGTGACGATTCAAGGGATTTTGACGATGCGGTGTCCCTTGAAGCTCTGCCGGACGGCAATATGCTTCTCGGCGTACACATTGCGGATGTTACCCACTATGTTAAGGCCGGCTCTGTGATAGATAAGGAGGCATTAAAGCGCGCGACAAGTGTATATTTTCCGAATAAGGTCATACCGATGCTGCCCAAACGTCTTTCAAACGGCATATGCTCGCTTAATCCTGATGTTGACCGTCTTACTCTGTCGGTGTTTATGGAAATAGATAAGGACGGAAATATTCATAACCACAGGATGTCAGAAACAGTCATACACTCATGCGCGAGAATGACCTATAACAAAGTTAATAAAATCCTTGCCGGTGACACTAAATTGAGGGAGCAGTATGCTTTTATTGTTCCGGTTCTGGAGGAAATGGACAGTCTTTCGGACGCGCTTGTTAAAAAGAGAAACGAGCGGGGCGCGATCGACTTTAATTTTCCCGAGGCAAAAATAAAATGCGACGACAGGGGAGAGCCTGCGGAGGTTGAGATAGAAGAGCGCGGAAAATCGCACAGGCTTATTGAATCCTTTATGCTTGCCGCAAACGAAACCGTCGCGGAAATGGCATACTGGGCGGAGCTGCCGTTTGTATACCGCGTCCATGACGCGCCGAGCAATGAAAAGCTCACCGCGTTTAACGAGTTTATAAAGAATTTCGGATATTCCTTAAAGGGTAAGATAGACAGCGAAAGCATTCACCCTAAGGATCTGCAGAGCATAGTCGAGAAGGTGAAGGACAGTCCGGAGGAAATGATGATTTCAAAGGTAATATTGCAGTCGCTCATGAAGGCGGGCTACCGTGACACTAACGACGGTCATTTCGGACTTGCGGCGCGCTTCTACTGTCACTTTACGTCACCTATAAGAAGATATCCGGACCTTATGATTCACAGGGTTTTAAAGGAATTTATATCCGGCAGGCTCACCGACAGCCGGCAGCATTATTTTGAGCCTAAGGTAAAAGAGGCGGCAATAATTTCAAGCGACCGTGAGATCGCTGCGGAAAAGGCGGAGCGCGACGCTGATGATATGCTGAAGGCTGCGTATATGCGACGATTTATAGGTGAATCCTTTGATGCGGTCATATCCTCCGTAACGTCCTTCGGCATGTTTGCAACGCTCGGTAATTCATGTGAGGGACTTATACGCTGCGAAACGATGATGGGTGATTATTTTGAATATGATGAGAACCGCCATATGCTGATTGGCAGACGCACCGGAAAAATCTACAGAATAGGCGATGTAATAAGAATTACGGTTGCCGCAAGCAATCTGCTCCTGCGCAGAATAGATTTTGTGCTTGAAAGCGATGCAAGACCTGATGTGCTTGCAAAAATTGAAAAACGTTCAAAAGCGGCAATGGGACGCAGCGACGAGAAAAAGGAAAAGCGCACAAAGCGCCGCGGCACAAAGCCCAAATATGATAAACCAAAGAAAAAGAGGAAGCGCTGATGAACAACGAAAGATTTGAAATAATCGTGCCCACGCTGTTCGGGCTTGAAGCAATGGTGTCAAAGGAGCTTTACCGTCTCGGATATGACACAAAGAAGGTTGAGGACGGAAGAGTTACCTTTGACGGAGACTATGACGCTGTAATAAGGGCGAATATGTGGCTGCGCTGCGGCGAAAGGGTTCTTATAAAGGTAGGGGAG
>JBJEIW010000249.1:0-5342 GCA_051877435.1 Candidatus Ornithomonoglobus sp.
TTCAAATAAATTTAAAAAGGATTATAATATAGAATGAGTGATATTTTATTTAAAACCGATGATTTTGTGTTTTCTTATAGAGCGGCAGGAATACTTATAAAAGATGATAAAATCCTGCTGCAAAAACCGGTAAATGATGATTACGCGTTTATCGGAGGTCATGTTTCAGCACTGGAAACGACAGGGGAAGCGTTAAAAAGAGAGTTTAAGGAAGAAATTCATGCGGATATATGTGTTGAACGTCTGTTTGCTGTGGGAGAGATATTCTTTCCGTGGGGCAAAAGACCATGCCATCAGATTTCTTTATATTATAAAATTCACTTACAGGATGATAATGGGATACCAAGTGACGGAATATTTAAGGGTTACGATGAATTGGATAATGAAAGAATTGATCTTGATTTCTGCTGGATTCCGCTTGAGGACTTAAAGAATATTAAAGTATATCCGTCAGAGCTGATACCGTATATTACAGCGGGCAGCGAAACGGTGGTACATTTTATAAGCAGACAGTTATAATTGTTCAAATAAGGAGATAGGAGTAATAATATGTGTGTTGCGGCGCCGGGACTGGTGAGGTCCATTGATAATAACATTGCAAAAATAGATTACAGCGGAAATATAGTCGAGGCGAATGCCGGACTGGTAAAGGTAAAGCCGGGCGATTATGTTCTGGTTCATGCCGGACTTGTGATCCAGAAAATCAATGAGAGAGAGGCAAAGGAAATGACGGAGCTTTTCAATACCTTGGAGGAGCTTGGAAATGCCTGATATTAATGAAATCAAGGATTATCTTAAAAGCTATGACGGTGAAAAACGCATTATAATGGAGGTCTGCGGAACTCATACCGCGTCAATTTCAGAAAATGGGATCGCAGATATGCTTTCGCCCCAGATAAGGCTCATATCCGGCCCGGGATGCCCTGTGTGCGTCACGGTAGCCTCGTATATTGACAGGCTCATAGAGCTTTCCTTGGAGTCTGATACAACAGTTGTAACCTTCGGTGATATGCTGCGCGTTCGCGGCTCGGAGCGTTCTCTGAGGGATGCGGCGGCGCAGGGCGCGTCGGTCAGAATGATATATTCGCCCTTTGAAATAATCAAAATGGCGGAAGAGCAGCCGGATAAGCAATTTGTTTTCGCGGCTGTAGGCTTTGAAACCACAACTCCGGCATACGCTTTGATTGTCGAGCAGCTCATTAAGGACAGGATAACAAATGTTCGTCTGCTTACTGCGCTTAAAACAATGCCTGAGGCGATAAGAACGGTATATAAAAGCGGCACAGAGATAGCGGGCTTTCTCGCGCCGGGGCATGTGAGCGTAATAACAGGTCATCGCCTGTTTGAAGAGCTTGCGCATGAGCTGGGAGTTCCGTTCGTGACAGCCGGCTTTAAGGGGGAGGAGCTGCTTGCCGCTGTATACGCGCTCGTAAAGCTGTCGGGCGGCAGGTCGCTTAATCTGTATCCGTCTGTTGTCACCTATGAGGGAAACAAAACGGCACAGGAAACGGTGAACAGATATTTTACTCCATGTGATGCGGCGTGGAGGGGAATAGGCATAATCAAAGGCTCAGGAATGAGACTGCGGGATGAATATGCGGAATTTGACGCGGGCAGCATGGAGCTGACAGAGGATAAAATGTTTAACGGCGCTTGCAGCTGCGGAGATGTCATTTGCGGCAGAAAATCACCCGATGAATGTCCTATGTTCGGCAAGGTCTGCACACCGGATACGCCGCAGGGCGCGTGTATGGTATCAACCGAAGGATCATGCTTTCATTACTATATAAACGGACGAAAGGGGTCGTTACATTGAAAATAACAATGGCTCACGGCAGCGGCGGAAAATCCACGTCAATGCTGATTGAGGAAATATTTCAAAAGGCAAACTCAAATCCTGTGCTTGATATGATGGAGGACAGCGCGGTTGTGGACGGAAGCGCGAAAATCGCGGTTACAACCGACAGCTTTGTTGTAACTCCGCTTAAATTCAGAGGTGGAGATATAGGAAGGCTTGCCGTGTGCGGCACGGTAAACGACCTTTTAATGCGCGGCGCTGTTCCGAAATACATCACAAGCGCGTACATAATAGAAACGGGCGCTGATACCGAAACGCTGGAGGAAATCGCTAACTCAATGGCTGAAACCGCAAGAGAAGCCGGAGTAGCAGTCATTGCCGGTGATACAAAGGTTATTGAGGGCAGCGGCGGAGTTTATATCAACACTACAGGTGTCGGATTTGTGGACTGCAAAACCGATATAAAAAGCTCTAACTGCCGCGTCGGGGATAAGCTCATTATTTCGGGTAATCTCGGAGACCATCATGCCGCAATTTTAAGCGAGAGAATGGGGATTGAAAATGAAATAAAAAGCGACTGCGCGCCGCTTGGGTGTATGGTAAAAAATATGATAGATGCAGGTATTGAAATCCATGCTATGCGTGACATAACGCGAGGCGGTCTTGGAACAATTCTTAATGAATTTGCGTCGGCATCCGGCTGCGGCTTTGAAATTGACGAGGAAAAATTACCTGTTTCGCAGACGGTTAAGGCATTTGCAAAAATACTCGGACTTAATATAATGCACATGGGCAACGAAGGCAAGCTTGCGGCGGTTGTTAGCGCGGCGGACGCAGACCGCGCGCTTAAAATTATAAGAAACAGCCGTTACGGTGAAAATGCCGCCGTTATCGGAGAAGTAACCGACGGCGGCGGTGTTATTATGAATACCGCTTTGGGCGGCAGACGCGTAATAAGCGAGCTTTACGGCGAGGGACTGCCGAGGATCTGTTAATCCTCAATATCAATGCTGTCAACAAGAAATTCCTTGCCAGAAATTATCGTAAGCTTTTGGCTGCCGCAGTGCTCACAGCGGAAGCGGAACCGGATAAGACGGGTTTCCTTTCCGCAGTCGGAGCATTTTGCGACGGCGGGAACACTTTTAAATTCGAGCTTAGCGTGAGCGGCGATTGTACCGTCGCTCACAATATCAAAATACTCCTGTATATACTGAGGAACGCACCCGGTCATTTCGCCGAGTGTTATTTTTATGCGGTTGATTTTTTTTGCGCCCGCATTCTCCGCCGAGGACAGCGCAATATTTAATATACTTTGTGTGATCGAAAGCTCATGCATTCAGCTTTTCCTCAATTCTCGCCATCAGCCAGCCGATAAATTCCTCAAGACCGTCGCCTGTCTTATTTGAAACACGGAATATATTAATATCAGGATTTATTTCCTTTGCATTGTCCTCAACGCGCTTCTCATCAAAGTCAAAATAGGGGAGCATATCATATTTATTAAGTATCAGCGCGTCTGTCGTTTGGAACATCAGCGGATATTTCTCGACCTTATCGTCTCCCTCCGGAATACTGAGTAATGCTATTCTGAAATCCTCACCTATATTAAATTCCGCCGGACACACAAGATTACCTATATTTTCAACAAAAATAACATCCAGAGCGTCAAGCTCAAATTCCGGGAGAAGGTTCTGAATTGACATTGCCTCAATATGACACGCGCCGTCTGTGTTAAGCTGAACGACCGGCACACCGAGCAGCTTCATTCTCTCCGCGTCAATCTGACCGGCAATATCTCCCTCAATTATGCCGATTTTAAATTTGTCCGACATCGCTTTTATAATGGAAGTAATGACCGAGGTTTTACCGGCTCCGGGCGAGCCCATGACGTTTACAAGACATACTTTTTTTTCGGCAAGCTCCTTTTTTATCTCGTCCGAGCAGTCCTCGTTCCATTCCATAATCTGATGTACAACCTTTATTTCCATGCTTATCAATCTCCGTTTCCTTTAGGTTTAAATCTATTTTATCACAACCAGTGGGGAAATGCAAGCGAAACTGATTTATATTAAGGTTAAATTTACTCTTGACTTTTACTATAATTTATAGTATTATATATTTCGCTTGTTGGAAGAGCCATTATGGAGCAGCAGACGCTGGTTTGTGATGCGTTGTTAAAATTGGCAAACAATTTTAAGGAGGAATTTGAAAATGAACAGCTATGACAATTTTTTTCTGCCTATAGATGATATGGAGGCGGCAAAGAGATATTACGGTGATACGCTCGGATTAAAGCTGAAATTCGACTTTGCGGATAAAGGAATGACTGCTTACAGTGTCGGAGAGGAGGAGCCGGCAATTGTTTTAAAAGACATCAATAAATTCAGTGAGGTCAAGCCCACAATATGGTTTATGGTTGACGATGTATATAAAGCCTATGAGATACTCAAGAGAAAAGGTGTTAAATTTATTTCAGAGCCGTTCAGGATTTATACAGGAACAGCGGTTGAGTTTGACGATCCGTTCGGGAACAGGCTTGGAATCACCGATTATAATAAATTATCATGATCTTTGTGCGCAGCAGCCTGACAATCCTATTTGAAAATCCGTTCTGGCTGGGGATTTACGAGCGTGAATATGATAATCAATATGAGGTCTGCGGAGAAAGTTGCGTAAGCAATATTTGACAAAACTTGACAAGCCTAAAATTACAGGTATAAGCTTAATAAAATCTGTCAATAATAACTATTGACTTTTACCGCTTGACAGGGTATGTATATCACCGTTTTGATCCGGCAGCTTAAAATCCGGTGCATTTACTCCAACCTCTAGCATGTTATTATCCTCCGTTTAATTTTATATCTGCGTGTTTTATTGTTAAAAACGGCGACAACAAAGCGTCGCAGCCGTTTTTGTCGTGCTCGATTATTATGCTTCTTCAAATGCACTCTTATCAAGACCGCAAGTTGGGCAAACCCAATCTTCAGGAACATCTTCCCAAGCGGTTCCCGGAGCTATTCCGTTATCAGGATCGCCAACAGAGGGATCATATTCATATCCGCAAGGACAAATATACTTCATCTCGACAATCTCCTTTCTCAATTATTCAGCTTTCCATAAGCCGTGAAGATTACAGTAGGCATAAACGGCTTCAATTTCATCTCCGTTACATACAGCAAAATTTACAGCAGGCTTTTCTTCTGAATGAAGTTGTTTTATTATCATTGAAAATCAGGAATAATAATTTCAGTTATTATGCGTTCCTATCAAAGGATATAATTACGGAGTTTCGGGGACGCGGAGATGAAATTCATATATATCCCCTGTCATTTAAAGAATTTATGAGCGTCTATGATATCAAACTTCAAAAAGAAGTCAGAGAGATGCTTCTGCACAAGCAGAATTATGAATATATACTTGGAATTGAGCTGTACAAAAATGGCAAAAACGACTGTTCTCACAATATGGAGAAATAGCGCCGACAGGTGCGTAGTCCGAAGATGAAATCTTCGTTCTTGGGGTTTGGGGAATTATCCCCAACAAG
>JBJEIW010000250.1:0-5323 GCA_051877435.1 Candidatus Ornithomonoglobus sp.
GTATAAAGACAGATATTATATGTATGGCTCGCGCGTAGGCAAGCAGAGGGGCTTTGATGTGTACACAAGCGACGATTTGGAGAACTGGAGCAAACCGAAAAGTGTATTTGAGGAGGGTGACGGATTTTGGGGAACAATAGATTTTTGGGCACCAGAGGTTCATATATACAAGGGACGCTTTTATATGCTTGCCAGCTTTAAGGCAGATAATATGTGCCGCGGCACCGGAATACTGTCATCTGACACAGCAGACGGAGGCTTCACCGTTCACAGTGAGCGTATTACTCCGCCGCAGTGGGAATGCCTTGACGGGACTTTATATATTGAAAATGATGTTCCGTATATGGTATTTTGCAGAGAGTGGCAGGAGGTGAATAACGGAGAAATCTATGCCGTTAGGCTTTCGGAGGATTTGAGAAAGCCTGACGGAAAACCGTTTTTGCTTTGGAGAGCAGGTGATGCTTCATGGGTTTCACCGTTGGATAAAGAAGGTACTAAATTTGTGACGGATGGTCCGTTTCTGTACAAAACAAATGATGGAAAATTAAAATCGCTTTGGTCAAGCTTCTCAAACGGTGAATATGTTTTGGCGACATCCACTTCGGAGACCGGAAGCATAAAAGGAAAGTGGCATGTGGATGAAAAGCTTTTATATGAGCATGACGGCGGTCATGGTATGATTTTTAAAACAAAAGAAGGAAAAAGCTTGATAGCGATTCATGCGCCGAACACTGCCTTTAATGAACGACCGAAGTTTATAGAGATTGCAGAGTAAGTGATTACTTTACCAGCCGGCGAAAGCCGCACAATACGCGGCTTACTGTCTGCCGGGGCAGCAGATTTTTGATCTCAGAATATACGGTATTTCCCCCTTTAGCTATAAAGCTAATATTTGGATATTTCTCTCTCCCTCTCCAAACCGTGTATTCTGTGATGAGAGATTTGAAGCTTAAAAGCATATAGTAATGAAAGGTGGTCGGTACAAATGAATATTACCGTTTTTAAAACTGTTAAAGGAGAGTTACCGATGAAGCGGACTGATGATGTCAGCTTAGTTGATGATCTCGATGTGGAGGCAAATGTAATCAATATTATTCCCGAGGTGAAATATCAAAAAATAGAAGGTTTCGGCGGCACGTTTACGGAGGCGGCGGCCGTTACATGGAATAAGCTCGGCGATGAAAACAAACAAAAGGTTTTGGAGCTGTATTTTGATACCGAAAACGGCTCGGCATATAATCTGGGCAGGGTCCATATGAACAGCTGTGATTTTTCTTTGGGGAATTATTCGTGTGTGAGCGAAGGAGACGAAACTCTTGACACGTTCAATATTGACAGGGATAAGCAGGCGGTTGTTCCTGTGATAAAGGCGGCGATGAAATACAACGATATAGATATTATGGTATCGCCGTGGAGTCCGCCGCCGTATATGAAAACCAACGGACAAATGAATGAGGGCGGCAAGCTTAAGAAAGAGTATTATGAATTATGGTCGCAGTTTTATGTGAAGTTTATCGAAAAGTATCGCGCGGAGGGCATAAGCGTAAACAGAATAACCGTTCAGAACGAGCCGAAGGCGGTGCAGACGTGGGATTCATGTGTTTACACCGCCGATGAAGAAGCGGAGCTTGTGAAAAAACATCTGGGCGAAAAAATGAAGGATATCGGAGTCGGAATATTATTCTGGGATCACAATAAAGAACGAATTTATGATCGTTCAAAGCCTATGATGGATATTGCCGCGGATTTAACGGAGGGTGCGGCTTTTCACTGGTACAGCGGAGATCATTTTGAACAGCTTGAAATATTCCATAAGCTTTACCCGGAAAAAAAGCTGTTTTTCTCGGAGGGATGTTATGAATACAGTCTCGGACAAAGGGATACAACGGCAATAGGCGAGAAATATGCGCACGATATGATTGGTAACTTCAATAATTACTGCAACGGTTTTTATGATTGGAATTTACTCCTTAATAAAGAGGGAGGCCCTAATCATGTAGGAAACTTCTGCGACGCGCCGATCATGGCAGACACAGCAAATGATAAGCTTTTCATACATGATTCGTATTACTATATAAAGCATTTCAGCAGATTTGTAAAAAGAGGCGCGGCAAGAATTGCAAGCAGCAAGTTTACCGATAAGCTTGACACTGTTTCGTTTGAGAATCCTGACGGCAGTATTGTTACGATTGTATTGAATTCATCGGATGAATGCTTTACTATATTTTTCAGGATTAACGGGGAAATGGTTCCGGCAAAGGCAGAGCCACATTCCATTGCAACATATATTTTTGAATGAGTAAAAAATAGAACATTATGTGGAAAAAGAAATTAGGACTTAATTAAGTGACATGGGGTTATAGGATAATGGAAAAACATAATTTCAAGGGATTTTTTAGGACTGTTGAAGGAAACTACAGACCCGTTCCGTTTTGGAGCTGGAACGAAAAGCTGAATGCCGGGGAAACGGCAGAACAAGTGCGTGCTATGTATAAGGCAGGCATAGGCGGATTTTTTATGCACGCACGCGGAGGACTGCAAACGGAATATATGGGGGATGAGTGGTTTGAAAATGTTGACGCGGCGATAAATGCTGCTCATGACTGCGGTATGGGTGCATGGGCGTATGATGAAAACGGATGGCCCAGCGGATTTGGCAACGGAGCCGTAAACGGCATGGGCGTAGAGTATCAGCAAAAATATCTTAGAATGAGCAAGACTGAGCCTGAGGAAAATGTTATATGCAAAAACGGTGAGCATTGGTTTTATTATGAGGTAAATCCGTTTTATGTGGATACGCTTGATAAAAAGGTCATAGCCGAATTTATCAAAGCATCATATGAACCCTATTATGAAAGGTATGAGAATCAGATAGAAGGATTTTTTACCGATGAACCTCAGATTTCAAGAAACGGGATACCGTGGAGCTTTGTTTTTGAGGATGAATACAAGAACAGATACGGAGAAGATATTTTTAATAAGCTTGAAGCGTTGTTCCTGCCGGTGGGAGATTATAAGCACATCAGAGTGAAATTCTGGAAAATGGTAACGGATCTGTTTTCGGAAAGCTTTATGAAACAGATTTATGATTGGTGCAGCGAACGAGGTCTTAAGCTTACGGGACATTTGGTTTTGGAAGAGGAGCTTGAGTGTCAGATTACATCAAACGGAGCGTGTATGCCGCACTATGAGTATATGCATATACCCGGTATGGATTGGCTAGGAAGAAATATTTACAGCTGTCTTACGCCTATGCAGGTGTCGTCGGTATGCGAACAGCTTGGAAAGGAACGTGTCCTGTCCGAAACCTTTGCCCTATGCGGACATAATGTCAGCTTTGCCGAATTAAAAGGCATATATGAATGGCAGATGGTGCGCGGCATAAATCTGCTGTGTCAGCATCTTGAGGGTTATTCCCTGCGCGGAATAAGAAAGAGGGATTATCCTCCGGCAATGTATTATCAGCAGCCGTGGTGGAGCGACTATGACAAGTTTAACGAGGCAATGTCAAGAGAAAGCAAGATACTTTCACAGAGTAAAAAAGAAGCAAAGGTGCTTGTGCTGCATCCGCAGACAACGGCATGGTCATTGTTTGATAATGAAAAAAATGAGGGCTTGAGGGAGCTTGACAATAGATTTATAGAAATCGTCAACACATTGGAACGCAAGCATATTTTGTACCATTTCGGTGATGAAACCATTATGGAGCGCCATGCAGAGGTAAAAGACGGCAGAATAATTATAGGTGAACAAAGCTATGACAAGGTGATTTGCGGACACTGCGATATATTGCTTGGTAACACCGAAAAGCTGCTAAAAGAATTTGTGAAAACAGGCGGAAGGCTTGTAACAGCTGATGAGCTTAATGTAAATAAAATTATTGATAATGAAAATATTACATACACTAAGCGCAGCTGCGAGGACTTTACGGTTCATTATTTTGTTAACACATCGGCAAATTACGAAAAGGCGGCTTTTAATGTAAACGGAGAAATTCTTGATATTTATTCGGGAGTTTTAAGAGATTTCAGCGGTCAGCATGAGTTTGAACCATGGGACAGCCTGATGATTATTGAAAACGGTGTTAAAAACACATCATCCGTTCTTTCGGATGCCTCATACATAAGACCGAAAGGGCAATTTAAGCTTTTATCACAAACGGACAATGTGCTTTTGCTTGATATGTGCGATTATTATTTTGACGGTGAATTACAGGAGAAAAACGGCTATGTTTTAAACATTTGTGAAAGAGCAAACGCTTTGGAAAGAGCGGTAAAGATACATCAGGATTATCACGTTATGATAAATTATTTACCGAAAGAATTATTTTTGGTGTGTGAAACGCCGGAGAAATTCAAGATGCAGATTAACGGTATAGACATTGATAAAAAGTATGCGGGATATTTTGCGGATAAGAGCTTTAAAAAACTGGATATTTCAGAATATGTTAAGCTCGGAGAAAACACCGTTTCTTTTGAATGTGACTTTGTTCAGTCTGAAGAATTTTACGAAAACAGAAGAAAGAGCTTCATATTTGAAAGTGAAAAGAACAAGCTGGCTTATGATATGGAAATTGAAGCTGTTTACCTTGCGGGTGATTTCAGTGTAAAGACAGACGGAAATTGGACAAAGCTTGATAAAAAAGCGGTGCGGTATTGCGGAGATTTTGCGATAGACGCACCGAGAGCAAATATATCTCTTGAAAATATTGAGCAGCAGGGATTCCCGTTTTTCTGCGGTGAAATGAAGTTAGAAGGCGAAATTGATATTGCCGGTGATAATCCCGTTTTAAGCATTAACCGAAAGGGAATTAATGTGGTGCGGATTGAAATAAATGGTACGGAAAAAACTATGATGACATCAGACCGTCTTTCGCTTAAGGATTTCGGTGTAAAAGGAAAAACGAAGATAAAGCTTACATTAGTAAACAATCTGCGTAATTTATTGGGTCCGCATCATCTTAAGGTGGGAGAATGTCATGTTGTCTGCCCGTCAAGCTTCTTTAAGGAATCGTGCTTGTGGAATGAGAATGCGGAGCAGCAATGGGATAATGATTATTGTTTTGTGGAGACAGGAGTATAAATTGATATGTACAAATATGAAACGCATCTTCATACCTTTCCTGTAAGCAGATGCGCTGCTGCGGGAGTCCGAGAGACTTTGGGATTTTATAAGAAAATGAGCTATGATGGGGTGTTTATTACTAATCATTTTCTTGACGGAAATATAAATATTGACATGAATATACCTTACGAGAAGAAGATAAATTTTTATTTTTCCGACTATGAGGAGGGTGTAAAAATAGGAAAAGAAATCGGCATAA
>JBJEIW010000251.1:0-23778 GCA_051877435.1 Candidatus Ornithomonoglobus sp.
TTTAAACGTTAAAATGGCGTAGCAAAACTCAAATGAGTTTTGCTACAGCCCCTTTCGGATTTCTTTTTATATCTGTTAAATTCGTTGAAGAAGATACCCATTACATCTTCGCCATTCCAATAATCCGAATTTACACAATCAGATATTTCGGAAACCCACTGAATAAAATTATCAATTGCTTCTTGATTAGAAGAATTATTCATTTTAATTTCGGCGTACACTTCGATCAACAAATCGAGTTTTAAATTCTGTTTTTTACTCTCTTCTAATGATTTTGACAAGGTGCTGAGTATAGAATTTTTCATCAAAGAGAAATCCATACCCTTTATAAGAATAGCCTCATATCTTTTAGCGACTAAGGCGCAAGCGGTAAAAATCATTCTGTGATATAAGTTTTTTATACCAAATTCGGTATGCAAACAATCATTGATTTTCTTTGTAAGAGTATAAATCTGTTGCTTATCAATGGTGTTCTTTGTAAAGAGAGATATATAGTATGCTTTGTTTTGAAGCACATTTGCCACTTCGGTCACTTCAACATTGTTTTTAAATACACGCACGCTAATCCCGTTATACAAGATGCCTACTACTTCCTTATATTGTGTTAGGACAATGTTGCAATTCTTTTCTAATTCATTAACCCATTTCTGAAGAGAGATATCTTCAGCTTCAGATTTTGTTTCTAGAATAATAGCGGGTGTATTATGATCGTCTGACAAGTACCAACCGTCTGGCTTGTCGTTTACACCCTTGAAACCTAATTGATTAAAGGTTGTTATTTGCCCGGTTCCTTGTTGTATTTTAGTTTCTTCTTTATCAAACCCTAATATAATTTTAGCACTATCTCGCACTTGATCTTCAGTACGATAGGTTATTTTTTTTGCCATTGCTTTTTCCTCCGTTCACGCTTGTTGTATTTGTATTCAACTCTATTTCCATTTGTTTTCCGAAGCGTTCCAATGGCTGGTGAAGATTTTATTTTCTACAGCCGCTTTGATTGGCTCTGAAAGGAAAAGATTTATTGTTCCGATTACTTTGCTGAAATCATCGGTCTTTGTTTCAATTTTACGGACAAAGGCTTTCCACTTTTTCTTCATCGCATCATCGGAGTCAAATTCAATCATTTGTTGAAATTGCTCTATGGTGAAATTATGATTTCTGTTAGTAAAAGTCCTTTTTAGAGCTTCTGTCAATATAGCACCATCAAAGTCAAATTTATTAGCAAGATAATAAATATCATAATAATCTTTCATTCGACTTGAAAATTCCATAAGAGATAGAATTGCATCAAGTTTTTCTGCAATAGTTGTCTCTATTGAATATGTGTTTACAGTTGGTGAATTAAAGTCCGGTAACTGCGTGGGTAATTTCCTTTTTTCTTGATACGGTACAATTACATCGCCAATGCCGAAATCTATCCCGAATGGTGTCTTTGTATTTTTTATTCTTGCAATTATAGATGCGCCAATGCCTGCATATTTTTTCGCAACTGCAATAGGTGCGACACTCCTAATCTCAAAAGTTATAAAATCATTACCTGTATCTTCTGCAATGATCTCATTTAGTATAGCTTCAAGCTGTTCGGGCGTGTTGGGCATACCGCGAAGCAAAAAATCTACATCTACAGTTACACGGCTATCAAAATTAGTTATAGAATAGAGAAACAATCCACCCTTAAGAACAAGGTTTTCAGCATATTTGGATTTTTCTACACGTCTTAAAAATTCTTCTTGGCAAAAGAGTTGCAAGCAAAGCTGATAACTTCTACCTGATTCTTTTGATTTATTTTTAAGTCTTGCAAGTACAGATGATGCAATATCAGCCATTTAACAGCACCTCCATCAGCTCCATAACCTTTTTATATACTTTCATTTCTTTCGCATATTTTGAAAGATTGGAAAGATTTTTATTATCATCAGCAACATATGCGTTTACAGCTTTATTAAAAATTTCGTTGTCAAGCTTTGTGCGATATTTGAAACAATCGCATATTGTTCTTTCGCGGTCATAAACAGGAAGCTTTACTCCATCAAAATCCGCAAATGTCCTTCCAAGTTCATACAACTTATTTTGAATATAATATGGTTTATA
The DNA here is from genome assembly GCA_051877435.1 of Candidatus Ornithomonoglobus sp. Taxonomy (GTDB): domain Bacteria; phylum Bacillota; class Clostridia; order UBA1381; family UBA1381; genus Ornithomonoglobus. Next base: position 2,092 of record JBJEIW010000251.1, read on the forward strand.
TAAAATTGTATCCATATTGAGTTTTGTTTTTGTCATAGTACGAGGAACGGCAAGAGTCCATATGCGAGGAGCAAAATCATTATATCCATAATGAAACAACGCTGATTCCACACAAACAATAGCTTCTGGAAGTAATGTTTGTATCAACTGTTCTTCTTTGGCATCATTGGCCTCTGCAAGAGAATAATATCCGTGTCGCACACGTACAATATATCCACTATTGCAGAGATTACTTATATCTGATTTGCTCAGTCCTGCGGAAATAAGCTGAGCTGTTTTTGCAATACCTTTTGAGTTTTCTATTGTGGTTTTGGCAATTGTTTTTTTGCTCATGATTTCACCGACTTTCTAAATAAAAATAGACTAATTAGTGTTCAAAAAGTATTGTATCATAAATCACATAAAATATCAAGTACTTTTTAAATACTAATCAAAAAATTTGTGTGTAAATAGTGCTCTGATTTAAGAAAAAGCCAAGCTTTCATCACCAATGCAATTGAAATTTATAGAGCCGGCAAAATCACTTATACCGAAGCCGAATTTGATGCCCATGTAAAAATATATCAATCTATAAATCCGAATTTCAATCCTAATGTGGAGTATATGAAAGACCCGATTTACAGAGATATTCTGTCAGTTGATAATAGCTTGTTTATTCTTGCAAGAAAATTATATGAAAATTAATAATATATTAAAAAACGCCAACTCTTTGGGGGAAGGGGGTGCGGACATACAAGGTTGGATAACAAGGAAAATGGAGTAGTCCCTTGATTTTAGAACTACTCCATAAAAAACTTCCTTATGTGGCGTTAGCTAACACATACCCTGATTTTTTATTGGTAATCTCTCGGTGAAACAGCATTCTCATCAACAGGCGCAGCCTGTATTGCGCCCTCCTCCGGCATCAGCGTTTCTGCCGGAGCCTCTGTGGGAAGCGACGCAATATACGCGTCCCTCTCCGAAACCTGACCCTGGAGCGCGTTTGCCTGCGCCTGTAATTCCTCTATCTGCTGCTTTAACGCCGCATTCTCCTCCAGCAGCTGATGATTTGCCTGAAGTATTGAGGAACGCTCCTGGTATTCCGCGCTGTTTCCTGCCAGAATACCTATCGCCCATGCCGCCGCTATAATCAGAATAATGATTATAACCGCACCGATTATCCGTCTTTTTATTTTATTATATCTTCCGCTTTGTATCTTACCGTAATTACCAGTCATAAAAACAACCCTTTCCGCTGCAAATTCATATCTATATACTATAATTGTAGCACAATTATTCTGAATTTACAATAGAATTTATGATTGTTTTTTTTATTCCTCTGCGTGCTTTGCGGCATAATTCTTTTCAAGCATCATGTCCTTTACCTTTAAAAGCCTTATCTGCGTGCTTCTCTCGTTCTCGTCAAGCTTCATACTGATGTATCGGATTTTCTCCATATAATCCGGGATCATTACATGCTCAAGCGCGTTAACGCGGCGGCGCGTTTTTTCTATTTCCGCCGCCATAAGCGAGCAGGACTTTTCCACCTCCGCAAGCCGCAGCATATCCGGGAACACCGCCGAAAGCGACGCCACCGCTGTATCGAGGTCAGCGGAGGTTTCCATAAAGCCGTAGGAATATATATCATTCTCTCCCGCGGTTCCCGTCTTATAGTCAAAAACGGGAACCTCAACGCTCATAACATTCCTTTCGGACACCTTAACGGACACGCTCTGCTTAGGAGCGAGAAGCGCCGTTTTTACCGCCTCATCACCCATAACCGCAGCCGCAAGCGCAAAATCCTTGTTTGCCGCCTCAATGCCGTCCTCTACCTTTTTACGCAGCTCCTTATTCACCTTTACAAGCTCCATAAACTGGCGCATCAGCTCATCGCGCTTATCCTTGAGCAGCTTATGCCCCTTCCTCGCCGTGACAAGCTTTTTCTTAAGGCGCGTAAGCTCCATACGGGTGGGATTTACATGTGTTGACGCCATGCTCATTCCTCCCCGTAATATTTGTCAAGATACTCGTCCTTGATTCGTTTCAGCTCCGAGCGCGGCAGTATTCTCAGCAGCCGCCAGCCGATGTCAAGAGTTTCATCTATGCTTCTGTCGGTATTATAGCCCTGCGACACATATTCCTTCTCAAAGGCGTCCGCAAACTGCGCGTACTTTTTATCGATCTCCGTCAGCGCCGCCTCGCCGAGGATAACCATAAGCTCCTTTGCGTCCTTGCCGCGGGCATATGCGGAAAACAGCTGATTCATCGTGTCGGCATGATCCTCTCTTGTCTTGCCCTTGCCTATGCCTTTATCCTTCAGTCTTGAAAGCGACGGAAGAACGTCAATCGGCGGCATAACATTCTTTCTGTACAATTCACGCGACAGAATTACCTGCCCCTCGGTTATATATCCCGTAAGGTCGGGGATCGGGTGGGTTTTATCATCCTCAGGCATTGTAAGAATAGGTATCATTGTTATTGAACCCTTCTTTCCCTTCTGCCGTCCGGCGCGCTCATACATCTGCGCAAGATCGGTATACATATAGCCCGGATAGCCTCGTCTTGACGGAACCTCCTTACGCGCCGCGGAAACCTCACGCAGAGCGTCGGCATAGTTGGTTATATCCGTCATTATTACAAGCACATGCATATTCTGCTCAAAGGCGAGATATTCCGCCGCCGTAAGCGCCATTCTCGGTGTTGCGATACGCTCAACCGCCGGGTCGTTTGCAAGATTTATAAATAATACGGTTCTCTCCATAGCGCCCGTTTCACGGAAGGACTGGATAAAATAATCCGCCTCCTCATAGGTAATACCGAGGGCGGCAAAAACAACCGCGAACGGCTCGTCTGTGCCGCGCACCTTTGCCTGACGCGCTATCTGCGCCGCAAGCTGCGCATGGGGCAGTCCCGATGCGGAGAATATCGGCAGCTTCTGACCTCTTACAAGAGTGTTAAGTCCGTCAATTGCCGAAACGCCTGTTTCTATAAACTCCTGCGGGTAATTTCTCGCCACAGGGTTCATCGGCTGTCCGTTTATATCCATACGCTTTTCCGGCAGAATTTCCGGCCCGTTATCTATAGGTCTGCCCAGACCGTCAAAAACGCGGGAAAGCATATCGGGTGACACTCCAAGCTCCATTGCGCGCCCTGAAAAGCGCACCTTTGAGGTTGACGGATTGATGCCCGCCGCGTTCTCAAAAAGCTGCACAAGGGCATTTGAGCCGTCTATTTCAAGCACCTTGCAGCGTCTTTTTTCACCGTTTGCAAGCTCAATCTCGCCCAACTCGTTATAGGTTACGCCGGACACGCCCCTTACCATCATAAGCGGTCCCGCAACCTCCTCTATTGTTCTGTATTCTCTGGGCATCAGTCATCCCTCCCCTCGGCAAGCTCTTTGACCTGCCTGTTAATATCCGCGATAATCTTTTCATAGCTTATATCCACAGAGGAATTTTCCACATACTTGAATCTTCCTACCTCCTCACGGGCGGGAAGCGCCGCGAGCGCGTCAACATTAACGCCCTTTCCGAGCGCGTCAAGGCACGCGTCATAATACGCAAGGATAAGCTTCATCATTAAATACTGCTTTCTCGGCGGCGTATATGTGTCGATCTCGTGGAACGCGTTCTGATGGAGATAGTCCTCACGGACGGAGCGCGCTGCTTCAAGCTTCATTCTGTCCGTCGGGGACAGCGCGTCCATACCTACCATCTTTACAATTTCATCAAGCTCCGCTTCCTCCTGCAGCAGCAGCATAAGCCTTGCGCGAAGCTCCATCCAGTCCTCCGCCACGTTGTTTACAAACCAGTTCTCTACCGTATCCGTATAGAGTGAATATGACGTGAGCCAGTTGATTGCCGGGAAATGACGCTTGTATGCCAGCTCCGAATCAAGTCCCCAGAACACCTTTACAATTCTCAGAGTTGCCTGCGACACAGGCTCCGAAATATCTCCGCCCGGCGGTGATACCGCGCCGATAACCGACAGCGCTCCCTCCGTGCCGTTAAGACCGATAACGCGTCCGGCGCGCTCATAGAACTGCGCAAGACGTGAGCCGAGGTATGCGGGATAGCCCTCCTCGCCCGGCATCTCCTCAAGTCTGCCCGACATTTCTCTTAAAGCCTCCGCCCAGCGCGAGGTCGAATCCGCCATAAGCGCCACGGAGTAGCCCATATCGCGGAAATATTCCGCTATCGTTATACCCGTATAAATTGACGCCTCACGCGCCGCAACAGGCATATCAGAGGTGTTTGCGATAAGCACGGTTCTTTCCATAAGTGATTTCCCCGTTTTCGGGTCAATCAGCTCCGGGAACTCGTTTAAAACGTCCGTCATCTCATTGCCGCGCTCGCCGCAGCCGATGTATACGACAATATCCGCCTCCGCCCATTTTGCGAGCTGATGCTGAACAACGGTTTTTCCGCTTCCGAACGGACCCGGAACCGCCGCAACGCCGCCCTTTGCTATCGGGAACAGGGTGTCAATTACACGCTGACCTGTTATAAGCGGCATATCCGGCGAAAGCTTGTTTCTGTACGGTCTGCCCTTACGAACGGGCCATTTCTGCATCAGCGTAAGCTCATGCTTGTTTTTGCCGTCATTTAATATGCAGACAACCTCATCCACCGCAAAGCTGCCCTGCTTTATCTCCTCTACAACTCCCGAAGCCGCGGGCGGTACAAGGATTTTCTGTGTTACGACCGCTGTTTCCGCAACCGTGCCTATCACATCGCCGCCGTTTAAGGAATCGCCCTTCTTTACGCAGGGAACAAACTCCCATTTCTTATCACGTTTAAGCGACGGCACCGCGACACCGCGCGCAATGTTGTTGCCCGACACCTTCATAATATCGTCAAGCGGGCGCTGAATACCGTCAAAGATACTGCCGATAAGTCCCGGTCCAAGCTCCGCAGAAAGCGGCATCCCGGTCGAAACCACCTCGCCGCCCGGTCCAAGCCCCGACGTCTCCTCATACACCTGGATCGACGCGAGATCACCGTGGATTTCTATTATTTCACCGATAAGCCGCTCCTCGGACACCCGCACCACGTCGAACATATCCGCGTCCTTCATGCCCTCCGCGATTACCAGAGGGCCCGCGACCTTTTTTATTACTCCATTTTCCATTTAATGTTCTCCTCAATATAATGCTGATTTTCAGAGCCGATTGCACTCTTAAATTATTGTTTAGCGGCATACACCTACGGTGTACCCCCACACTCCTTGTCCCCCTTTTTTAGACCGCCAAAGGCGGTATCAAAAAGGGGGAAGGGAGGAGCGCAGCGACGGAAAGGGGGTTTAATCGCTGCAAACCCTGCTATAGATTGTCTCACATACATTGTGAAAATTTGTATTTATATCCTTGTTAGTAAATCTCATAACATCAATCCCTATTGAATTGAGGTATTGCGTTCTTTTTAAATCATACTCAAGTGCCTTTTCATCAAAATGCTGTGAGCCGTCAAGCTCAATGGCAAGCTTGCACTTTGCACAAAAAAAATCGACAATGTAATGACCAAAAGCCCTCTGTCTTTGAAACTTTGGAGTCATGTCACATAGAAAGCTGTACCACAGCTTACGCTCCTCATCTGTCATGTTCCTTCTGAGCTCTGTTGCTCTTGACTTTATATCTTTATTCGTTTCTATATGTTTTCGTGGCATAATTTAACCCCCCTCCCGAAAATCGCACGGCGATTTTCTCCTTCCCCCCTTTTTGATAATTGCCTGCGGCAATTCTAAAAAAGGGGGGCAAGAATTAGCCGCTAAACAATAATTTATCCTCTAAGAACAGCTATACAATATCGCTGCCGACTGCTTTTATAATATTATCTCTTACCGCATCCATGCCCATGCCGTTATTGCCCCCAACGCCCGGTATGGGTATAACTGCCGGAACCGGCTGCTGGGCTATTCTTTTAAGCTCGCCGGGTATCTGCGCAGCAATCGCCTCCGTTATATATATGACCGCATATTCCTCGCGCTCAAGCCGCCTTATAAGCTTTACCGCCTCGTCCGCATCGGTTACAAAGCAGGTGTCAAGCCCGAGCGCGGCAAAGCCGTATACAGAGGTGCGGTCGCCTATAACTGCTATTTTATACATAAAGCCTGCGCACCCTCTCTCTTATAGTATCGTTGTCAAAGCCGCTTTTCTTTGCCGACAGGATAAGCCGCACAGCCTTTTGCTCCGTTTCCTTTGCATACGCGTAAGCGATTATAGGAGCCGCAGAAAAGCTGTCATATTTCGCCGAGTCCATAAGCTCCATTACGCGGTCATCACACCATTTTTCAAAAACAGCCGCGCCGCTTTTCATGTACTGCGCGCCGTCACTGTAGGCGGTGCCGCTCACATATTCAAAAAGCTTCTCTGCTCCGCCCTCTGCCGCTGATGCAAGCAGGTTATAATTTAACGAGCCGCCGTCATAGAGCGCGTTCTCGATAAAGCTTCGGCTCCTGTCCGTAAGCGCGCAGCGCAGCGCCGTTCTTAGATTTGCAAGATCTGCTATAAGCCCGGCATACTGTATTATAAAGCTGTCGTCGGTCTTCTTTGCCGCTCTCTCCGCAGCCGCAAGCTGCGCCTTGTCTATCAAAAGATCACACAGCTGTCCGTCCTGCGTATGCAAAAGCAGCTTCATTGCCCGCTCCGCCGTATCCGCAAGCTCGGTGTCAAGCGCGTCGTAATCACGCGTTCTGACAGCCTCATATATCACATTCTTATCCTCCGTGCCGTTATCGAGCAGAAGCTCCCCGGCATCAGTGTCGGAAAACACAGCCTTCACCGCCGCCTTTATGTTATGATAATCAACAGGCAGCCGCAGCATACGCACCAACTCTTCATTACCGAGACCGTCAAGCAGCTGCCGCAGCTCTTCGTCCTGCGCGGTGATTTTTTTATCACCCAACAGCCGCTTTGCCTCGTTATAATCCTTGGCGGCTATAAGCTGCTCAATATCCTGCTTTGAAAGGAGCGACGCTTCTTTTGCCCTTATCCGGGCAACGCTATAGGTATAATCCTTCATTACAGCCTCCCCTTATCCGAATAAGAATTTACTGATTATATCATGCAGTCTGTCATGCTCGGACGCTATCAGCGCTTCGAGAGTGCAGTTTTCCTCAATCTCACCGTATACAAGTATAAAGCCGCCTGAAAAATCTCCGGTCTTCTCTGAAATTTTAAGTCCCTTTTCGGTAAGCGCGCGGCTGAACTCAGGGGTTATCCATGTCTTTGCTCTCTCGGAAAGAATTATTTCGCCGGGTCTTTCCTCGGCATACTTATCAAGAAGCCGAAGCATAAAGCCGAAATACTTATCGGGATTGTCATCCTTGATTGTTGCTGCAGCAGCGCTTAAAACCTCATCAATTATGCTCTGCTTTTCCCTGAGAACGGCGCGCTTTTCCTCCGCCTTTCCGGCAGCTTCCGCACGCATTTCTGTTTTTCTGCTCTCCTCGGCAGCCGTTTCCTGCGCTTCCTGCAGAATTTCCGTCTCCCTCTCCCGCGCGCGGCTTATAAGCTTCTCAGCCCTTGCTTTTGCGTCCGCTGTTATTCTCTCAGCCTCGGCATCTGCATCAAGCGCTATTTCGTTTATAATTTTGTCCAATCCGTTCATATTGCTACCGCTCCCGCGCAATCAGATGTTGATGTTCGGTATTCCGAAGATTGCAAGGAAGGATACCAAAAGAGCAAGAATAGCGTAGGTTTCAACCATCGCGGCGAAAATCATACCCTTACTCATCTGATCCGGCTTCTTAGCAATCATCATAATGCCCGACGCCGCCGCCTTTCCCTGGCTTATCGCCGACCAGAGACCGACAAACGCAACCGGCAGACAAGCCGCAAGATACAGAAGTCCTTTGGCGGTAGAAATCTCTACCGGCGCTCCGAGTATACCTATCTGGCTCAGCGTTATAAACGCTACAAGCAGTCCGTAAATACCCTGGGTACCCGGCAGAAGCTGCATGATAAGCACCTTCGAGAACTTTGACGGATCCTCCGTTACGACTCCGGCCGCAGCCTGACCTGCCTTTCCTACACCGATTGCCGAGCCTATACCTCCCATAAGCGATGCCAGCGCCGCGCCCACAAGCGCAAATACTATTCCTAAATTACTGCTCATTGTTATTAGTCCTCCTCTAATTTGTAATATGTTGTTTTTGTTGAAAACGGCTCAAACTCGCGTCCGCCGCCCTCATAGAATTTGCCGAAGAACTCGACAAACTGAAGTCTGTTTGTGTGCACATACGCGCCAAGCAGATTTATTCCTATATTGAGCGTATGTCCTATAACAAACACAACAGCGAAAATCACCGCGCCCAATATACCGCCGCCGAACATGCTTCCCATGCTGTTAAACACCGTAGCTATAACGCCTGTCGCAAGTCCGAGGGCAAGAAGTCTTGAATATGAAAGAATATCTCCGAGCCAGCTTGTTACGCCGTAGAGCGCATACGCGCCCTTTGCAAGCCGCTTTGCCGCTCCGCCGCTGCGCGCGGTAAACAGCAGTATTCCAAGCGCGCCTATGCCCGCGATTACCGCCGCGGTATTCGCCCAGACTGCCGGCAGCCTGACCGTAAGCCCTGTCATGGAGAGGAACATATCCACCCTGAACAGATATACCACACCGCCGCCGACAAGCATATACCAGAAAATACAGTCAGTAAGCGCGCTCATATAGTCCTTCGCCTTTATACATTGATACAGCTTTATACCCAGAGCGGTAAAGAGATGTATAAGTCCGAATAAAAAGCTGAACATCAGCATCTTTATCGGATCCTTGACGGGTTCAAACCACAGCGGCGGAATCTTCACCGCATGTCCGAAGAATGTCCCTGAGACTACCTCTACCGCGTCACCGAAATAACTGCCGAACAGAATACCCCAGAACATTGTGGAAATTCCGCAGTACATAAACATCCGCAGAGAATTTTTCAGTCCCGCTTCCATATTCTTAAACTTTTTTATCACTATGCCGCAGCCAAGCGTCATGATCAAACCGTATGCGGCATCCGACAGCATAAGCCCAAAAAAGATATAATAGAAAAACGCCATTATCGTTGTCGGGTCTATCTCGTTCGGAGCCGGCATTGCGAAGGTCCTCACAACCCCCTCGACAGGCTCGGTAAGGTACGGATTTTTAAGCATTACGGGCGCGTCCTCCCCGGCAGGCTCAATTTCCGCCGCCGCGTTATACTTATGCTCAAGCTCCGCTGTAAGTCCGTTTGCCGCATTCTCGGGAACATAGCCCTGTATTATAAACACGCGCTTATGTTGTCCCAGCTTTGAAAGCACGCTGTATTTTTCCGCTCTCATCGAATAATAATCCGACATGAACCTTATGGCGTTCCTCGCTCCGCAATAGGATATGATTTCGGCTGTAAGAGCCTCGTTTTCCTTTTCAAGAGCCTCTATCCGCCGATGTCGTTCCTGCGCCTCCTTGCGCGGGATGCCCTTGTATTCCGTTCTCGGCGCTGAAAAGCCGATACGGCGCAGCAGCGTTTCACACTGCTCCTTATCCTTTGCCGCGCATATTATGAGTACATATGTCTGCTGTGGCATCGAGTTTACAACCTCAAAATATGCCGCAGGAGCGTCACCGCCCGCGTTATATTTTTCAATTATCTGCTCCTCGGAAAAACTGCCGTCAAACACTCCGGTAAAGCTCACGCTTTTTTTGGTCCCTTCACCGCCCATTGCGATATCCAGTCCCATCCACGGCTCAAGCTCGTCTATCTCGGCTTTATATCTTAATATCTGTCCCTGCCGTTCGGCAATATCCTCTGACAGCTCTATTATTCGCTTTGCAATTCTCTGCATTTCGGGAATATCCTCTACAAAGCCATAATACTCCTCTGTAGTAAGGCTTTTTCTTCCGTTAAGCGACGCCGTCAGCTTCTTTTCCTCCGGCGCGTACCGCTCCAGAACCTCCAAAGCCCGCTCTCCGACGGCGCCGCTGCGGAGAAAGCCCGCGCGCGCCTCGCCTGTATTGATACGCTCAAAGCCCAAAGAGGCAGTCTCCTCCTCAGGCTCCGATATGTCTATAATTCTTTTGCGCTGCAAAAATTCCAGCACCGCTTTTCTGTCTTTTTTATTGCCGTATATTGTAATACGGCTCATAGGCACCTTCAAAAAATCACCCCTCTATGCTGCTTACGCTGCGCCGTACTTATCCTAAAAGCTCGTCAATAACCATGCCCGCCGCGCGGTCCTTCAGCTTTTCCGCTTTCGCTCTCAGCTCCGAGGCGGCCCGGGCGGCGTTCTGCGCCGATGCGGCGGCGGTCTGTTCCGCTTTCGCCCCCGCTGCGGCTTTTTCCGCGCTTATTATCTGCGCGGCGCGTCTGTGAGCGTCAGAAATTATCTTTTCCGCCTCGGTTTCTGCCGCCTTTATAATTTCCTCCGCCTTTCCTGCAGCGCGTCTTTGTGTTTCATCAGCCGCCGCCTCTGCCTCGGCTATGCGCCTTATAGCTTCCTTTGCCATAATTTTCTCCTTTTACGATCGGTTTCTTTACCTTATTATTTATAATTTCATTTTATTTCATACAATTTCCCGCTGCAATCTTTTTCTGTACGCCTTCTGACGTCCGTATTCAACAGCGTTTATATTCCTCTCGGCAGCCCTGCCGCTTATATGCTCCTTCAGAGCCTTATAAACATCACGGCTTTTTATAATATCGGTTTCGGCAAGCATCGCGCCTATCATCAGCAAATTATTAAGACCCTCAAATGCCGCCCCCTGTCCGCACTCAGCCGTATTAACGCATACCACGCTTCCTCCGCCGCAGAGCTTTTCAAACCTCTCGTCCGTTATTGTTATACTGTTCTTGTTGTCGCCGAACCTCAGAATTGCCTGCCTGCTCATAGCAATGAGAATATCGGCGTCACATGAATCATACCTTGCATACGGCTCCTTCGCCAGAACGATTCCGCAGCTTGCCTCGCTTCCCCGCATCTCTGAAACCTGCGTCGGCAGCCAGATGGTCTTAAACCCTCCAAGCTCCGCCGCTCTTACCAGGATTTTTGCGGCAAATATCACACTTTGTCCGCCTGATCCTGCAATTCTCATTTTGTACTTCATATGATCACCTCCCGGTTCTTTATATTCCATACTGCCATGTTTCTATTTAATATATTTTAGCACAAACCTGTTTATGCGGCAATAATCAAAAAAATATAAATGATAAATTTTTTATCAAACCGGCAAAATTGATTAATTTTTGTCTCTTCTCATATTCTCAAGTGAAAATTCCATATTGCCGTCCAGCATACGCTTCAGTCTGTTTTGCTGCTCATCGGAAGGCAGTGTCATACCGGAGTCTATCCAATCCAACATAAGTCCGCAGACAGCCTTACTGTAAAAATATACTACAAACTCCTTGTCATCATCGGTAATATCCATCTGCCCGGACAAGGCATCTGCCATGTGAGCAAATATCTTTACAAATATATGTACAAAATATTTTTCCAAATCCTCTCGCCCCAAGGAGTTGTACACATTTATGATGATATCTTTGTTTTTAAGGGCATAGTCCGCAATAGCTACCATAGAGTCCCACCAATCCCCCTCATAAACGGTTTCCGGAGGAACAAAGCTCTTTGCCGAGGTCATCCAGTCAAGGAGCTCATATATGTCCTTGAAATGATAATAGAACGTCATGCGGTTTACTCCGCACTTGCTTGTAATATCGTTTATTGTTATTTTACCGAGCGGTTTCGTTTTAAGCAGCTCCGCCAGAGCATATGCGAGCATTTTCTTTGTAGTCTGCGCCATAGCGTAACCCTCCCTTGATGTTTTCTATCTTATCATGAAAAAATATCCGTGTCAACCACTGCGGAAAAAAGTTCATAAATTGCTTATTTTCTTGTCACATTTGCGCGTCTCATAAAAAGAGGACGCGCGCGCGTCCTCTTTTTCCGATTATGGAATGCCGTTTTTTACTGATCGTAGCCCATAATGCTTTCAAGCTTCACAGTCGAAACTGAGCCTGTAGATATTCCTTTTCTTATCATGTAGTTCTGCGCCTGGTTTGTTAAATCCTGCGCCGCAGTTACACTTCCGTTGATTTGTCCCTCGGTAACTATCTTATTTTTGAACCAGTGGGCATCTATTACAGGTGTTTCATATTTTTTCCTCATAATTTCACCCTCCTTTATTCACTCGCTGCCGGATCTGTTACATTTACTGCGTAAATATTGATTCCGCTATTAGAACTGTAAATGTAAATCGTACCTGCTTCTTCTGCTGTAACAGTATATGGTATTACACCTGCCGGATAATTCTTAGTGTCAGTATCCTGTTCCGTACCCCAAGCGGTTCCTGCAGTAAGTTGATTTCCCTGCTCGTCTGCTATAATTAGTGTACGGTCGTTGCCCGTACTAGCACTTCTTGCGTAAACCTCAATAGTCTGCCCTTCGCTGACCTTAATTGCCATTAAACGCTTTCCGTTTGATACACTTCCTGAACCGCCAAGCTTGATGCATGTATCGAAAGTTCCAAGAACAGTATCTGTAGCTTTACCCTCCTCATCAGCAGCTGCAAGCGTATGGCTAACAGAAGCTATTGTTATCGCATTGCTTTCACTGTCAGTCATTAATTCAAAATAACCGTCATCAGATAATTCATTTGATGTAATTGAGCTGTTCGCAAAACTGCTCGCACTGAACGTATGAATTCCCGCCGTAATCGGTTTCAGCGTAGGATCAGGAGTTGGTTCTGCCGTAGGTTCTTCTGTCGGCGTCTCTGTTGGTATTTCTGTCGGTGCAGTTGTCGGTGTCTCAGTTGCTGCCGGAGTTATGGATTCAACCTTTAAGTACGGCAGATATATCCACGCCTCAGACTCGTCGCCTGCTTTAAGGAACTTAACCTGAAGCTCCTGAGCTTCTGAACCGTTATAGGTCAAAACAGCAGTGTTTTCACCTGTTGTCGCATTATAACATGCTGTACCCATAGCAACGCTGTCGATCACATTTCCGTTTGAATCCAGAAGCTTTGCAGTTATACCGTTTCCTGAATTACTATACTGACAATCACCAAGCGTTATTTTAACTGCGCCCGGCGCATTAATGTCTATGGTATACAGCCACTCCGTACCGTGCGTACTGTCATGGAACAGTGTGCCGCTGCTAAGGGTTATACCATTTTGTTTCAGTTCTTCAACAGTGGTTGTCAGGAGCGGCGCATCCTGTACGGAGCTTTCATAATAATCCGAATTATTCAAAGCAATCTCATAGTTTATGCTTGTAAGACCTTTAATTTGCTGCGACTGATTTACCGCAGTTCCCGCCGCTGTAACATCACCCACGTTTCCTGATCCTATATTTGCTGTCGCCGGATCATTAAAGGTTAAGGTCGCCGTTGCATTTCTGTCATAGAGCTGATCAATGATAATGCCGACATTTGCGGTTCCGTCACCTGAAATTGTCGGTAACGAATCCGTAATTCTCAGTGTCTTTTCTGTTCCTTCCTTCACTTTAAAGATACTGTAGCCTGTTTCATCGCTTCCGTCAGTATATACCGCGTCACCGTCAAACTCCATTGAACCCAAGGCTGTTGAGCCGTTCGCTGCGCGTACATATACCGGATTTTCTGCTGTTGCCTTTGTGGTTATATTCCATGTGAGGCTTGTTATCGAATCGTCTCCCGGCGTAAATGAGGCAAAGAAGCCTGTAGCTATCGTATGTCCGTGAGTTATGCCGCCGAAGCCGTTATATGCGCCCGCATATAAGGTTCCCGAGTCATCATTCGCATACGGGTTAGCGTCTGTGCCGCGGACGCTTGACGCCTGATCATCAGCTTTATCGCCGTATTCATCGGTTCTTGTAGACGTCAGTTCATCTCCTGCCGCTCCTTCCGAATCAAACGGTACGTCGGCATAGAACGGTCCCACTATGTTATATTCCGCTTCTTTAATCAGATTAAGATTTGAGAAGATTGCCGAATTCGTTATCTTGTTCGGAGCCAGATCCTTTGTCCAGTAACAGTAGTCGTTTCCGGCTGCAATTTCACCTACCGGAACAATTTCGCAGTCCTCAACGTCAATCCTGTAAAAGCCTCTGTACATCGTATAGTCTGTATACTCACTCTGCTTAATAGGAACTCCGTTCGCATCCGTTTCATAGATATAATAGGTCTGCCTTGAGCCTACGGTCTGCGGATAGTACAGATTCTCAAAGGTAACCTCCGCGTTAACCGGATTGCCGCTTGCAGGAACCATCAAAGTGATTGACTGTATTTGCTCCGGTTCCGCTCCCTCCGTATACGCGCTCGTAAATATCGCGAAATAGAAGGTTTGCGCTGTTGCCACACCTAATGTGTTATTAGCACAAACTTTTTTAATTCTGATTGAGCCTGTGGTCGGCACCTCAGCCTCCAGCCTTGATTCTGTCTTTATACTCTCACCCGCCATGTCGGTATTGCTGCCGAAATTATAGCAGTAGCCGAAGGAGTTGTATGCAACAGAATCTACTGTAATATCCTCTGCTGTAAGCTTTACGGTAAAGGTGACGGTCAAGGTCTCATTCGGAGATACTTTAACCCCGTCTGCCAACGCTATTCTTATAAGCTTTGTTGACGATGCGTAGCCCGGTGACCAGAGCAGCTGACCGTTTTCGCCGTCCCAGTCTTTGTCATGCTCATTGAACACTATGCCGGTTACACCCGAATATCCAAGCGTATAGTCGGTATCCTTCGTCAGTGTTGTATCACCCAGCTTTACAGTCGGCTCTCCCAAGAGCTGAGCCTCAGCGGTTGAGCCTCTCTCATCTTCGGTAAGCACCGCGGTATCTCCCACATACGGAAGTCTGTCTATAAGCGTGAGATTTTCAAGCATCTGTTCTCCGCTTCCGTTATTTGTAACCTTTAATGTATAGGTTACATTGCCGTCACTGTCAGGCTCTGTTGCCGTCTTTTCACCGGTTGTAGCAACATAATTCAGCGCAAAGCTGTCACCGTCCGATGCCCCGGTGCCGGTATACTTTCCGGCAGAAACGGTTTCCGCATATACCTTGCTTTCAACCTCCACCCGAGCGGAGTTATAATAGATACCCGAGGTTACATTTTCCTCGTCCTCCGGATATGTGATTATTGTATACTCAAGGTACTCACCGGGCGCAAGAGCGTATTCGCCGCTGAAATCCCATGTGAGCGTCTGACCGCTTATTGTCGGCTCAATATATGCAAGCTGAGTAGTATTGTTCTTTATTATCTTTCCGGTTGCGAGATTTGAATCCGAAAGTCCGCCCGGATAGCTTGCGCCGGAAGCGTTCGAGAATGAGTTGCCATCTCTATATACATATCCGGCAGGGAGCGTGTCAACAACAGTGTAGCTGTTCATTGTCGCGTCGTCACTCGTGCCGCCGTTCTGTACCTTTATTTTCCATATAAGGTACGCACCCGGTAATGCCCGGTCCTTGCCTATTGTTACGTTCTGAGCTTCGGCAGCGGTATACGCGTACGCCTCCTTATCAATACCCGGATGCACCAGACTTGACGTCAGCTCTACGGTATTGTTCGTGGTCATATCGTTTGCTTCAACCGAGACATTGGCACTCTTCTTATATAAGAAGCTCGTATCACCGTGGAAATATACGTTATTTATAAGCTGTCTCGGCTCAAAGGCGCCATCAGCCTCAAATTCCGCTATAAGCTCCGCATACTCATCAGAGGTCGGGTCAAGCACTATGCTGTAGTTAAGCACCAGCTTATTGTCTGCCTGTATTACTAAGCTGTCGCCCAGAAATACTCCGAGATATTTTCCGGACGGCGCGCTGTCAGTCTCTGTTACCAGCGTCCAGTCCCTATTCTGATACTCATTGCCGATATAGAAGTTAGCCTCGCTTAATTCATTTCCGTTTACGGTTACACTGCCCTTGCCGTAAAGCTTTGCTCCCGCCGGCAGCTCATCAACAAAATATATGCCCTCGGAGGTATACTCTACCGATGATTCATTTGTAATGTCTATGTTATAATCTATTTTAAGTGCTTCAAGATCGCTTTCTGACGCTGCGACATATCTGCTCTGTACCGAGGTCTTGCTTATCGAAAGAGTAGACAGCTCACGGTATGATACTGTCGAATAGCCGCCGTCGTCTACCTTTGCGCCGTTGCTTCCCGATGAGAAGGTGCTGTACGGAGTGAGCGAGTATTTCAGCACGATATAATCTCCCGCTGCGAGAGAAAAGTCGGGATAATAGCATGTGTTCGCACCCCAGTAATCTATATCACTACCGCTCGGCCATGTTCCTGTACTATATGCTTGATCTGTAAACAAAACCTCAAAAGGACCGCTTGCATCTATATACTGAACTGTGTTTCCGCCCGTAAATATATTTGAATCCCATATGGCTATTTGAATGCTTTGTGCGCTGTTCTCATAACGATCTTTAATTGGAAGCAGTTCGCCTTTGGAATTATATGGATACACATAAAAATTACCATTATTCTTTCCATATACACCGTGTAAATCATCATACACTTTAAATTCAGTAACAGCCTCTTCACCGACATTAGTAACCTTTATTTCAAAATTTATTTCTTCACCGTCATTTATTACGCTGTCCTTGGTGAGATAAACCTTTTCACCGTTGCGCACTACATAAGCTGTTTT
The DNA here is from genome assembly GCA_051877435.1 of Candidatus Ornithomonoglobus sp. Classification (GTDB taxonomy): domain Bacteria; phylum Bacillota; class Clostridia; order UBA1381; family UBA1381; genus Ornithomonoglobus. The sequence goes on from JBJEIW010000251.1 coordinate 18,667, forward strand.
TTCAGCCTTCAGACCCGTGCTTGACGTTGTACTGGTTGCAGGCTCCTCTCCGGTTGTTATCTTATCTGCCTGCGCGCTTGCTCCGCCGTCTATCTCGGCGGTATTATTAAACACGGTGCCGTCAGGATAATTATTGATATTTTCGTTCACCTTGCAGTCAAAGTCAACATAATACTTATTCCAAGTGTTTGCACTTGGTACGGTCATGCTGAATTTAACACTGTTTCCGGTTACCTCCGTTGATACCGTGGATGCTGCCCAACCTGTATTGTTGCTCGCTGTAACAGTGTTTATCTGTATATCAAGCCAGTCGGGAAGTGAATCATAGACCACTAAAGGATTGTTTTCGTCAAAAGTTGCATTCGGCGAAACAACGGTAATTCTGTAGCTTACAGTATCTCCTTCCTGAACATAGGTCACACCGTTTGTAATAACTTTGCTTATGCTTACGGTTGCCGCAGGATTTGTTTCCTCCGCCTCTGACTGTGATACCAAGGTGCTTGTGGCGGTCTTTGTTTCTCCGTTATAGGTCTCGCTTGCAGTATTTACAATACTTGCGCCCGATTCAACAGTTCCTGCAATTACCGTTCCGGGTATCGCTATAGTCACCTTGCCGCCCGCGGGAATTGTAATATTATCCCATGATAATGTTGACGTTGTTGCTTCATTTGTCTCCGGTGCCAATCCTACCGTTGCGCCGCCTTCGGTGGTTACAGTGATCTTGTCGGTATCAGCAGTAACCTGACCTGACGGGAATATATCCTCTAAGGTTATACCCTCCGCCGCCGCGCTTCCGGTATTTGAAACAGTTATGTAGTATTTTATTGTATCATTGTCTGCGTACGCAGAAATACTTCCCGAATCGTTTCCGTTCGAATCGGTTTTAACTACCCACTTGCTTATCTTAATCTCCGGAGCCGGAGCCTTTTGATTTACGGACGCCGATACGGTAACTCCGTCTATAACAGCCTGGTTTGTCAGTGTGCGCGATACTTCACCATCGCCAAGCTCCGACACCTTAACGAGAATATGCGCGTTAAAGGTCGCTCCCGCGGTAATTGTTATGCCGCTGAAGGTATAGGTTCGGCTGCCTTCATCATATGTATAGCTGCCGCTGTCCGACCATACAGCCGAAGTCCATTCCTTTGTCTGATTATCCCAATTTGAAAAATAGCTCTTATTGGTACTGTTAATCGCTGCCAATTCAGCTTCAGTTACCGGCTCAAGTCCTTCCGGCAATGTATCGGTGAAGCTTGCGTTGACCATAGCTACGTCACCGTTGTTTTTAAAGCTAACCTTATAAAGCACATAATCACCGGCCATAACATAACCGCCCCATGGGTTATAGGTGCCGTATAAATCCGCCGCATCCTCTACGGTCTTGCTCATATCCGAATAACCGGCCTCGGTAGGTCTGATAACCTGCACGCTCGCCGTTGCCGCGTCGGTGTACTGAGGCTCTCCCCCAACCGTTGTAAACGCGGTCCGCACTTCGTTTGTTATAACGGACGTTCCGGTTCCCTCCGCAACAACAACGCTTCCCCCTTTAAGCGTTATCATGCTGACATAGTCCTGAATCTGCTTTGCCGTATTAGCGCTCGTTTCGGTATGCGCCAGCGTTACGGAATTGATTTTTCCGTCAGAGGTTGTGTAATCCGTTACGGTTACGGTACCCGAGCTGCTTGTAAACATATCCGAAAGCGCCGCTTTAATTGCCTCGTCCTCCGTTGCCGAAACATCAAAATACATCCCGTTCGGAAGAGTGAGAGTATCGCTTACAGTATAGGTTTCTATAGCGGCCTCGCCGTTATTCAGAGATGAAAGCGAGGTGTCAAGTGATGTTCCGCTGTAAGCCGTTATTTTAAAAGAAAGGTCATCGGATATTTTCTCCTCATCGTTTACTGTTGAGAGCGTAACACTGCCGGTCACGGCTGACTTAGTATTTTTCATCGATGCCTCCGCGCTTGCCGTAACGGTTACCTCACGAGAAACCGTCGCTGTTTCGCTGCCTTCCTCGTAAAGCTCAAGCTTTAAATTCCATGCTGTGCCGTTCGGCGCGGCATTTACGAAATACGCGCTTATCGGCACTGAGAGCGTTCCGCCGCTCACCATGCTTATGCCGGTAATATCAAGATAATATTCTCCTGTATCCGCATCCTTGCATACCGTGTACGTTACACCATCAACCGTACGCTCAATACCCTCTACTTTACCGCCGCCGGAAAAGTATGTGAGCGTTTCGTAAGCCATATCTCCCAGATACAGCTTTGCCGTGTAATTCTTTGTTACTGATTGATCGCCATCCGCAGCGCCGTAGGTAAGCTGTATGGTCATAGCCTCACCGGTGCTTACGGAGCCGATCGTTACATCGTCTGCGCTGCCCGTATCCTGACATACCGGTGTATTGCTGGTAGAATTATACACCTTTATGGTTGTACTTGTAACCTCCGCCAGCGCCGCCGGACACACTCCGAACAGCATAGAAAATACAAGCAGAAACGCCAGCAAACGTCCCCCCACGCTGTGAGTTGAAGCGCTGTTATGAGTTCTCTCTCTCATTTTGTAATCTCCTCCATTCTTTTTATCACATTATTTTTATTGATAGTAAATCTATTTTATCGTATCCTATATTGTATCAGAATTTACATATGTTTTCAAGTTTTTTTACGCTGATATTTAAAGTTTGTTAACTTTATACAACAATCGTCAAAAATTTTGCAGCAATTTAACAATATAGTTATATGCTTTTCTGCTTTACGGCATAATGCTTTTCTGCTTTACGGCATAATACACACTTGAAAAATATCGCGGTTTATGTTAGAATAGGGCGTAGGACTAATGAAATGAGAGGGATTATTAATGAAAACATCGGATTTCTATTATGAGCTGCCGCAGGAGCTTATCGCGCAGGAGCCGTTTCCTCAGCGTGACAGGTCGCGGCTTATGGAGCTCGATAAGGTCACGGGCGAAATTGCTCATAAGCACTTTTATGATATTACGGATATGCTCAGCCCCGGCGACGCGCTTATCCTTAACGATACCCGCGTTATACCCGCGCGCCTTTACGGCGTTAAGGAGGACACGGGCGGCGCTATAGAGTTTCTTCTGCTGAACAAGCGCTCGCTTGACACATGGGAGGTTATCCTGCGCCCCGGACGGCGCGCAAAGCCCGGCGCGAGATTCGTATTCGGAAACGGTGAATTAAAGGCTGAAATACTCGATATTATAAATGACGGAAACAGGCTTGTTAAATTCGAGTACGAGGGAGTTTTCGAAAACGTTCTCGACAAGCTCGGCGAAATGCCGCTGCCGCCGTATATCACAAAGAAATTAGAGGACAAGGACCGCTACCAGACGGTTTACGCAAAGCATAACGGCTCCGCCGCCGCGCCTACCGCCGGACTTCACTTCACCCCGGAGCTGCTCGAGAAAGTTAAGGCAAAGGGCGTGAATATCGGCTATGTTACGCTCCATGTGGGGCTTGGCACTTTCAGACCCGTTAAGGCGGACGATATAAACGACCACAAAATGCACTCGGAGTTCTATATCCTTCCGCAGGAGACCGCAGACCTCATAAACAAGACAAAGGACGAGGGAGGACGCGTCGTATCCGTTGGAACGACCGCCACAAGAACCCTTGAAACCGCCGGAATGAACGGTCTGCCGCTTAAAGCCTCAACCGGCTGGACGGACATCTTTATCTACCCGGGCAAGGAATTTCATGTGATCGACGCGCTTATAACAAACTTCCACCTCCCCGAATCAACGCTTATCATGCTCGTTTCCGCCCTCGCCGGACGCGAACACGTCCTTAACGCATACGCGGAGGCGGTCAAGGAAAAATACAGGTTCTTCAGCTTCGGGGATGCTATGTTTATAAGATAAAAGAGGTATATTATGTTTAAAATATTACACACAAACGGAAAGGCGCGGCGCGGTGAGTTCCGCACTGTTCACGGGGTAGTACAGACTCCTGTGTTTCAGAATGTCGGAACGCTCGCGGCTATAAAGGGCGCCGTTTCAACTATGGATTTAAAGAAAGTAGGCTGCCAGATTGAGCTTTCCAACACCTATCATCTGCATCTGCGCCCCGGTGACAAAATCGTTCACCAAATGGGCGGACTGCATAAGTTTATGAACTGGGACAGGCCTATTCTAACCGACAGCGGCGGCTTTCAGGTGTTTTCGCTTGCCGGACTGCGTAAGATAACCGAGGAGGGCGTGAGCTTCAGCTCACACATTGACGGCAGACGCATCTTTATGGGGCCGGAGGAAAGTATGCAGATTCAGTCCAACCTCGCCTCAACGATCGCTATGGCGTTTGATGAATGTATCGAAAATCCCGCGCCCAAGGATTACGTTAAGAAGTCGGTTGACAGAACCTACCGCTGGCTTGTCCGCTGCAAGGAGGAAATGGCAAGGCTTAACTCTCTTGACACCACTATTAATAAGGAACAAATGCTGTTCGGCATTAACCAGGGGGGCACATATGACGATTTGAGGATTGAGCATATGAAGCAGATCGCAAAGCTTGACCTTCCCGGCTACGCTATAGGCGGTCTTGCCGTGGGAGAGAGCCACGAGGAAATGTATCATATTCTTGACGTTGTTCTCCCGCACGCGCCGGAGGACAGACCGCGCTACCTTATGGGGGTCGGCACACCGTCGAATATCATCGAGTCGGTCGCAAGGGGCGTTGATTTCTTTGACTGTGTTATTGCGTCACGAAACGCGCGCCACGCGTTCATATTCACACAGCACGGCACCATGAACCTGCTCAATCAGAAGTATGAAACAGACCCGCTCCCGATAGACCCCGACTGCGGCTGCCCCGCGTGCCGGAACTATTCAAGGGCATATATCCGACACCTGTTTAAGGCAAAGGAAATGCTCGGTATGCGCCTTTGCGTTCTGCATAACCTTTACTTCTATAACCACCTTATGGAGGACATACGCAAGGCAATTGAGGAGGATCGCTTTGAGCAGTTCAGAGCGGACAACGTTGAAAAGCTCGCAAAAAGAATTTAACATATTAAGTCTGTATCCAAACTAAATTATTGTTTAGCGCTCCATTCCTTGCCCCCCTTTTTTAGAATTGCCGCAGGCAATTAT
>JBJEIW010000252.1:0-23771 GCA_051877435.1 Candidatus Ornithomonoglobus sp.
TTATGGTTGTTTTGCCCGCGCCTGTCGCTCCGACAAACGCCACCTTCTGTCCGGCTTTTGCATAGAGCGTTATATCGCGCAGAACCTTTTTTTCGGGTATGTAGCCGAAATCCACATGCTCCATTGTGATTTCTCCTCTAAGCTCCGTATAGCTTACGGTTCCGTCATGATGCGGATGTCTCCACGCCCAGCGTCCTGTGCGTTCGGCGCACTCGCAAAGCGTGCCATCGGGCGCGGTCTGCGCGTTCACAAGCGTCACATAGCCCTCGTCCGTCTCCGGCTCCTCCTCCATAAAGCCGAAGATACGGGATGCGCCCGCAAGAGCGTTGACAATGGAATTAAGCTGATTGGAAATCTGCGATATGGGATTTGTAAAGCTGCGTGTGAGTGTCAGAAACGATGCGATCATGCCCAGAGACAGCGTGTTAAGCCCTGTAAGTCCGAGATTTGTCATACCCGCAATCGCCATGTACGCGCCCAGAACGGCGATGATTACATATTGCAGATAATCAAGCCCGCACATAAGAGGCATTACAGCGTTCGCGCTGCCGTTAGCCGCGGCTGACGCGTCCTCCCACACCTTGTTTTTCTTCCGCAGCTGCGCCTTGGACTGCTCCTCGCGGCAGAATACCTTAATAACCTTCTGACCGTTGATCATTTCCTCAACGAAGCCGTTAAGCTCTGCCAGCGCCTTTTGCTGCCGCATAAAGAAGCTGCCGACATTTTTCATCGACGCGCCCGCGATACGCAGGCTGAAAATTACAGTTATAACGGCGACCGCGGTCAGAGGAACGCTGATATAGAGCATACACATAAAAACCGCCGCTATAGTAAAGACGGACGATACAAGCTGAGCCATTGACTGGGCGATAAGCTGACGGAGAGTGTCGGTATCGTTGGTGTAAAGGCTCATGGTCTCGCCGTGGGTATGGGTATCAAAATAACGGATAGGGAGCCGCTGCATTTTTTTAAACATCTCGTCGCGTATGGTTTTGAGCGTGCTCTGCGCGATCGTTACCATAAGCCGGTTGTAAAGCAGTGTTGACGCCACGCCTGTCAGATAAACCGCGCCCATGGCGGCAACAGCGCGCGCAAGTCCCGAAAAATCGGGATCGGAAAGGGCGAGAAGGGGTACTATGTAATCGTCAATAAGGGGCTGTAAGAACAGCGAGGATGCCGCTCCGGCAGCCGCGCTCAGAAGAATACATATTATAACGATAACAACGCTTCCGCGGTATCGCTTCATATAGGATAAAAGTCTGAGCAGCGCGGAAAGCTCAAAGCGGCGCTTTTCCGCTCTGCCCAACGTCCGGTTATGCTTTTTATTCATCATTTTCCGCTCCTTTCTGCTGTGACAGGAAAATCTCGCGGTATATGCCGCAGCTCTTGAGAAGCTCCTCATGGCTGCCTGTCGCGTTAACTCTGCCGCCGTCAAGAACAATAATCCTGTCGGCGTGCATAACGGAGCTGACGCGCTGCGAGATTATGATTTTTGTGGTTTCGGGAATGTATTCGGCAAACGACCGCTGAATGGACGCGTCCGTTTTTGTGTCGACGGCGCTTGTGGAATCGTCTAAAATCAGCACCTTGGGCTTTTTAAGCAGCGCGCGGGCTATGCACAGTCGCTGCTTCTGACCGCCCGAAACATTGCTGCCGCCCTGTTCTATATGCGTGTCATAGCCGTCGGGGAGGGTGCTTATAAATTCGTCCGCGCAGGCCAGACGGCAGGCGTGACGGATTTCCTCGTCGGCAGCGTTCTCGTTTCCCCAGCGCAGGTTTTCCTTAACCGTGCCTGAGAACAGCTCGTTCTTTTGCAGAACCATTGCCACGCTGCCGCGCAGCGCGTCTAAGTCATATTTTCTTACGTCAACGCCTCCGACCGTAACTCTGCCCTCCGTCGCGTCGTACAGCCGCGGGATAAGCTGAACAAGGCTGGACTTTGAGGAGCCTGTGCCGCCGAGTATGCCGATTATCTCGCCGGAGCTTATATTGATATTGACCTTATCCAGCACCCATTTATCAGCCTTGAAGCTGTAGGCAAAGCTGACATTCTCAAAGCTGACATCGCCGTTTTTTACCTCTGTGACGGGACTGTCGGGATTTGATATATCCGTTTTTTCCGAAAGTATCTCCGAAATACGCGCGGCGGAGGATACGGCGATAACAATCATGGCAAACACCATAGACAGCATCATAAGGCTTACAAGTATCTGCGTCGCGTAGCTTATAAGCGCGGTCAGCCCTCCCGTGGTAAGCCCCAGAGCCGGATCGTTGCCGCAGGCGACAATAGCCTTTGCGCCCAGCCATGAGATAAGCAGCATACAGGCGTACATAAAAAACTGCATAAGCGGAGTGTTGAGGGCAAGCAGCCGTTCGCCCTTGGCAAAGCCGCGGAAAATGCTTTCGGAGATACCCTCGAACTTGTTTATCTCGCTGTCGGAGCGGTTAAAGGATTTAACGACCCTGATGCCGCGCACATTCTCCTGCACGACGTTGTTCAGCCTGTCATACGCGCGGAACACTCCGTTAAAAATCGGGTTGACCCTGCGTATAATCAGCATAAGAAAGACGGCAAGCAGGGGTATTACCGCAAGGAATACCATTGAAATTTCTCTGTTGATATTAAAGGATACAATCAAGGCGAAAATCATCATTACAGGACCCCGCACCGCCATGCGTATAAGCATCTGATAAGCGTTCTGAATGTTGGTTATGTCGGTGGTAAGTCTTGTTACAATGGATGACGCTGAGAACCTGTCGATATTGGAAAAGGAAAAGGTCTGCACATTGTCATACATATCCTGCCGCAGATTTGCGGCAAAGCCCGCTGAGGCGCGGGCGGCGGTGCGGGCGGAGATAATGCCGGCGGTGAGCTGTATCATGGCGAAGATGACAAGCGCTGCGCCGTATCGCCATACCTGCGCCATGTTCCCCTTCTCGATGCCGAAGTCTATAAGCCTTGACATACACAGCGGAATAAAAATTTCAAACGCGACCTCAAGCACCGACAGAAGAATCGTAAGCAGAGATCCTTTTTTGTGCTGTCTGAGGCTTTTTGAGAGTGTTTTAATCATAATCTGACTCCTTTCAAGTGTAACATGTTACATTTTGGGGCTAAATTCAAAGCCGCTCTAACGGCTTTGAAGCTTTGACAGGTTTTTGTGTACCCGCGAAAGCAGGTTCTTCAGCTGCCCCGCTTCCTCCTCTGAAAAACCGTCAAGGAGAAGCTTCTCCATTTTTTCACGCATGGCATCCATTGCGCTTTCAAGCTCCAGCGCGCCGGGGGTGAGCTTAACCATTTTAAGACGCTTGTTTTCCGGGTTTATCCATGTGACGAGGTGTCCGTTCTGCTCCATGCGCGACAAAAGCCCGACCACGGCGGGGTGGGAGATGTCAAGATGCTCCTCTATCTCCTTTTGAGTCGCAAGCCCGCCCTTGCTGCACAGATAGGTCAGCACAAGGCTCTGCGACAGCGTCAGATTGTGACTTTTCAAGTCGGAGTCCGCCTTTGTTTTAAGCTTTTCGTCAATGTTTTTGATAAAATAACCGATATCCTGATGTGTCAAGCATATTCCTCCTTTCCAAAAGTGTAACCTGTTACATATTATATACCCCATATACGCATTTGTCAATAGATTTGGGGATAAAAACATAAAAAATTTGCGTGAATATTGACATTGAATAATTTGTGTGTTAAAATAACATAGGGGTGTATCTGAAAAAAATAACAGGAGGATACACATGAATATAGCAAACAATCTCAAGGCAATTGAAGGAATAAAAAGCGATATTTTATCCGAGGTTGCCAATCTTTACAGGACGCTTGCGGATTATGACGAGCTTGCCGATTACGGCCCCGTTGAAAGCTCAATTTCAACGATAGTCGCAATGGATTACATACTGGCAAGGCATCTCGGAATAACCTTCGGGACACTGGACGCAAGAGTCTGCGAGCTGCTTTCGATCGCCGAGGAGAACGGACATTCACTGGAAAACGAATACAAGGATATGTCCGAGCTCAAGAAATACATAAGACAAAGAGCGTAAAAACCGGAAGATAAGCTCGTATACGGAGGGAACCATGAAAAAAGCATATTCACATGCCATGCGCAAATACATGACTGCCGCGGTTACGGCGTCGGTTATTCTGATATTGTGCGCGGCGGTACTTGTTTTGCAGAGGAATTATATTCTTGCCGGTATACAGGGCGCGGCAGGTATGGCTGTTATCGCCGTTGTGCTTATTCTCGGAAAAAAGCGCAAGGAAACAATAGCAAAGTACATTCATAAAATTCTTGAGGATAATGAAGGCATTTCGGAGAATGCGATAATAAGCGTTCCCATGCCTATGGCGATATGCGGTATCGACGGAACAATACGCTGGTACAACGACAGATTTGCCGGCATCTTCGGGAACAGAAAGCTGTCATACGAGGTGCTCGACGACTGCATTCCCAAGCTGAAGTGGTCGGAGGTGCTCAAATATCCGGACGGAAAAACCTTTGAAACGGTTATGGGCGGCAATACATATTCCGTGCACTGGAATATGATCAAGGACAAGATGGGAGCGAATAAGCTCGGAGATCATTATTCCGTGTTCTTTTATCTTGTTGACGTGACGCATATAAAGCAGATCGAGGAAAATTACCGCAACGAGCGCGTGGATATTGCGCTGATCAATGTTGACAACTATGATGAATTTGCCCAGAAATCGGATGATGATCTTGTTGAGGCCGCCTCCGGCAAAATCCGCGCGGCGGTTGCGGCATGGGCAAAGAGCGCAAATGCCGTGCTTAAAAAGACTGACAGAGACCGCTATTTTATGGCGTTTGAGCATCAGTATCTTGATAAGTATATAAGCGGTAATTTTACAATAGTCGAAAACGTCAGACAGATCGCGCAGGAGGCAAAATTTCCTCTGTCGGTAAGCATCGGCATAGGCACCGGCGGGAATATCTCCGATAATGAAACAAGCGCGAGAAATGCCCTTGACCTTGCCCTCGGCAGAGGCGGCGGTCAGGTATGTGTTAAAGACGATACGCAGTTTAAGTTCTATGGCGGCAAAAACGGCGAATATGAAAGAAGCTCCCGCGTTAAGGCAAGAGCTGTGGCGTCCGCTCTGCGCGACTTCATCGCAGGCAGCGATCATGTGATTTTTATGGGACATAAGGGCGCGGATTTCGACTGCTTCGGCGCGGCAATCGGCTTGCAGAGAGCAGTAAGAAGCCTCGGAAAAACTCCGTTTATTGTTCATGAGCGTTCTGCTCCGGCGGTTGATACCATGTATAATATGCTTAAATCGGAGCCTGAGTATAACGGCATGTTTATGGACGAGAATGAAATTCTTGAAGAAGTAACAAAGGACACTCTGCTGGTTGTGCTTGACACTCACCGTCCGTCAATGCTGCCGTGCCCTAAGCTTCTTGAAAAGGTGAGCAAGGTGGTTCTCATCGACCATCACAGGAGGTCAACAGAATTTATCAGCCCGTGCTCGCTCATTTATCATGAGCCGTACGCATCGTCAACCTGTGAAATGGTTACGGAGCTTATCGAATATATGGGTATAGGCGGCGCGATAACAAAGCAGGAGGCGCAGTGTCTTTATACAGGTATCATTATGGATACCAAGAATTTTATGCTTAAAACAGGCGCGAGAACCTTTGAGGCAGCGTCATATCTAAGAAAAATGGGACTTGACACGGTCGCGGTGCGCAGAATGTTCTGCACAACAAAGGAGGATTATACGCTCAAAGCCGAAATTGTAAATTCATCGGTTATAACAGCTGAGAATATCGCAATAGGCAAAACCTACAGGTCATACAAGAATATACGGATGGTCGCGTCACAGGCTGCCGACGAAATGCTCAACCTCAACAATGTGATGGCATCGGTGGTTGTCTATCCCACAGAGGGCGGCACAGGTTTCAGCGCGCGGTCTGTCGGCACAATTAATGTCCAGCTTATCATGGAAAAGCTCGGAGGCGGCGGTCACGCTACCGTTTCCGGCGCGTATATAAAGGGCATTGATGTGGACGAGGGTATCAAAAGAGCGGGAGCGGCGGTAAGGTCGTATCTTGCGGATGTTAAGGAATAAGAAGAACAAAGGAGAGGAATAAAATGCAGGTTATTTTAACTCAGGACGTAAAGGGTCAGGGCAAAAAGGGTCAGATGGTCAAGGTTTCAGACGGCTATGCCAGAAATTTTCTGTTTCCCAAGGGTCTTGCGCAGGAAGCTACAAAGGAAAATATAAACGTTCTAAAGGGCAAGCAGGAGTCGCTTGAATATAAGATAAAGACCGAAACGGAGGAGGCTAAGAAAATTGCCGCAAAATTTGAGGAAATCAAGGTTGTCATAAAGGCAAAGGCGGGCGATAACGGCAAGCTTTTCGGCTCGGTCACAACAAAGGATATTGCGGACGCGCTTACCGCGCAGCACCACATAAAGCTCGATAAGAAAAAATTCGTTCTGCCGGACGGAATAAAGGTTCTCGGAACCGTGAATGTAAAGGTAAAGCTTTATACCGGAGTAACGGGCGAGCTCAAGGTTGAAGTTGTCAAGCAGTGATGGCGGATTTTAACGAAAGCTACGAGCAGGAGCCGCAGGGCGGCGGAGTTCCTGCTGACGCGCTGGATTCAAGACTGGTTGCCGAGCGCGATCTCCCCTTCAATATGGAGGCGGAGCAGGCGGTTCTGGGCAGCGCCCTGAGCGACTCGTCAAGTCTCAGTGACGCGGCGGAGATATTAAAGCCCTCGGACTTTTATTTTACGGCGAACAAGTTCATTTTCCAGGCGATTATGGATTTGTTCAATGATAATAGGGATATTGACTTTGTAACGGTATCGGAGCAGCTTAAGGTAAACGGAAAGCTTGACGCTGTGGGCGGAATAGAATACCTGAAAAATCTTTCCTCAAGCGTGCCCACCACTCAGCATGTAAAGTATTATTCCGATATTATAAAAGGAAAGGCTGTTGTACGTCAGCTTATACAGAGTGCGTCGTCAATCACGAAAATGGCGTACAGCGAGGAGGATCCCCTTGCTGTACTTCTGGAGCGCTCAGAGCAGCTTATTTTTGACGTGTCGGCGTCAAGGCAGTCAAACGATCTTGTTCATATAAGCGAAATATTGCAGACAAGCTATGAAACGATCGCCAAAAATGCCGGAAATGAAGGAGGTATAACAGGTCTTGATACCGGGTTTGCAGAGCTGAACCGCCGCTGCGGCGGCTTCCACGGCGGTGAGCTTATCATCATTGCCGGACGACCGGGTATGGGTAAGTCAACCTTTGCGGTCAACATAGCGGAGTATATGAGCATCCACGGCGGAAAGACGGTTGCGATTTTCAACCTCGAAATGCCTAAGGAGCAGATTGTAAACAGAATCCTCTGCTCGCAGGCGCTTGTAAATAACGGAAAAATCCGCAACGGCACAATGGAGATGGACGACTGGGAGAAGATATGCGATGTGGCGGATACGATAGCGAAGGCGCCGCTGTATATTGACGACAGCGCCTCCATTACAGTGTCGCAGATACGCGCAAAGTGCAGACGGCTCAAGCAGACCAAGGATTTGCAGATGGTCATAATCGACTATTTGCAGCTTATGCAGGGCAGCGGCAGGGCGGATAACCGTCAGCAGGAGATATCGGAGATTTCAAGGTCCCTCAAGGTGCTCGCAAAGGAGCTGGATATTCCGGTTGTGGCGCTTTCACAGCTTAAAAGAGAGAGCGAAACGCAGAAGGGCAAGCGTCCGATACTTTCGGACCTGCGTGAATCCGGTGCGATCGAGCAGGATGCCGACATGGTTATGTTTCTGTTCAGAAACTATTATTACAGCAAGGACCCTGAGGAAAAGAACCTTGCGGAGTGCATAATAGCGAAGAACCGTAACGGTGAGACTGATACCTTTCCCCTCGGCTTCAAGGGTGAATATACAAAATTCCAGAATATTGAGTACAGGACTGAGGAGGGGTAGGATAACCTTTCTCAGCCTTTGTTTTTCTAAGAAATTTATGGAGGAGCTATGATAAAAGCTGTAGAGAAAACAATGCTTGAGCATGATATGCTGCCGGTCAGGTCAGTGCTTGTGGGACTGAGCGGAGGAGCGGACAGCGCGGCGCTCACGCATATTTTGTGCGCGCTTTCGCAAAAATACGGATTTAAGGTTTATGCGGCGCATGTCAATCACGGTCTGCGGGGAGAGACGGCAGATCGTGATGAAAAATTTTCAAAAGCTCTTGCCCACAGGCTTGGTATTGAGTTTTTCTGCCTTCATGCCAAGGTGCGAGAGGAGGCGGAAAAACGCGGCATAAGCGAGGAGCTTGCGGGGCGAGAGGCGCGCTACGGCTTTTTTGATGAGCTTATGGCGGAGCATGGCATAGAATGTACCGCGACGGCGCATCATAAGAATGATAATGCCGAAACGATACTGATGAATTTTATGCGCGGCAGCGGAATAAAAGGACTTTGCGGTATCCCGTATAAAAGGGACAGAATTATCCGTCCGCTGCTTGATGTGCCGCGGGAGAAAATAGAGGGCTACTGCCGTGAAAACAATATCGATTACGTTACGGATGAAACTAATCTTGAAACGATATATACAAGAAACAAGATACGGCATATAATATTGCTGGATATTGAAACGAATATTAATCCGTCCTTTGTTGATACGGTCACAAAAAATGCCGCGGTGCTTTCTGTAGATGAGGATTTCCTAAAATGCGAGGCGGATAAGGCATTTGGGGAGCTTGTAAGGGATAATTCAATAGAAACAAAGGCTCTTTCAGAGCTGCACCCGGCAGTTTCAACAAGGGTCATAAGAAGGATGCTTGACGATATGTGCGGCAGGGAGGATGTTCCGTCCTCTGTTGTTTCCTCTGTGATAAGGCTTGCGCAAAAGAACAGGACAGGCTCGCGCGCCGATATTGCGCGGGGAGTATATGCGGCTGTGGAATACGGCAGGCTGTACCTAAGGAGGGCGACAGCGGAAACCGGCAGCTTTGAATATGAGCTTAATATAGGTGAGAGCAGATATATTCCCGAAATGGGCTGCCGCATCCATATTGAAAAGGCGGCGGAGCGGCAAAAGGACGGCTGGGAATATTTCGGACTGCCGCGGGAGAATTGCAGGATATGTGTAAGAAGCAGGATAGCAGGCGATAAATTCATACCGTTCGGAATGAAGGGGATGAAGAAGGTCAAGGACTTTATGATAAACGAGAAAATTCCTAAGGATAAACGCGGAAGCGTTGGAATTGTGACATTTGACGAAGATATTGCATGGATAGCGGGCTACAGACGTGATAATAGGTTTAAATTTCACAAAAACGGTATAAAAATCAGACTGGAGTATTGAATTTATCTGAAAAATGTGATAGAATAAATCTGTATTACCAATAAGGAGGTGGTAGCTTGCGAAAGATTTTAAGAGATTTCGGAGTATGGATCATTGTACTGCTCATTGCGTATCTGTCGTATTCGTTTATTGCAAGGAATGCGAGCAGTCAGCCGGAGGTGCTGTATTCAGACCTGATTTCGTCAATAAAAAATGAACAGGTAGATAAGCTTATTATATCAGATAAATCTGTGATTGCGGAAATAGAAGGCACGGCGTGTACGGTAAAAATTCCTTCACTTGACGTTCTGTATGCGGACGCGGGTGATGATATTGAGGATCAGATGGCGAGGGGAGTGCTCAGCGTTTCCTCAAAGCAGCAGAGGTTTTCGATCGTAGGCTCAATTGATATTATATTCTCGGGCATACTCATACTCATTCTCATTGTAATGCTTTTAAAGCGAGGAAACGGCGGAGGCTTTACAAAGAGCCGGGCAAAGCTTATGATGGACAGGGGCAAGGTTACCTTTGAGAATGTCGCCGGAGCCAAGGAGGAAAAGGCGGAGCTTGAGGAAATTGTAGACTTTCTCCGCGACCCGATCAAATATACAAAGCTCGGCGCCAAAATACCGCGCGGTATTCTGCTTGTAGGCTCGCCGGGTAACGGTAAGACCCTGCTTGCAAAGGCTATTGCGGGTGAGGCAAATGTGCCGTTCTTCTCAATAAGCGGTTCGGACTTTGTTGAGCTTTATGTCGGTGTCGGCGCATCGCGTGTGCGTGATATGTTCGAGCAGGCAAAGAGAAGCAAGCCATGTATTGTATTTATTGATGAAATTGATGCTGTGGGCCGTAAGCGCGGAGCCGGTATGGGCGGCGGTCATGACGAAAGAGAGCAGACGCTCAATCAGCTCCTTGTTGAAATGGACGGCTTTGCAGACAATGACGGCGTAATAATAATCGCCGCGACAAACAGACCGGATATACTTGATAAGGCGCTTTTAAGACCGGGTCGTTTCGATCGTCAGGTTGTGGTTGACTATCCGGATGTAAATGGCAGAGAAGAAATTTTAAGAGTTCATTCAAAGAATAAGCCTCTGGCGGCGGATATTGATCTGAGAAAAATTGCAAAGATCACAACAGGATATTCCGGCGCTGATCTGGCAAACCTTATGAATGAGGCGGCAATTTTAGCGGCGAAGCGCGGACATGAGAAAATAACAAACAGCGATATAGAGGACGCAAATCTGAAGGTCAGCATGGGCGCGGAAAAGAAATCAAGAGTTCTTACCGATAAGGAAAAGAAGCTTACGGCGTACCATGAGGCGGGACACGCGATTGCATCGCGTGTTGTACAGCGTGAGCAGTACAAGGTTTCCGCAATCTCAATCATACCGCGCGGAATGGCGGGCGGCTTTACGATGTATCAGCCGGAAACGGATAACAAAATGTACAATTCGCGCGGCGAAATGCTCAATAACATTATCGGACTTCTCGGAGGACGTGTTGCGGAGGCGGTTATGCTTGACGATATAAGCACAGGCGCGTCAAACGATATTCAGCGCGCGACTGAGGCGGCAAGAAGCATGGTTGTTAAATACGGCATGAGCGATGAAATCGGCCCAGTATCATACGACGACGGCGGCGAGGTGTTCTTGGGCAGGGATTACGGTCACTCAAAGCAGTATTCAGAACAGACCGCGGCTGCAATAGATGAGGAGGTAAAGAAGATCCTCAAGGCTCAGTATGAAAAGACTGAGAAGATTATAAGGGAGCACAGCGCGCAGCTCATAAGGGTCGCGGAGCTTTTGCTTGAAAAGGAAACAATCTCCGGCGAGGAGTTTGAAGAATGCTTTACGGCATCGGAAGGTGGTGAAATATAAATGGCACAGGTTACAAAGGATACACTTATCGGCGAGGCTCTTATGCTCGACATGAACATTGCCGATATTCTTATGAACGCAGGAATGCACTGCGTAGGCTGCCCGGCATCGCAGGGAGAGTCGATCGAGGAGGCATGTCAGGTTCACGGCATGGAATGTGAGTCGTTGGTCAAGGAAATCAACGAGTTCCTCGCAAAGAATGAGAAATAATTTGTTCACCGAAGCACTGTGTCAGTTGATGCGGTGCTTTTTTGTGTAAAGTCACCACGGATACCTCAGGAATGTGATAGAAAATTAAGAGCAAAGGGATGCGGGTTAAAGTCGGATGACAAAAAATAAAAATTTACATAATAAAAAACTTGCATATAATTACAATCTATGATAAAATATTTACTATAGAATAAAATCGGAGGAGATTGTATGAGGTATGCGAAGGCAGCTTCTGCTTTTATAGCAATGACAGTTTTGATTTCCGCGTTTACCGGGTTAAGCGCAGAGGCGGCGGATAAGGAATTTAATGACGTGCCGCAGCAGCACTGGGCGTATGACAGTATTATGTATCTTGCGGAGCTGGGAGCTGTTGGCGGCTATGAGGATGGCAGCTACAGACCCGATGCGGCGGTAACGCGCGGAGAATGGGCGAAAATGCTGTGTACAACGCTTGGCTTTCAGCCTGTTACTGGTATCAGACTGTATGCGGAGCTTATGAGCAGCGGCGACCTTACGGCGGACGACTGGAGTGCTCCGTATATTATAGCGATGAACAGCTATTTTGCATATTACAGGGGCAGCGACGGTCGGGATTATTATCTGTCCGATGACGGCGCGACAAGAGAGAGTGTCGCTGCAAGTATTGTAAGGGCGCTCGGCTATACCGTTTCAAAGGGTGATTATCAGAACCTTTCGGGATTTTCGGATGCGGAGAATATAAGCGACACAGACAAGCCATATGTCGATGCGGCAATAGAGGATGGGATAATAAGCGGATATGACGACGGAACAATAAGACCGGATGCGGCGGTGACGCGGGCGGAGGCGGCATGCCTTCTGCAGAGGCTTATAAGCAGAGCGATAGGCATGTCAAAGCGCAAGAGTGTTGAATATGTTAATTACAAAAATCCGACCATAGAGCTTTTGCCATTATAATCTGATACAAAATTTGCGCGATTACACGAAAAAAATAATATAATTCCCCCCAAATTTTTAGTGTTATCCGCGAATTGTATAAATAGGAAATCTTACAGTAAAGAGAGAGAGGGAAAACTATGAGAAAATTTTTAAGTTCGGTCGTGGCGGCGTCAATGCTTGCTTCGGCATTCTGCGCACTGTCGCCGGCATTGGCGGCAACCCAGAGCGGATCGCTTACGCTGAATTTTGATGACGGAGAGTCAAAGTTTACGGCGGCAAACAGGACAACCTGTACTGTGGAAAACGGCGAGCAGGTCATAACCTCTGCAAACAATGCGGGCAATGCGTACGGTCTTGCATACTATGACTTTTCATCGGTTTCGGAGGGAGCGGATGAGGTTGTGGTTGAGTTTGATTCAAGAATATCGTCAGACACAAGGTATTGGATAAGCCTTTACGATACCTCGCTGAGAGGCACAACTGCAGGCGGTTCAAGCGGTGCTACTTATAATACCACAGGCTTGATTTACACTATGGGTCTGGGAAATTCCAGTAACCTGTACCAGGTTATGGGAGTAAATGTATCTGATTCAGCAGCCGCGCTTGACAACACGATTCATGCAAAGGTAACCGTATCCTTTGTGAATAATACAATGGATTATACGGTTACAACAGAGTCAGGAACAACGCTCAGCTCCGGCACAGGCAAAGCGTTTAAGGATACTTCGGCTGCGCAATGTACGGGAATTGAGTTCTATACATGGACAAACAATACGCCGGGATATATTGATAATCTGACCGTAACAGCATATAAAGAAGATACTGATCTTACAGGCTCGCTTACACTCGATTTTTCTGACGGTGTTTCACAGCTTACCCAAGCAAACCGTGTAACCTGCTCGGTTACGGATGGGATTCAGTACATAAATTCCGCAGAAAATGCCGGCAACGAATACTCGCTGGCGTATTATGACTTTTCATCCGCTGCTTCCGGCGCTAATGAAGTAATTGTTGAATTTGATTCGCTGATTTCATCCGGCTCACGTTACTATGTCAGCCTTTATGATGCTGCAAAGCGCGGTACCAAAGCGGGCGGTTCATCTAAATCAACGTACAATACGGACTATCTGATTTACAGCGCGGGAACAGGCGACGGCACATATTACCGGGCATGCGGCAGTACATCGTTAGCCGCATTTGACGATATGGTTCATACAAAGGTAAATGTTGATCTTATAAACCATAAGATGAGCTATACAATTACATCTTCAAGCGGAACAACGCTCTATTCAAAATCTGATTCTGATTTTTATAACACCTCAAGCCTTGCGCAGGAGTGTACGGGTATAGAGTTCTACACATGGGCAAACAGCACACAGGCGCAGCTGGATAATCTTTCGGTAATGGCGTACACCCATGAGGTACCTGACCCGACTCCTACACCGATAAGCATTGACATACCTAACGGAGATTTCTCTGACGGAACGACCGATTGGACAATATCAAACACATCAAAGATGTCCGTTTCAAGCGGAGCGCTTGCGGTATCATCATCAAGCGGCGAGGCTGAGCTGCGTCAGCAGCTTACAAATGTGCCTGACGGCACATATGACCTTACTGCGACAGTAACTGCGACAATACCGTCAACAAGCGATGCCGCATATCTCTTTGCAAAGGCAAAGGGTCACACGATGGCAAGAACAGCAATTCCTCTCTGCACTGACGAAGAAATTATAGTGCCGGGAGTAACGGTTGACAACGGCATACTTGACATAGGTCTGTATGCAAACGGCACACAGACAATTACGCTTGATAACTTCAAGCTTGCAGAGTCAGACAGCACAAGAGTTCAGTTCCTCAAGGGCGGAGAGATTTCAAAGCTTACATATCTTGAGGAAAAGGGTCCGATTACCTATAAGGATGCGGACGGAAATTCAAAGGACTGCCTGCAGCTTATGGCAGAGCAGGGCTTTAACCTCGCGCGTATAAGAGTTCTTAACAATCCGGGCGATAACCGCGGTGACGGCACCTATTACCTGCCGGAGGGATATATGGATGAGGCTGACTGCCTTGTGCTTGCAAAGCGCGCAAAGGAAAAGGGTATGCAGATTGAATTTACCTTTGCGTATTCGGACTACTGGTCGGACGGCGCAACGCAGATGGTGCCGACTGACTGGACAAGCGGCGCGTCAGGCTTAAGCGGAAGCTCGCTTGCGACATATTACGCGGATAAGATTTACGAATATACAAAGCAGGTTTTACAGGACTTAAAGGCGCAGGATACGGAGCCTGAGTACATCTCAATAGGCAACGAGATGCAGTACGGAATGTGTTTCGGACAGTATGCCTCAAATAACGGCTTATACAATAACGCAACATATATAGCACAGCTGGCAAACGCGGGCGCAAAGGCGGTGCGTGAGGAATGCCCGGACGCAAAGATTATTCTCCACACAGATAACGGCGGTAAGGTTACGGCAAGAACAAATTTTGTCGCTGCACTTTCAAGCATTGATTTCGATGTAATAGGCGTTTCCTTCTATCCGTATTACAACAGCGATGTTTCAATCGACACAGTAGTTTCGGAATTTGCAACTCTTATTAACAAGTATGACAAGGACGTTATCATAATGGAAACCGGCTATAACTGGAACGCAACCCGCGGAGACGGATATGAGGGACAGCTTCAGGATAACGGATATTACCAGAGCAGCTACGGCGAGAGCCAGCAGGGACAGAAAGCGTTTCTGACGGAGCTTTATGCAAAGCTTAAAAAGGTACTCGGCGGACGCTGTATAGGTGATATGTACTGGGATCCGATCATGGCTTATGATAATTCATCATGGGGCAGCACAGGATATAACACAGGCTGGGCAATACGCGAAAGTGATAACTGCACAGAGGCGAATGTCGTTTCAAACTCAGACCTTTTCGATTTTACCGACAAGGCGCTCCCGGCATTTGACGCTATGAAATACAACACAGACGCGAACGATAAGGTGCTTGTAAGCGGAACGATCAGCTCGACCACGACCGGAAACAAGGGACAAACTACTACTACACCGGTCACAAATACCGCAGTAACTCTTACGGTAAACGGCGCAGAATATGCGACTACCACCGACGCGTACGGACAGTATATTGTTGCGATAGATTATCCCGCGACCGAAAAGGTAAGCGTATCCGCTTCAGGCTACAGCGGAAGCTATTATGTGGACGCTCCGGCGGAGGGTGTTCTTCTATCCGACATTGACTTCCCATCAAGCACGAGCGTGACAGCGCCTGCTTACAATGATGATATGGCGGTTATAAAGACATATACGACAGAGCAGGGTTATATAGGAAATGCAACCTCGCTGACCTTCAGTATCACACCCAATGACGGAGTAAGCGGAATGTTTGTTACTGATGACGCCGGACATAAGGTTGAGTATGATTTCAGCGATGATGGGGACTTACCTGTTCTTTCGGGAGAGAACAATGTATTATTCGGAATTGTATATCCGGCAATTGTCGACAATACAAAATTCACTGTAACCGTTTATTGATTGGAGATGGAGGAATAAAATGAGAAAAGAATATATTTTACCGGCAATGCGCGTATCGTATTTTGGAGACAGCATATCGACAGCCGAAACAGATCCGGTGATAGCAAGTCAGTATGCAGTTGATGCCGCAAAAAATGAGTTATTAACAGAAATGTTCGAAAGCAATCCTAAAAGGGTCGCGGTATTTCAGTTTACAGACTAAGCTGCGTATTAAACAGGGGATGCTTTGAGCTGTAACTAAGCTTCATCCGGCACGTCATTTTTCTGTAAAAATACCTTGACACATTACACATATTATGCTATAATAATACAGTATGGATGTATTTTTATACATAAAACGAATATAATTTAAGGAATGAGGAATTAACAATGAAAAAGTTTTTGGCAATCGCTGCGGCAGCAGTAATGGCAGCGGCAATGACAGGCTGCGGCTCATCAGCTCCTGCAACATCAGAAAATGCTGATACGTCAGCAGATTCGGATCTCGCATATCTTGAGGAGCAGGGAACGGTTAAGGTTGGCTATACAATCATTAATCCGCTTAACTATACAGATGAGAGCGGTGAGCTTGTAGGCTTTGAAACAGAGTTTGCAACAGCAGTATTTGAGAAGCTCGGACTTACTCCGGAGTTCCAGGAAATCGACTGGGATTCAAAGGAGGTTGAGCTCAGCTCAAAGAATATAGACTGTATCTGGAACGGTCTTACAATCACACCGGAGAGACAGGAAGCAATGTCGATCACAATTCCGTATCTTGAAAACAGACAGGTTCTTGTTGTAAGAGCTGAGGATGTTGATAAGTATACCGCAAGCCTTGACGGCGCTGCTGTAATCGCTGAGGCAGGCTCGGCAGGTGAGGAGCTTGCTACATCAGACGATGCGGCATTTACAGGCGCTAGCTTCACAGCGGTTCAGTCACAGGCTACAGCGCTTGTTGAGGTTTCATCAGGCACATCGGATGTTGCAGTAATTGACTATGTAATGGCAGGCGGCTCAGTAGGCGAGGGCACAAGCTTTGAGGATCTTGCAATCATCGACCTCGACTTTGAGTCAGAGGAGTATGGTGTTGCATTCAGACAGGGCTCAGATGTAACAGAGGAAGTAAACGCTGCTATGCAGGAGCTTGCCGCTGACGGTACACTCCGGGCAATTGCTGAAAAGTACGGCGTAGAGGATCTTCTCCTCGTTAAATAAGAAAAAATAAGCGGGAGCGCAGGGATGTGTTCCCCTTGCAGTCTGCTGCGGGGGAGCTGTCTTATGCAGCCCGCTTTTCGTTTTGATCGATAATATTATCACGGGAGTTTTGTCAATGGATAAATGGCTATCGCTTATAGATGGATTTCAGTTTAACCTGATCCTGTTTTTCGGCACTATAATCGCAGCGGTGCCTCTCGGACTTCTGATTTGCTTCTGCTCAATGTCGAAGTTCAGACCGCTTGCTTATGTATCAAAGGTGTTTGTCTGGATAATCAGAGGTACACCGCTTATGCTGCAGCTTTTCGTTGTGCTTTACGCGCCGGGACTGCTGTTACATATACCGATGAAATCGCGCATGACTGCCGCGTTTATTGCTTTTATCATCAACTATGCGGCTTATTTCTCGGAGATATACCGCGGCGGCATAGAGGGTATTCCGAGGGGGCAGTATGAGGCGGGACAGGTGCTTGGACTTACCAAGGTGCAGGTTTTTATTAAGGTCGTACTGATGCAGGTTGTAAAGCGTATTATGGCGCCTATGAGCAATGAAATTATGACGCTTGTCAAGGATACATCTCTTGCAAGAACAATAGCCGTAGCCGAGGTTATGATGAGCGCGGAGCGTTTTTCAAAGGCGGGCGTTATCTGGCCGCTGTTTGCGACAGCGTTATTCTTCCTCGCAATGTGCGGACTTCTCACGCTTCTTTTTAACTTCATAGAAAAGAAGCTTGACTATTATCATGCGTAAGGGAGGCGGCTGAGATGGCAATACTTGAAGTAAAGGGTATCTGTAAAAGCTTTGGTGATAATGAGGTGTTGAAGGGAATAAACTTCTCAATGGAAAGAGGCGAGATAATTTCGGTAATCGGCTCCTCGGGAAGCGGAAAAACAACTCTTCTGAGATGTATAAATTTCCTTGAAACGGCGACAAAGGGACAGATTTACGTTGACGGTGAATGTATATTTGACGCGGACTATAAGGGAAAGCTGTCAGCTTCGGAAATACGGCGCAGACAGCTTAACTTCGGACTTGTATTCCAGTCCTTTAACCTGTTTCCGCAGTATAATGTTCTTAAAAATGTAACTCTTGCGCCGCGTCTTCTCGCAAAGGAGCGTCCGGATTTCAAACAGAACAAGAAGCGGATTTATGAGGAAATTGACAAGCGCGCCAAGGAGCTTCTGGATCGTGTGGGACTTGCCGAAAAGCTTGACGCATATCCCTGCGAGCTTTCGGGAGGTCAGCAGCAGCGAGTTTCAATAGCGAGAGCGCTTGCGCTGGAGCCGAAGATACTGTTCTTTGACGAGCCGACCTCGGCTCTTGACCCGGAGATCACAAACGAGATTCTGAAGGTTATAAAGAGCCTTGCCCAGAAGCACATGACAATGATTATCGTAACGCATGAAATTGAATTTGCAAAGAGCGTTTCGGATAGAATAATCTTCATGAATGAGGGCGTCGTGTTGGAGGACGGAACTCCTGACGAGGTTATCAATAATCCTAAAAACGAAAGAACAAAGGCATTTTTATCAAAAATGCTGTAATATTATAATGCCCGCGGCTGTATGTGTATGCCGCGGGCTTATTTTTAAGATGTTTTTCTATCCATACTTCTGTACTGTATCGCTTCGGCAAGATGTACCGATTTTATGTCATCGCTTCCGTCGAGGTCGGCTATTGTTCTTGCGACCTTAAGGATTTTGCTGTGCGCTCTGGCGCTGAGACCGAGTCGGTCATATGCCGAATGGAGCAGCCTGTCCTCTGCTTCTCCAAGCCGGCAGTATTTATCAAGCAGTGAGGACGAAAGCTGAGAATTTGAGGTTATATTTTCCTCCTTATAGCGTTCAATCTGGATTTTACGCGCCTTGTTTACGCGTTCCTTTATTGCGGCGCTGGAATCGCCGGAGGGGAGCGCGGAAATATCCTCGTATTTTATTGACGGTAAATCTATCTGAATATCTATTCTGTCAAGCAGCGGTCCGGAAATTTTTGCGCGGTATCGCTGAATCTGGTTCTGCGAACAGGTGCATTGACGATTGGGATTATTGAGATTGCCGCAGGGACAGGGGTTCATTGCGGCAACCAGCATTATATTACAGGGATATGTAAGTGTCGCGTTAACACGCGAAATGGTAATTACGCCGTCCTCAAGAGGCTGACGGAGAACCTCGAGGGTATCGCGCCTGAACTCGGGAAGCTCGTCAAGAAACAGGACGCCGCAGTGGGAAAGCGAAAGCTCGCCGGGACGCGGTATTACACCGCCGCCGGATAATGCGTTTGCCGATACGGTGTGGTGCGGACTTCTGAACGGACGATGGGTTATAAGAGGGGTGTCAATGGGAAGAGTTCCGGCAATCGAGTGAAGCTTTGTAACCTCAAGCATTTCCTCGAAGGTCATATCCGGGAGAATGGTGCTGAGCCGTCTTGCAAGCATGGACTTTCCGGTTCCCGCGGAGCCTGACATGAGTATGTTGTGTGAGCCGCTGGCTGCAACCTCCATTGCTCTCTTTGCGGTTTCCTGACCCTTTACTTCCTGCATATCTATAAAGCTTATTGAGGCGGCTGCGCGGTAATCGTCCATATCCGCCTTAAAGGGCGCTATAACCGAAACACCCTCAAAATGGTCAAGCACGGCGGCGAGGGACGAAACAGGGTAGACCTCAATGCCTTCAATAACCGCGGCCTCCTTTGCGTTCTGTTCGGGAACAAAGCATTTTGTAAATCCGTGCTCATATGCGGAAATAACCATCGGCAGAACACCGTGAATGGGGTTTACCGTACCGTCAAGCGCAAGCTCACCTAAAAAGACTGTATGCTCAGGAGCCTCAATATGAATCTGCCCGGAGGCTTCAAGGATGGAGAGAGTTATCGCAAGGTCAAAGCCGGAGCCTTCTTTGGGAATATCGGCGGGAGCAAGATTAATTGTTATTTTCTTTCTTGGATAGTCAGCGCCGCTGTTTCTTATTGACGCTTTTGCTCTTTCAAGTGATTCGCGTACAGTGGCATTAGGGAGCCCGATAATAGATGAGCCAACCATTCCGTTTGAAATATCCGTCTGAACATCTATAATAAACCCGTCAAGCCCTGAAAGTGAAACCGTATTAATCTTGGTGAACATAGCCGCAAAACCCCTTTTGTCAAATTTCTACATTAATTATACAATATTTACACCGTTTCGTCAACCAATTTTTATGTATTGAAAAAATTTTAAATTTTTTCATAAAAACTATTGACAAACAGATTAAATAATGCTATAATATCCTATGTTGTCAGAGCAAAACAACAAAATTAAATATAGCGGGGTAGAGCAGTTGGTAGCTCGCAAGGCTCATAACCTTGAGGTCGCTGGTTCAAGTCCGGTCCCCGCACCCAAAGAATGACGATAGAATTGATAAAATTCTGTCGTCTTTTTCTTTTGCCCGAAAAGCTGATACCTATGCGGTTTTCGCGTGGTTATATATCGTGTTCTTATCCGTTTCGCAGCCGGTGCGAAACGGATTTTTGCGGTTTGGACGAATTTTCGGAAAAGTAATCGTGTTCTTGTGGGGATAAACGTGTTCTTATGATAATAGTTAAAAGACCTATCATTTGTAATTGAAAATCATTTAACTTGTAAATTTTTTATGAATTTTCTTCAAGTCATATTGACTTAAAGTTTACTTTAACTGTTACAATATTTATAATAATTACATTATAAACATTGGAGAGGAGAATATTTATGTACAACAGGCATTTGGAAACATTTATTCAGGTTGCAGATTCAGGCAGCTTTTCTAAAGCTGCAGAAAGCTTGTACATATCTCCTACTGCGGTTATTAAGCAGATTACATTACTTGAGCAGGAGCTTGGATTACAGCTTTTTGAACGGACATACCGGGGAATTAAGCTTACAAGGGCGGGAGCTTCAATTTACGGTGACGCAAAATATATAATTCAGTATTCAAAGGACTCTCTTGTCCGTGCCAATAACGCGATGCAGACGGAGGAAAAAATTATACGCATAGGAACATCACTTATGACGCCCGGACAGTTTATACTTGAATTGTGGCCTAAGATTAAAGAGATATGTCCCGACATAAAGTTTCGCATGGTGCCCTTTGATAACACTCCCGAAAACGCTCGTGAGATACTTAAAAATCTCGGAAAGAATATTGATATTGTGCCGGGCTGGTTTGACGAGGAATTTCTTAAAAGAAGCGGCTGCGCCGCACTGAAGCTGGAGGACGAACCCATAAGCTGCGCAGTGTCGGTAAATCATAGATTTGCATTCAGAGATAAAATCGATATTTCCGATTTATACGGAGAAAATGTCATGCTCATACACCGCGGCTGGAACAGCCGTACTGACGCGATACGGGATGAAATATGGTCAGATCACCCGAAAATAAAATTGACTGACATACCGTTTTTCAATGTTGATGTTTTCAATAAATGCGAGAGCAGCAACGGTGTTCTGATAGGCTTCGGGAAATGGGAAGCTGTACATCCGCTGATTAAGATTGTGCCTGTGGATTGGGATTATACAATTCCGTTTGGGATTTTTCATTCGCCTAAACCATCATTGCACGTTACGGAATTTCTTAATGCCGTTTCGCAGGTTTGTAATTTATGATTATGGGTGCTTATCCTGACGGATGGGCACTTTTGTTTTAACCTTTTGGTTGAAACTGATGAACTAATCGGAACTTCTCAGGAGTAAAGAACAATGTTATACTTATATTATAATATAGGAACGGAGGAATATATAGTGAAATTAAAAATAGCCTTTTCAGCAGGTTTGTTATTAGCATGTATTATTACTGTGTGCACTGCAGTATTTGCGAGCAACACGGATATTACTTTTAACGATAAACCAAATCCAAATATTCAACAGACTATTTATTTATGGACAGAGGATAATATTCCTGCAAAAACTGTTTGGACAAATTCTAACCCGAACGGTGATCCTGAGGATTTTATGCCGAACATCGTAAGCGTTCCTGCCGCGCAGAATACAAAAATCAAAGGCGCTGTTATGATAAATCCGGGCGGTGCGTTTTCTTTTCGCAGCTATTCAGAGGGAATACCTGTGGCGCAGGAACTCAGCAAGCTGGGTTATCAGTGCTTTGTTGTAAACTACAGGCTGCGCCCATATACACAGGAGGAAGCTGCGTTAGACCTTGCAAGAGGAATACGTTATGTGCGTGCTCATGCGGACGACTACGGAATAGATTCGGATAATATTGCTGTCATGGGCTTCAGTGCAGGAGGGATTTTAAGCGGAGAGCTTGCATTGAATTTCAAAGGTCTGGTAAACGGAACTGTGCTTGACAGCGATTATGTTCCTGACGCATTGGACAATGTTTCTGCGGACGTTGCGGCTGTCGGACTTATGTATTCATTTTACGGAAGATTAAGCGTTGCGTCTTTGGACACAGAAAAATTCCGTACATCAAATCTGCCGCCTACATATGTACTTTATGGCTCAGAGGAAGTTTTCAGAAATCAGATTGAAAATCAACTGGAGGTGCTTAATGAAGCCGGAGTTACGGTGGAATCGCATATTCTTGAAGGTTATCAGCATGGTTTCGGTGCGAGAGGAGATTGGTTCGGAGATTATGACGTATTTTTGAGCAGCGTATTTGATAATGTCACAGATGATACGGAGCTTTTAAATGTAGAACAGCCTGTTACAGAAGGCGGTTGCCTGAAATTTTCAATGACAGCGAATAAAGCTATTACAGATATAAATATCATAACCGCTTTATATGATAACGGCATTTTAACATCGGTGCGTGTTAATGTTTTAAACGGTGAGTTTCATATGGACGAGGATAAAAGTTATATGCTCAAGATTTTTGCATGGAAAAAAGGCTCTATGCAGCCGCTTATGCAAACAAAAACATTTTACAATCTCAAGGCTGAACAAAGCGGAGAAATGGAGGAATTTTTGCATAATACGCTTCAAGGCAGTGACGGAACAATTCACTATACCTATTATCTGCCGTCTGATTATGATGAAAGCAGAAGTTATCCTATGCTCATGACACTGCCGGGCTGGAGCAGTAAATTTAATACGATTGAAACAACGCCGCTTACAGAAAACAGCTATGCAAAAAGCAACGCCGACACATGGACGGATTTAGCCGGAGATATGATAGTTGTATCGCCGAGCCTTACGGATTGGGGAGAAAAATCGGCACAGCAGACGATTGAGCTTACGGAATATTTTAAAGAGAACTTTGCTGTTGATACAAAACGTATTTATGCGGCAGGATTTTCAGCCGGCGGTGAAACAATGTCAAGAGCGATAGATGAAAGACCGGATTTGTTTGCGGCTTATCTTCACTGTGCTTCTCAATGGGACGGAGGCTATACAAGTGTTGCGGAAAATAAAATACCGGTGTATATCGGTATGGCACAGAATGATGAATATTACGGTGCCGAAACAGCTCAAAGAGCGTATGACGGTCTTAAACAGGAATATGAAAATATGGGTATGTCTCAGCAGGAAATTGATAATCTGCTCGTTTTGGATTTAAAGGAAAACTCATATTTCAACGCTCAGACATCAAACTATCATAGCGGCGGATATTATATTGCAAATGATAAAGAAATAGTGCGCTGGCTGCTTGAACACACAAAACAATAGTATAATGTTGCCGATTTGTTTTCCTGCACCAAAGCACCTTTACCGCCGCCGTCGCAT
>JBJEIW010000253.1:0-5154 GCA_051877435.1 Candidatus Ornithomonoglobus sp.
CTACGCTTTGCACAATGGCTTTTTTACTGGATTTTTGATACCTGAATAGTAACCAGCTCTTAATTGCCAAAGTAAATTCTCGTGTAAAATGTTTCCATAGAGAATTTAGTCCGGCAAACATCAGGCGGGATTTTAGTTTGGCAAATATTCTTCTCATTTTATGATATGATGATTGCGCTCTGCTTTATCAAGGAGGAAATCATTATGTCTAAAAACAAACACTTAACTTATGATGAAAGAGTATCAATCCAAAGATTACTTTCAGAGAGTAAATCCTTTGCTTTTATTGCTGAAGCTACAGGAAAACACAGAACCAATGCCTTTTATGATCCTGAAAATCATACTTACTCTATCATCATTGGAATAATCATAATTGCATCCATATGCAATTATATGCTTGCCTGATTACATGTGCCATCCTTAACTAAATGACATTGAATCGTGAATAGTAACACCAAAGTCCTGCATATTATTCCCCTGTAAGCTTTATCGTCATTCCCGAGAATTTTGGAAGCCCGAAGCCGCGGAGGTCAATTTCCGTATTAACCTCCCGGGAGCCGCCGAATATATCCCAGTCAGTATTCAGAAGGATCTCAGCTTTACTGTCCTTGTACCGTTCAATCGCAAACTCGCGGTCAACACCGCTGAAATTGAACACTGCAATCAGTCTTTCATCGTCTGAAAGCCTTTCATATGCGTAAATACATTCCGATACCGCGTGACATTCGAGCCATTCAAAGCCGTCCTCCGCCAGATCCCTCTCATAAAGCGCCGGATGCTCAAGATACATATGATTAAGCCGCTTTATATATGTAAAAAAACCGTCGTGCGCAGGGTATCTGAGCATATCCCAGTCCTGCTCCCTGTCCTCATCCCATTCGCGGAGCTGTCCGAACTCGCTGCCCATAAAGCTAAGCTTCTTTCCGGGATGTGTGTACATATACATATACATTGCTCTCGCCTGCGGGAACTTGTCCTCATATTCTCCGTGCATCTTCTGCATTATTGTCGCCTTGCCGTGGACGTTCTCGTCATGGGACAGAGCGAGCATGAAGTTCTCACTGTAGAAATACATCATTGAAAATGTGAGCTTATGGTAGCTGCCGCCTCGGAACAGCGGATCGGTTCTGAAATAATCCAGAGTGTCATTCATGAAGCCCATGTCCCACTTATAGTCAAAGCCGAGACCGTCATATTCCACGGGCGCGGTGACCTTTACAAAGCTTGTCGAATCCTCCGCGATTAGAATACAGTCAGGTATTCTGTCCTTGAGACCCTTGTTCATGGTTTTCAGAAAATTCAAGCCCTTCTCGTTCACACCCCTGTTTTCATCGCCCATCCAGTATATTATACGGCTTATCGCGTCCATTCTCAGCCCGTCAAAGTGGTATTCCCTGAGCCAGTAGTACGCGTTTGACATAAGAAAGCTTGCGACCTCGCCCTTTGTGTGGTTGAAGTTGCAGCTGCCCCATTCGCTTATGCCTATGTCCTTATGCGGATATTCATAAAGCGCTGTGCCGTCAAGCTGCCGCAGTCCGTAGCTGTCGGCGGTAAAATGAACCGGAACAAAATCAAGAAGCACGCCGATGTTGTTTCTGTGGCACTTATCCACAAGCTCCATAAGCTGCGCCGCCGTTCCGTAGCGTGAGGTAGGCGCGTAAAAGCCGCTGTTCATATAGCCCCATGAGGCGTCGAGAGGGTGCTCCGCTATCGGCATAAGCTCTATGTAGTTATAGCCTGTGTTGTGACAATATTCAATGAGCATATCCGCTATTTCAGAATAGTTATACCAGCTTCCGTCCTCCTTGGTTTTCCATGAGCCGAGATGCACCTCGTATACATTCATAGGTCTGTTCATGCGGTTGTTTCTCTCTGCCATCCATTCGCCGTCATTAAAGCGGTATTCGCCAAGCTCCCTTATAACCGAATTATGTCCCGGACGCAGCTCCATGCCGAAGCCGTACGGATCGCAGTGATCTACGCATTTTCCGCTCTTGTCATATATTCTGAAAATATACGGCTGCCCCGGACGCGCATTGCACACAAAGCACTCAAAAAAACGCCAGTCGCACACGGGCATCATTTCAAGCTCCTCCCAGCCGCAAAACTCTCCTAAAAGCGTTACCCTTGCCGCGTTGGGCGCATAGATGCGGAACACAAAGCCGTTCCCCATTCTGTGTACACCGAGATATTCATACATTTCAAAATTCCATCCACCGTAAAAGCTCTTTATATCCATGAAAATTTATCCTCCGAAATAATTGACTGATATTATTTTTTGTGATAAAATATACATGATTTATTATAAAGGATTTAACATAAGCATACAACCGACAATTTTAATCTACAGTCAAATATGCGACTGTTGTCGCAAATTGTCTATTTGCACGGAGGGTACCAATGGATCTGCGAATCAAAAGAACAACCGAAAGCATACGGGACGCGTTTATTAAGCTGCGCGGCAAAAAGCCGATTGAAAAAATCAGCGTTAAGGAGCTTTCGGAACTTGCCGATATAAACAAGGCTACCTTTTATCTGCACTACAGGGATATATATGACCTCTCGGAGACTGTTGAACGCACATTGATAGATGAAATTTTCAGCTCGATTGACCGACCCGATCTGTTTCTTGACAATCCCGGCAAATTCACCGCCGATTTGTTTCGGGCATACATAAAAATACAGCCGCTTGCCGATATAATTTTCTCCGGCAGCCGCCGCCATTCGCTTATAGATAATATTGAAATTAAAATGCGCGAGGTTCTTTCCGAAAAATATCCCGAATTAAAGGACAATATGAGGCTGAATATTCTTTTGACATATGAAATTCAGGGCGCATATTACGCCTATTCCCAGAACAAGGACAAATATAATTCCGACGAGCTTATAGAGATCATAAGCGGCGCGTCTGACGCGCTGAGCATGGGCGCAAAATAATGCCCGAACGATTGAAAAACATGCCTTTTGAGTATCATCCATTATATTTCTCGGTCGGGAGCGATTGTTAATTTTAACAACCAATTAATATAAAAATCAGTCTTTTTATTTGAAAAATATTGACAAATGACTTTTATGGGTGATATAATAACATATAATCTTATAATATTGATTTTTATAGCCGGTTGTCTCTGTAAGTGCTTGTGCAGAGGCTTGTTCGGTATTTCATTTAAGTTAATAACATTGTACGCTTGTCTGTACGCTAAAAAACGTCAGAGTAGGTTCTGGCATACAGTGTTTATTATAAATTTAACTTTTAATTCTTTTAAGGAGGAATAAAAAATGAATTCTAAAAAATTCATAAGCGGTATTTCAGCTTTCGCTATCGCTGCAAGTGCTTTTGCAGGACTGGCTGTTACCGCCGGTGCAACGGTGTATGATGCTGCTTCCGTTGATTTATCAAAATTTGATAATTATGGTACCTATGATAGTGAAACCGGTGTTGAGACTTTGTCACTCGGCAGTTCAAAGCAGTGGGCAAAGCTCGATCTTACACCATACACAAAGAAAGACGGAGAATCCACAACAAAGGTAACAGTCTCATATACTGAGACTTTGTCATCTACAGGTCGTACGGCTATAGGTTTTTATGATGCAGACAAAGCCGTATACAGCACAGCTAATGCTTGGCAGGATACCGAGGGCGCTCCTATTGTTTACGGCATAACATCAGGCTCATCCCCGAAGCGTTATTATATTAATGGCGCAGAGGTTTCAAGAGCTGCATCATTTTCAACAGATGCCGCAGAAGATGTAACCTTGACATTCGACTTAACAACAGGCACAGTTTCAGGAAGCATCGGCTCACAGTCGGTAAGCGGTACATTTGACAACGCTGATTCAATTGATACACTTGGTATTTATTCATGGAGTGCGACCACTTATGAAATATCAAATATGACAATCGCAATTGAAACAACAACAAATCCGGCTGCAGGCGCTTTAACCGTGAATTATGTTGACTCAGCTGATACGTCAGTGGTTATCGATTCACAAACCCCTGATGTAAGTTCATATTTTGCAACAGATTCGTATACATACTATTACCCTGCTTATATCGCGTATAACGGCGCATACTATAAAGCAGACACTACAGCTTATGGTGCTGAAACAACTTTAACAGAAGCTGCCAAGACTGAAACCGTAAGCTATACAAAGGTTGAAGATAAAACTATTGTAGCTTTTATTGAAGGTGAAACCTCAACGGCTGTAAAGAATGATGCAACAGGCTATGGGGTTGCTACAGAAATCAATACAAGATACTCAGCCGGTAAAGCTATGACAACGCAGGGTACAGGAAGTTATCTCAGTGTAGATGTGGAAATTCCGGCTGATGGCAATTATACTTTCGAAGGTCCTCTCTATAATTCAAATGCAAAGAGCAGAACAGTAGATTTATATATTGATGATATATCTACAGAAATGGTTGGTCAGGTAGCTGTAGCTGCAAACGGCTCAAGCTCATTCTCGGTAAGCGCTGATCTTACAGCAGGCACGCATACATTCATTTTCAGCTGTAATTACAGCCTTACACCGGCATTTGACTATGTTCTTGTAACACAGAATTCTATAGCTGCACCGACAACCTATAGCAACGGCTACGCATTCACATCAACAATTGATGAAGCTAAGGAAAAGTCATTGTTTGTTACAGCAACAAAGGGTGAGGTTACAGACACAGCTTCAATCGCATTGGCAGACAAGCTTGCAGGCTTCACAGGTGAGGCTTCAGTATCACTTACTGTACTCTTAACAAATATCCCGGAAGATATTACAGTTGATTCTGTAGTAATAAAGTAATCGGAGGTGGACACTATGAAAAAGTTTTTTGCAGAGCCTACAATGGAAATTCAGTTCTTCGCATTTGAAAATGTAGTAACCGCATCCGGTGAAGATATTGCTACACCTGATGAGGGTGTTACCGCAGCTAATGCGGCGGTAACTGTTGATTTCCAGAATGAGCTCACATTTACATTCTAATTGCTTCTGTTAGTTAAAAGAGCATAACAAACGGAGGGCGGCAGCCTACACGCCCTCCGTTTTTTTTAGTGTTGATTTTTATATGCGTATGTATACCACACAAAAAGACCTGTATCAAAACCAAATTATTGTTTAGCGGCTAATTCTTGCCCCCCTTTTTTAGAATTGCCGTAGGCA